>NZ_DASVSG010000135.1:0-56616 GCF_036388195.1 Jatrophihabitans sp. | reverse complement strand
GCACCGGGACGCCCAAGTGCGTGCACCACACGCACCGCTCGATCATCGCGCGCACCTACGCGGCGATCGCTGCGAACGGGTTCACCGCGGAGGACATCTCGCTCAACTGGATGCCGCTGGACCACGTCGGTGGCATGGTGATGTTCAACCTGCGCGACGTCGTCCTGCGCTGCGAGCACGTCAACGCGCCCACCGAGCTGGTGGTCCGCCGTCCGACCACCTGGCTGGATCTCGTCGACCGGTTCCGGGTGACTAACACCTGGGCGCCGAACTTCGCGTTCTCGATGGTCGTCAAGTGCGCCGAGGAGATCCAGTCCGCCCAGTGGGACCTGTCCAGCCTGAACAACATCTGCAACGCGGGCGAGGCGGTGGTGCCCAGCACCGCGCTGCGCTTCGTCGAGCTGCTGACCCCGCACCGCCTGCCACCGGACGCGATGGTGCCCTGCTGGGGCATGTCGGAGACCTCGTCCGGGGTGACCTACTCACGCATGGACGTGCGCGACCCGGGGGTGGGCACCATCACCCTCGACCCGTCCAGCCTGGACGGGGAGCTGGTCGAGTTCCCGCCGGGCACGCCCCAGACCGTGTCGATCTGCGATGTCGGCGCCCCCATCCCGGGCGTCGCGCTGCGCATCGTCGACGACCAGGGGACGCTGCTGCCCGAGGGACGCGTCGGGCGGTTGCACGTCTCCGGCACGACGATCCTCCAGCAGTACCTGCACAACGAGCCCGCGAACGCCGCGAGCTTCACCGGCGACGGCTGGTTCGACACCGGCGACCTGGGCTTCCTGCGCGACGGCCGGCTGTTCCTCAGCGGCCGGAAGAAGCACATGGTCATCGTCAACGGCGTCAACTACCCGGCCCACGAGGTGGAGGCGGTCATCGAGCGGGTGCCCGGCGTGCGGCCGGCCTGCACGGTGGTCTGCGCCATGCGCGACGAGGCTGACGACACCGACTCGATCGTGGTGTTCTTCGTGCCCGCCGAGGACGCGGCCGGTGAGCTGCAGCGGCTGCTGTCCGAGATCGCCGGCACGCTCGCCGCCGACCTCGGCCTGCGCGCGAAGTGGCTCATCCCGATCAGCGAGGCGGACTTCCCCCGCGCGCCGGGTGGCAAGGTCCAGCGCGAACGCCTGATCGAGGGCCTGCGCGACGGCCGCTTCACCGAGACCTACCCGGGCGACGCCGCGCCGGGCGCCCAGGACCACGACGACGCCCTGCTGGTGCCGGCCTGGGTGCCCACCGAGCTGGCCGAGCCCGGCGGTAGCGCGTCGTGCACCGTCCTGTACGCGCCAGCCGGTTGGGCCGCGGAGCCGGACGGGATCGACGCGATCATCACCTCCGCTGCGCAGTTCCGGGTCATCGACGAGCGCCGCGTCGAGGCCGATCTCACCGACCCGGAGCAGCACGTGCGCGCGATGGCGCACCTGCGCGAGAACGTGGCGCACCCCGATCGGGTGATCTACGCGGTCGAGGCGGGCCAGGCGCCTGCCGACGCCGATGACTACGGCCCGGCGGCCCGGTTCGTCATCACCATGGGAGCGCTGGCCCGCCGGCTGCCCGAGCTCGACGTCACGGTGCTCACCACCGGCGCGATCGGCGTCCAGGAGCACGACCCGGTCGTGCCCGCGCGGGCAGCGCTGCCGGCCCTGGTGCGCACCGCGGCCGCCGAGCGGCTGTTCCGCTCGATCCGCATGATCGACGCCCCGGGCGCGGACGAGCTCGCGCACCGGCCCGCGGCCATCCCGGCCTACGACACCGACATCGCCGCGCTGCGGGGTGGGGTCGGGTACGCGCAGCGGCTTCGGCGCGTCGAGCGGACCGACCGCTTCGACCTGCCGGAACACTTCCTGCCCCCGGACGGCGCCGTGCTGATCACCGGCGGGCTCGGCGGGCTCGGCCAGGTCGTCGCCGAGCACCTGCTGGTCACCGCCGGAGCCCGGTTGCTCATCGTCGGCCGCACCCCGGAGGACCAGCTGGCCGCCAGCGGCCGGGACCGCGTCCTCGCCGACCTGCGCACGCTGGGCGAGGTGCGGTACGCCGTCGCGGATGTCGCGGACGCCGAGGCGCTCGCGACGGTGGTCGCCGCCGCCGAGCAGGACTGGAACGCCAACCTGGACCTCATCGTGCACACCGCCGGGGCGCCGGTCGCGCCGCAGTGGCAGCAGCTGTCGGCCCACGAGCTGCGGCACGAGACGGTGCCGTGGCTGCGGCAGATGCTGCGGCCCAAGCTCGGTGGCGCCGCCGCGATCGACCGCCTGCTCGAGACCAGGCCCAACGCCTCGGTCGTGCTCTTCTCGTCGGTGAACGGGTTCCTAGGCGGAGCCAGCTTCGGCGCCTACTCCGCCGCGAACGCCACGCTGGACGGGTTCGCGCACCAGTGGACCGCGCGCGGGCATGCGGTGCGCTCGATCTCGTGGAGCATGTGGGACGGCTCCGGGATGAACGAGGGCAGCCCGCTCGTCGCGGCAGCCCGGCACCGCGGGCTGCGCCTGATCAGTCCGGCCGAGGGCCTGTCGTTGCTGATCGAGAGCCTGCACAACCCGGCCCCGACCGTGCTGGCCGGGGTGGACGCCGGAAATCCGCACATGAAGGCCTACCTCGCCGCTGACGAGTTCGAGGGCGGGGGTGTCGTCGTCGCCGTCGTCCCGGACTCCGAATTCGATCCGGACGAGGTGGGCCGAGCCGTCGGCGCGGAGCTCGCGGCGCAGGGCGTGTTCGCCCGCGTGGTGGTGGTGCGCGCGCTGCCGGTCGACTCCGCCGGAGCGGTGGACCCGGTCGCGGTGCTCGCCGCCGTGGACGTCCGGGCGGGCAGGCACCGCGAGCCGGTCGGCCGCGCCGAGCTGCTGGTCGCAGAGGTGACCGGCGACCTGCTCGGCGTCGGTGAGGTCAGCCGGGACGACTCGTTCTTCGGGCTCGGCTGCGACTCCGTCCGCGCGATGCAGCTGGCCGAGCGGATCGGCGCCGCGCTGGGCTACGACCTGCCGGTCAGCTCGCTGTACGAACACCCCACCGTGCGCGAGCTGGCAGCGACCTTGGACGTCACCGACACCGAGGCGGCGTTCGCGGGTTGAGCCGACCGTGGGGTGGACGCCCACCCGCTTCGCGACCCCGCGGTGGAAAGCCCTGGCTACACCGGCCGGTAACTCCACGGGCCGCCCACGCCGACGTAGACCTCATCGTCGGCGTGGGCAACCGCTTCGTGGATGACCCGGCTGATCTCCTCGATGTGCTGGGACAGGAAGAAGTGACCGCCCGGACGGCCGAACAGGTTCCAGCCGCCGGTGGTCTCCTCAGCCCATCCCTGCATCTCCTCGAGATCGATCTCCGGGTCGGCGGTGCCGCACCAGGAGGAGATGGGGCACTCCAGCGGCGTGCCCGGCTCGTAGCGGTAGGACTCGATCATCGCGAAGTCGGCGCGGATGATCGGCATCAGCATCGCCAGGAGCTCCTCGTGCTGCAGGATCTCCTCGTCGGCCGCCCCGTAGTCGCGCAGCACCTGCACGATCTCGGCGTGCGGGAGCCGGCTGACCATTTCCGCCGGGCGGGACAGCAGCGGCGCCGGCCGCCCGCTGACGGACAGGTGCGCGGCCGGCCGCCCGAGCGACTGCAGCCGCCGGGCGACCTCGAACGCGATGATCGCGCCCATGCTGTGGCCGAACAGCAGCGGAACGGTGTCCTCCTCGGCGATCGCCACGGCGATGTCGTTGGCGAGGTCCTCGATACGCGTGGCTAACGGCTCTGCCATGCGCGGGCCTCGTCCTGGCAGCTGGACCGGCACCAGCTCTATCGGACCGCGGAAGCGATCAGCCCACTCGGCGTAGTAGGTCGCGGCGCCGCCGGCGAACGGGAAGCAGTACAGGCTGTATTTGGGGTTCCTGAGTCGGAAGCGTTGGTCGAACCACTTGGCGGAGGTATGGCGACGCACATCTTCTCCTGTTCGGATTTTATGTGACAAGGATGAAGAGTGTATTTGGTCGAATTGGCGGTGACAATACGTCTATGTCTGCAACCTGTTAACTAGGGACTGATCTGAGCGCATCAGCCGATGCAGTCATCCGAACTGGCATGCTCTTATATCCGGCAACGAAGTTGGATGCAAGATGGCGAACCTCACCCGCGAGCTCGACCTCGTCCACCAGGTTCACCAGGTGGTCGAGGAAGGCCGTCACCGCAAGGGTCGCCAACCCGGCGCCGATGCAGTAGTGCGGCCCGCTTCCGAAGGCGACATGCCTGTTCCCCCGGCGCGCCACGTCGAAGGTCCACGGGTCCCGGAACACCCGCTCGTCCCGGTTGGCCGAGCCGAGCCACACGCTGACCGGCTCGTCCGCCCGAATTGTCCGGCCGTGCAACTCCACATCGCGCACCGCGTAGCGCATGAAGTGACTGGCCGGCGAGGACCACCGGAGCACCTCTTGCACGCATGATTTGCGTAGTTCGGGATCGTCGCGCACGCGCCGGAATTGATCGGGGTGCTCGGCCATCATCGCTACCATCGTCGAGATCACGTGCGGCGTGGTGACGTTGGCCCCGAGCAGCAGCGCGTAGCAGTTGAGCATGATCTGGTGCTCGGTGAGCGGATCCTCGTCGACCGACATGCGCCGCAGGATGCCGATCAGGTCCGTGCCCTTGTCATCCTGCGTGCGGCGGTTGACCTCGTCGCGGAAGACCGAGAACAGCTCGTGGTGCGCTTGGCGGACGGTCGCCTGGGACGAGCCGACCGAGTAGTCCGGGTCGTCGTAGGCGATGGTCATCGTGGTGAGCTCCGACATGTGCTCCCAGCGCTCGGGCGAGACACCCATCAGCATCCCGGTGAACGCCATCGGGAACATCAGCGCCGCACGCGCGAAGTCGAAGACCTCACCGTCCAGCGCGGGCCGCAACAGGTCGTGCACGATGTCGCGGATCGCCGGCTCGTGCTGGGCGACCATCCGCGGCGTGAGCACCCGGTTGAGCGGCTCACGCAGCCGGCGGTGCCGCGGCGGGTCGGTGTCGGGCATCATGTCGTCCGAGGCGAAGTCGGGCATGCTCAGGTCGATGATGCACAGCATCGTGCCCCTGCGCGAGGAGAACGACTCGTGCTCGCGGAGGACCCGGGTGACATCGGCGTACCGGGTGAGGACCCAGAACGGCTCACGGCCATCCCCGGGGTCGCAGTAGTACGCCGGCTCGTTCTCGCGCAGGTGGGTCCAGATCGCATGCAGATCCGCGCGCGCGTAGAAGCCGGAATCCAGCAGGTCGGCATTGGTGAACGGAGCGGGGCCGAACGGCGGCCGGGAGAGAAGCATCGCGGGTCACCCCTTCGCGGCGAGCAGCTGCACCTCGCGTGCGAGGTCGCGGACGCTCGTGGCCTGGTAGAAGGTCCGCACCGGCACCTGCACCCCGAACTCGGCTGCGACGAGGTCGAGCAGGGTCAGCGCGGACAGGGAGGTGCCGCCGGCGACGAAGAAGTCGTCGTCGGCGCCGATCTCTGGAATCTCGAGCACTTGGCTGTACAGGGAAGCGACGCGCTGCGTCGTCTCCTCAGCATCGACCGGTGCGTTGGACGTGCCCTGCATGTTGTTCCCCTCTTGCTGTGTCGGCTCGCGGTCCAGACCGCGGGTCATGGTGTTCTGACGGGACGTGCGGACGATGCGCGCAGGGTGCGCGGGCGACGTGCGGCGATCCGGAGCGCGGCGTCGCGGCGGGCGGCTGGCCGGAGCGTGATGCCGGCGGTCATGGCACCTGCGGGTAGTGGTCCGTTAAGCAGACTGCATTTCCAAACAAAGACATCACCAAAGTGTAGTAGTTGTAGAGTCCGCATTGCAGTGTCTGTATATGCTGTGGGTCGGGCTGGGATCGCTCTCAGGTGCCGGGCAGCTCCCGAGCGCGGGGATGGCTGGCCTGATTCCGATGCTGCGCAAGGCGCGATCGCACACAGGGGGCCCAACGGAATCATGCTCCTCCCGGGATCAGGCGAGCTTCGGACGAGGACAGCGTCGACTTCCATATGGTGTCTCTTGGTGCCACACTACATGAATTGACTGCAGACTATGCTAGGTTTTCGAGTAAATCGCCTTATCGACATTCGACTCTGGAGCAGCCAGAATGCAGAGTGCTCTTACACTGAGTCGCCTGCGGCGCAAGGCGACAGTTCCCGCGGTCCGCGACGCGATGGCCGCCGCCGCTGGGGAACCTGTCGTGCTCGTGCTGGCGCCGGTGATCGGGGAGGACTGAGGCGAGTGACGCGCAGAGCAAGCCGCGCGCTCGGGCACTGCCGCGCCACTCCAGGCGGCGTGGGTCCGGGCAGGCAGCCGGCGGGTACGTGCTGACATGAAGCTGGATCACAAGGTCGCGATGATCACGGGCGCGGCCCGCGCGCTCGGGCGCTCGCACGCGCTCACGTTCGCCAAGGAGGGCGCCGACCTCTTGCTCACCGACATCGGCGGTGGCGACGGCCCGTACCCGCTCGCGTCCCGCAAGCAACTGGAGCAGACCGCGGCCGAGTGCCGCCGGCACGGCAGCCGGGTGGTCACTGCGGTCGCCGACGTCCGGGACCAGGCCGCGGTCGACGCCGCGGTCGAGGCGGGCATCGAGGAGTTCGGGCAGATCGACATCCTCGTCAACAACGCGGGCCTGCTGGCGCCGGGCGGGGTGCACGCGCACGAGCTCACAGAGGAGCAGTGGCTGCTCGTCATCGACGTCAACCTCAACGGCACCTGGCGCTGCTGCCGGGCGGTGCTGCCCCACATGGTGCGCCAGCGGGCCGGAGCGATCGTGAACACGTCCTCGACCGGCGGCCGCGTCGCCTTCGAGCTGTACGCGAGCTACGTCGCGTCCAAGCACGCGGTGCTGGGCCTGACGAAGGCGCTGGCGCTGGAGTACGGCCGGCACGGGATCCGGGTGAACGCCGTCTCGCCCAGCACGGTCGCCGCGTCGGACGACCTGGGAACCGAGAGCACCGTCGCGGTGGCGGCCGCGATGGGCGCGTCCCTGCGCGACTACGAGAACAGCTCGGCGTCCTACCACCCGATCGGCCGGCTGGTCACCGCCGAGGAGGTCTCGCGCGCCTGCCTCTGGCTGGCCAGCGACGACTCGACGGGGACCACTGGCACCGACCTACTCATCGACGGAGGTTTCACCGCGCGGTGACACCGCGCGGGGAGGAGAGCGGCATGACCCAGCAGCAGACCATTCCGGACGCCAGCTCGATCGAGCGGGCGCTCGCACGCATCGACGAGCTCACCCCCGCCCAGCGCGACCTGCTCGAACGGCTGCTCGCGCAGTCGGGCGTCGACCTCGGCATCCGGCGCCGGCCCCGCGGGATCGACGTCCCTGCTTCGTACGAGCAGGAACGGCTGTGGTTCATGGCGCAGCTGGTCGCGCATCCGGAGATGTTCCACGTGCCCACGGCGCTCCGGTTCTCCGGCCCGCTCGACATGGACGCGCTGGGCAGGGCGCTCGCCCGGCTGATCGAGCGGCACGAGGCGCTGCGCACCGTCTTCCGCAACACCGACTCCGGGCTACGCCAGATCGTGCTGGACGAGCTGGCCGTGCCGCTGGAGGTCGAGGACGTCCGCGACGCCGCGGAGCCGTGGGCCGAAGCCTGCCGGCGCGGATCGGCATCGGTCAACGAGACCTTCGACCTCAGCGACGGCCCGCTGGTGCGCTGCCGGCTGTACCGGACCGCGGCGGAGGAGTACCTGTTCGTCTTCACCGAGCACCACATCATCTCCGACTACTGGTCGCTGGGAATCGTGCTGGCCGACCTCGGCGCCCTCTACGCGCAGGAGATCGGCATCGGGACCGAGCCCGAGCCGCTCCCGCTGCACTACCCCGACTTCGCCTACTGGCAGCGCAACGCGATGCGCCAGGAAGCGGTGAAGACACAGCTGGAGTACTGGCTCAAGCGCCTGGAAGGGCTGCCGGAGTCCCTGGACCTGCCGACCGACCGGCCTCGCCCGGCGATCCGCGGCAGCCAGGGGAAGTTCTACCGCGTCGCGTTCGGTCCCGAGCTGGTCGGCCCGCTGCGCACGCTCGCCGGCACCGAGTCGGCGACGCTGCTCGGCGCGTTCCTCGGCGCGTACTTCGGCCTGCTGTCGCGAATCGTGCGCGGTGACGACATCATCGTCGGCGTGCCGGTCGCCGGCCGCCCGCGCCCGGAGATGCAGCGCATGGTCGGCTACTTCCTCAACTGGCTGCCGATCCGGCTCGATGTCAGCGACCAGCCGTCGCTGCGCGATCTGGTCAGGCGCGCCGGCAGCGCGCTCGCGGAGGCGATGGCCAACCAGGCGCTGCCCTTCGACATGCTGGTGCAGGAGCTCGACCCGGTGCGCCGGCCCGGCACCACCCCGGTCTTCCAGACCTCCTTCTCGCTGCGCGACAGCGCGCCGGAGCCGCCCGGCCTGCCCGGCGTCGAGGTGACCTTCGCCGACATCGAGGGCAGCGCGACGCACTTCGACCTCATGGCCGAGCTGTGGCAGGAGGGCGAGGGTGTCGTCGGCTACCTGCCCTACGACGAGGAGCTGTTCGACGAGAGCACCGTGGCTGATTTCGCCCGGTGGTTCGCCCGGCTGCTGGCCGCTGGGCTGGAGCGTCCGGACGAGCCGGTCGCGACCCTGCCGGTGTTCTCCGATCACGAGCAGGTCCTGCTGCACAGCACGCTGACCGAGGACGCGCCGCGCGAGCAGCAAACCCTGCACGGCAACTTCGCGCGGCAGGTGGCCTCGCGCCCGGACGCCCCGGCGGTGTCCGACGAGGACGTCCAGCTGACCTACGCGCAGCTCGACCAGCGCGCGAACCGGATCGCGAACCTGCTGCAGGCCCGTGGTGTGCGGGCGGGGGACGTCGTCGCGCTCGTGCTCGACCGGACGGTCGATCTGGTCGCTGCCGTGCTCGGCGTCCTGAAGACCGGCGCCGCCTACCTGCCCGCCGACCCCGAAAGCCCTCCCGAGCGCATCGCGCGCCAGTTCGCGAGCACACCGGTCGCGGCCGTCCTGGCCTCGCCCGGCCACACCGGCCTGGTTCCGGACGGCAGCGCGCCGGTGCTGGTCCTGGACTGGGACGGCGAGCTCGCCGGGGCGCCCGACACCCCGGTGTCCGTCGACGTCGCGGCCGATTCCCCCGCGTACGTCATCTACACCTCTGGCTCCACCGGCGCGCCGAAGGGTGTCCTGGTCTCCCACGACAACGTGCTGCGGCTGTTCGAGGTTTCGCGGCGGCGCTTCGACATCGGCCCGGACGACACCTGGACCCTGTTCCACTCCTTCGCCTTCGACTTCTCGGTGTGGGAGCTGTGGGGGCCGCTGCTGCACGGCGGCCGGCTGGTCGTCGTCCCGCAGTGGATGACCCGAGCCCCCGACGTGCTCGCCGACCACCTCGGCGAGGAGGGCGTGACGGTGCTCAGCGCGACGCCGTCGGCGTTCAGCCAGCTCGCCTCGCAGGTGCTGCGCCGGCGGCCCGAGCTGAAGCTGCGCTACGTCGTCTTCGGCGGCGAGGCGCTCAACCACTCCGCGTTGCGGGACTGGTTCGAGGCGTACGGCGACGATCAGCCTCAGCTGATCAACATGTACGGCATCAGCGAGACCACGGTGCACGTGACCTTCCGTCGCGTCACCCGCGCCGACGTCGAGCGTCCGGAGTCGTTGATCGGCGTGCCGTTGGACGACCTGTCGCTGTACCTGCTCGACGACGATCTGCAGCCGGTGCCGACCGGCGTTCCCGGCGAGATCTTCGTCGGCGGCCGGGGCGTGGCGCTCGGGTACGGCGGCGACCCCGCGCTCACCGCGCAGCGGATGCTGCCCGACCCGTGGTCGGCCGTCCCCGGCAGCCGGATGTACCGCAGCGGTGACATCGCGGTGCGCCGCCGCGACGGCGAACTCGCCTATCTCGGCCGCGGCGACGAGCAGCACAAGATCCGCGGCCACCGCGTCGAACTCGGTGAGGTGCGCGCGGCGCTGGACGGGCTTGCCGAGGTGGGCCAGGCGGCCGTCGTGGTGGGCATCGACCGGGTCGGGGCGAAGACGCTGCTGGCCTGGGTCGTGCCACAGCCCGGAGAGTCCGTGAGCGGCGCCCAGATCCGCCGTGCGCTGCTGCGCAGCCTGCCGGACTGGATGGTGCCGTCCTCGATCGAGGTCGTGCCGTCGCTGCCGCTCACCCGCAACGGCAAGCTCGACCAGGCCGCGCTCACCGCGCGGCTCACCTCGCGGCCGACCGAGCAGGGCGGCGCCGATGCGGTGTCCGTCCTGGCGCCCGAGGGGGAGACCGCCACGAAGCTGGCAGCGATCTGGTCGGAGCTGCTGGGCATCGCCGCGCCGAGTGCCGACATGCACTTCTTCGAGGTCGGCGGCCATTCGCTGATGGTCGTCCAGCTCGTCACCCGGATCCGTGCCGCGTTCGGTGTCGACATCCCGATGGCCGTCCTCTTCGAGCGGCCGCAGCTGCAGGCGATGGCAGATGCCCTCGATGAGCTGGCCGGCGCGCAGTCGAACGGCACGGCGCAGTCGAACGGCACGGCGCACGCCAATGGCGCAGCGCAGTCGAACGGCGCAGCGCACGCCAATGGCGCAGCGCAGTCGAACGGCGTGCGGCAGAGCGCGGTGGAGCTGCCTGCGGACGCGCCGATCGAGAGCGTGCGCGCCGACATCGCCCAGCGCCTGCAGGGTCTGGCTCGACCGGCCGGGCCGCGTCCGCGCAGCGCGCCGGCCGCGAGCGACGGCGCGGAGACGGTGCTGGTCACCGGGGCGACCGGGTTCGTGGGCGTGCACGTCCTGACCGACTTGGTCTCGCGCGGGCTGCACGCGGTGGGCCTGGTCCGCGGCGGGGACGCGCGCCGCGAGGAGCTGCTCGCACGCGCCGACCGCGCCGGCCGCCGCGCCGCTGTCGCCGAGGGCCTGGACGCCGGGCTGATCGAGCTGGTGGACGGGGACCTGGGCGCGCCACGGCTGGGCCTGTCCGACGCCGTCCACCGTGATCTCGCCGAGCGGGTCGATGCGATCGTGCACGCCGGCGCATGGGTCAATCACGTGTACCCGTACCCGCAGCTCGCGCAGGTCAACGCACACAGCGCGGCCGCGCTGCTCGAGCTCGCGGGACTCGGCCGGCGCAAGCGGATCGCGTACGTGTCGGCGAGCTCGGTCATCGAGTCCGGCGCCTACCGGCCCGGCGAGCAGATCGGCGCCGAGCCGTTGCGCGCGCTGCCCAGCGGCCTGATCGGCTACCCGCGATCCAAGGCGGTCGCCGAGGAGTACTTCAGGCACGCTGCGGAGTTCGACGCCGCTGCCGTGGTGGTGCGGATTCCCAGCGTGTTCGGAGACCGCGCGGGGCATGCCATCAACGACGCGGACGCGGTGTGGAGCTGGACCCTCGCCATGCTGACCACCGGCAGCTACCCGAGCAGCTTCGAGAACCCGCGCAACGAGCTGTTCCAGGCGCTGCCCGCGGACGCCATCGCGCGCATCGTCATCGACCAGGCGCTGGCTGCGGATCAACCGGGCTGCCAGTTCGTCAACGCCATCCCGGAGGTGGTGTGCGGAACGGCCGACCTCATCGCCGCGGCGCGCCTGTGCGGATGGGAGCTCCACGCCGTTCCGGACGCCGAATGGTACGAGCGGGTCGGCACGATGGACGCCGCGACGATCTGGGTGGCGGGAATCGCTGCCGGCGTCGCGCGCAGCATCGCCGCGCAGCAGGGCCCGGCCGCGCCCCGGCAGCTACACCGGTTCGCCCCTGGCGGCGGCCCGGAGCTCGAGCGGATCCTCGCCGAGCAGGCCATTCGAACCCCTGAGGAGATCGCGGGCTACCTGCGCACCCTCACCAAGTCGGAGCGCGACGAGGCGCCGGTTCAGATGTGAACACCCAGGTCATCCAATACCCAGTCGGGAACAGTGAGGAGCGACAGTGAGCAGCGAACGCAACTATGACGTCGTGGTCAACGACGAGGAGCAGTACTCCATCTGGCTCGTCGGCCGCGAGCTGCCCGCGGGGTGGCGTACCGCCGACTTCCGCGGCTCGAAGGAGGACTGCCTGGCGCACATCGCATCGGTGTGGACGGACCTGCGTCCGTTGAGCCTGCGTCAGCGGGATCCGCAGATGGTCTGAGCGGGATCAGAGCTCGCGGCGCATGAGAACGCGGGGGAACCCGGCGATCACCGACGAGGTCTCGCTCGCCACCTTGAACCCGGATGCCTCGAACAGCGAGCGGGTGCCGACGTAGGCCATGGTGATGTCGACCTTGTCGCCCTTGTTGTCGACCGGGTAACCCTCGATCGCCGGCGCGCCATGCTCGCGGGCGAAGTCGACCGCGCCGTCGAGCAGGGCGTGCGAGATGCCCTTGCCTCGGTGTCCCGCGCGCACCCGCAGGCACCAGACCGACCAGACCGGCAGGTCGTCGACATGCGGAATCGTCCGCGACCGCGCGAACGGCAAGTCCGCGCGCGGCGCGACCGCCGCCCAGCCCACCGGCTCGGAGCCGTCGTAGGCGAGGACGCCCGGCGCGACCTTGCGCTTGGTCAGCTTCTTCATGTATTCCCCGCGCTGCGGGCCGACGAGCTCCTTGTTGGTCTTGGAGTCGACCCGGTGGCTCAGGCACCAGCACACAGATGCCTGCGGGTTCTTGGGGCCGATTACCTGCGACAGGTCGGCAAACGACTTCGCGGGACGCACGGTGAAGGCCATGATCGCAAGCATAATCGGCTACCGGACGCGGTTACCGGTCGCGACGCTCCGGGCGCGTCAGGGGCAGGACGGGCTCCAGCCACTGGCCGTCCACCCGCGTGCCGCGCCGTGCCCACTCCTCCGGGTAGCCCACCGAGCGCTCCTGGAAGCAGACGCCGTCGATCCAGGTCACCCGCGGGATGTGCAGGTGGCCGTAGACCACCGCGACGGCGCCGAACCGCTTGTGCCAGTCCGCGGTGAGCTCGGTGCCGCACCATTGCGCGAACTGGGGGTACCGCAGCACCTGCGTCAGTTGGCGCACCAGCGGGAAGTGGTTGACCAGCACGGTCGGCAGGCTCGGATCGCGCTCGGCTAGGCGGCGCTCGGTGATCGCGACGCGGTCGGCGCACCACGCCTCGCGACTCGGATAGGGCTCGGGAGACAGCAGTATCTCGTCGGTGCACACGACGCCGGACTCGTAGGCGCGGCGCAGCGACTCGTCCTTGGTGAGCGTGCCCGGCGTGCGGAAGGAGTAGTCGTAGAGCAGGAACATCGGCACGACCAGGACGGGGCCACCGGCGCCCGTCCACACCAGGTAGTCGTCCTCGGGAGTAGCGACGCCGAGGCTGCGGCACAACTGCACGAGCGCGTCGTAGCGTGCGACGCCGCGCGCCCGCACGATGTCATTGTCGACGGTCCACAGCTCGTGGTTGCCGGGCGCCCAGATCACCTTGGCGAAGCGCGTGCTCAACAGCGTCAGCACCCACTCGATGTCGGCGAAGATCTCGCCCACGTCACCAGCGACGATGAGCCAGTCCTGCTCCGACGTCGGCCGCAGATTCTCCACTACGGCCCGGTTTCCCGCTTGACCGACGTGCAAATCGCTGATGGCGTACAACGTGCCGGCGCTCATGGGGACCACGCTACGTACGGGCCGATGCTGGCGAGCACAACCCCACCCCCAGAGTTCGCCACCGGGGCGGCAGGCGTTCGCTCACGATCATAACGGTGTGGCAGGGCGATCGCTGTCGCTGGACGGGGTTCGTCGCTAGCGTAGGGAACCGGGCCGAGTAGCGTGCCCTTACCTGGCCGCCGGGCTGTCCGGCGCTGCCTGCCCTTGATGAGGAGTAGCACTATGACGGAAACCGAAGGAACCGCTGACGGCGGTGCTGACGGCATGGCCGGTGTGCAGGACGGTGGCGCCGATGGCGGCGCTGGCGGTGCGGGTGACGGTGGCGCCGACGGTGGCGCCGACGGTGGCGCTGACGGTGGCGCGGGTGACGGTGGTGCCGACGGCGGCGCTGACGGTGGCGCGGGTGACGGCGGTGCCGATGGCGGCGCTGACGGCGGCGCGGGTGACGGTGGCGCAGACGGCGGAGCCGATGGTGGCGCGGGTGACGGCGGAGCCGATGGCGGAGCGGACGGTGGCCGCTCGGACGAAATCATCTCCGATAATGGCGCCGGTTGACCCGACCGTGGGACGGGCGGCAGCGCCTGAGTACTGAACGGCCGATGGGCGGCGCCGACCCGGTCGGCGCCGCCCTGCCCGACGCCCTGCCGCCCGACGCCCTGCCGTCGGATGCCCTGCCGTCCGACGCCCTACCGTCCGACGCCGTAGCGACCAGCGCTCTGGCGCGCTGCATCGCCATCCCGGCCGAGCGGTTCGCCGCCGAGTACTGGTCCGCGCGACCGTTGCTCACCCCCGCCGCCGAGAGCGGCGCTGATTACTCCGACCTGCTCGATGTCGCGGCGATCGATGAGCTGCTGTCCCGGCGCGGGCTGCGGACTCCGTTCCTCCGGATCGCCAAGCAGGGCAAGGTGATTCCCGCTCGGGAGTTCACCCGGTCCGGCGGCGTCGGGGCCGGCGTGACCGATCAGGTCGCCGACGACAAGGTGCTCGGGCTGGTCGCCGACGGCGCCACCCTGGTGCTGCAGGCGCTGCACCGCACCTGGCCGCCGCTGGTGCGCTTCGGCAGCACGCTGAGCACCGAACTGGGGCACCCCGTCCAGATCAACTGCTACCTGACCCCGCCGCAGAACCAGGGCTTCGCGCCGCACTACGACACCCATGACGTCTTCGTGTTGCAGATCGCCGGCCACAAGCGCTGGGTGGTCCACCAGCCGGTGCTCACCGATCCGCTGCCCGGCCAGGACTGGGAGCAGCGCCGGGCAGCGGTCACGACCCGGGCGGCCGAGCCACCGTTGCTCGACCTCATGCTGCAGCCCGGCGATGCGCTGTACCTGCCGCGGGGGTTCATCCACTCCGCGACGGCGCAGGGTGAGACCTCGATCCACCTGACCGTCGGCGTGCACCCGGTGACCCGGCACAGCCTGCTCAAGCACCTGCTGGCCGAGGCGGCCACGGACCCGAAGCTGCGGGCCTCGCTGCCGCTGGGCGGTGACCTGGCCGCCGAGGCGCGGCTGGCCGATCAGCTGCGCGAGACCGTGCATGCGTTCGCGGCCTTCGCCGAGGAAGGACGGTTGCCCCAGGTGGCCGGCCGGCTTGCCGACGAGCTGGCCGGCAGCACCCGTCCGGAGCCGATCGAGCCGATGGCGCAGCTGGCGGCGCTGGCCGCCCTGACGCCGTCGGCTTCGTTCCGGCTTCGTGCGGGCCTGCGGGCTCGGCTGGAACGCAGGCCCGATGCGGTGCTGGTCAAGGCCATCGACACCAGCCTGAGCCTGCCGCTGTCGGCTGAGGCCGCCCTCAAGCTGGTGCTGTCCGGCGAGCCGGTGAGCGCGGCAGCGTTGCCGGGGCTGGACGCCGAGGCCGCGCTGACCCTGGTCCGCACGCTGCTCACCGCCGCGATCCTGGTGCCCGAGCGCGGTGCTTGACCGGCCCAACCGGTGCGCGCTGGCGGCGATCGCCCGGAACGATGAGATGCTCGGCACCGCCTTTCCGGCCAGCAGGGTGCTGCTCGTCGAGCAGCCCGGCGGGTGGGGAGTCGGCGGCCTGGCCGATTCCCGGTTCGATCCGCGGGTCGCGCAGCAGCTGATCGGCACGCTGGGCCAGCAGGGCGTCCGGGTGCTGGCGATCCGCCGGCCCGGCCGCTACCCGGCACCGGTTCAGCGCAGCTGGGGATTCGCCGACTGCCGGCCAGGCCGGCAGGGCATCGTCTGGGGGACCTACCAGGCAGCAGACGAGCTGCTCGAGCTCGATCCGGTGGCGCTGGCCGAGCAGGCCACCGACACCCGGCCGGTGTACGCGGTGTGCGCGCACGGCACCCGGGACATGTGCTGCGCCATCGAGGGACGTCCGGTCGCCACCGCCCTCGCCCGGCTGTGCCCCGGCCGGGCATGGGAATGCAGCCATGTCGGGGGCGACCGGTTCGCAGCCAACGTGCTGGTGCTGCCCACCGGCCAGCTGTACGGCCGGATCACCGACCCCGTTGCCCTGGCGTCGGCGGCCGAGGCCGGGCAGGTGCTGCCGAACCGGTTGCGCGGCCAGATCGGCCTGCCAGCCGCCGCGCAGGCCGCCGTGGTGCATGCCCAGCGGGAACTCCGGTTGACGTCCGGAGGCGTCGTCCAGGTGCTGGAGGTGCAGGGCTCGCCGCCGGGCGTGCAGCTGGTCCGGCTGGCGGTGCCGGACGGCTCCTGCACGGTCGCCGTGCAGCGGGTGACGGGTGCGCCGGCGATCCTCACCTGCCGGGACGTCAAGGCCAAGGTGCCGCTCAGCTACCACCCGCTGTGGTTGCGGGCCGACTGAGCCGTCCGGCACGTGGACTGACCCGTTCCGGCACGTGGACTGACCCGTCCGGCACGTGGACTGACCCGTTCCGGCACGTGAGCGACCCGAGCCAGGACGGAGGAACCAGAAGGGGACGCCGGCCGCGAGCCGACGTCCCCCTCTGCTGCCTTGCCGGCGGCCGCTAGGCGCCGAGACGCTCGCCGGTCTCCGGGTTGAACGCGTGCGTCTCCTCGGTCCGGACGTCCAGGGTGATCTCGTTGCCGATCTTCGGAGGCACCCGGCCGTCGAAGCGGACGGTGAACGGCTTGGCGCCGCCGTCGTCGCCGACGTCGTGGGTCTTGGTGCCGGGCAGCTCGCCGTAGACGAAGGCGTCGGCGCCGAGCTCCTCGACCAGGGTCGCCTTGAGCTTGAGGCCCTGGCCGTTCTCCGAGGCGTGGAAGGACTCCGGCCGGATGCCGAGGATGATCTCCTTCAGCCCGGCCGCCCGCGCCGCCGCGGCGGCATCCGGCTGGATCGGGATCCTGAGCCCGCCCAGCTCGCCGCCGTTCTCGGTGAACGGCACCTTGACCAGGTTCATCGCCGGCGAGCCGATGAAGCCGGCCACGAAGGCGTTGCCCGGGTGGTCATAGAGGTTTCGCGGGGTGTCGACCTGCTGCAGGATGCCGTCCTTGAGCAGCGCCACCCGGTCGCCCATCGTCATGGCCTCGACCTGGTCGTGGGTGACGTAGATCGTGGTGGTGCCGAGCCGGGCCTGCAGCGCGGCGATGTTCGCGCGGGTCTCCACCCGCAGCTTGGCGTCGAGGTTGGACAGCGGCTCGTCCATCAGGAACACGCTGGGCTCCCGGACGATGGCACGGCCCATCGCGACCCGCTGCCGCTGGCCACCGGAAAGCGCCTTGGGCTTGCGGTCGAGGTAGGGCTCCAGGTCGAGCAGCTTGGCGGCGGCGAGCACCTTCGAGGCCCGCTCCTCCTTGGAGACGCCCTTGAGCTTGAGCGCGAAACCCATGTTCTCCGCGACCGACATGTGCGGGTACAGGGCGTAGTTCTGGAACACCATCGCGATGTCGCGGTCCTTCGGCGGCTTCTGCGAGACGTCCACGCCGCCGATCCGGATCTCGCCCTGGTCGACATCCTCGAGGCCTGCGAGCATCCGCAGCGCGGTCGACTTGCCTGATCCGGACGGCCCGACCAGGACGACGAACTCGCCGTCGGCGACATCGAGGTTGAGCCGGTTGACTGCGGGGACCGGGTTCCCCGGGTAGATACGCGAGGCTTCCACGTACTGGACTTCGGCCATGCTGATTCCTTTCGGTGTTGTGTGACCGCACCGGGTACGGGCTGCGCGCGGGTGCGCGAGCCTCACGGCATTCCGGTCGGCGCCGGGATCCGCCTCCACCGAACGAAGGCGGCGACCCCGACCGGCATCGCGGTCTGGCTTCATTAGGTCAGGTGCCGGGCCGGCAGTCAAGGCACGCCAGGCCTGCCGCGCGTCGAAGCCTGCGCTGCAGACATCACATGTAGGTGTGTTTCTGGTGATCATTTCGATTTGACTGCACCGCACGATATATCCATATTTACGGACGCAAACCCCGTTGCGGCATCCCCCCGCCGCCGTCCCGTTCACCAAGGAGAACGTATGAACCAAACACAGCCGCGTGCCCGCCGGGTACGCAGCATCCTCGGCGCCGCCGTAGCCACCCTCATGGTCGGCGCCGGAATGGTCACCGCGCTCGTCCTCGGCTCCAGTCAGGCCACCGCTGCCACCTACGTCCCCGGTATGGACGTCTCCGGCCACCAGGGCAATGTCGCCTGGTCGACCGCGTGGAACAACGGCGCCCGGTTCGCCTACGTCAAGGCGACCGAAGGCACCAGCTACAAGAACCCCTACTTCGCCCAGCAGTACAACGGCTCCTACAACGTGGGCATGATCCGCGGCGCCTACCACTTCGCGCTGCCGAACAACTCCGGCGGCGCCACCCAGGCCGACTACTTCGTCAACAACGGCGGTGGCTGGTCGGGCGACGGCAAGACCCTGCCCCCGGCGCTGGACATCGAGTACAACCCCTACGGCTCCACCTGCTACGGGCTGTCCCAGGCCTCGATGGTCAGCTGGATCCGGGCCTTCTCCGACCGGGTCCACTACCGCACCAACAAGTACCCGATGATCTACACCACGCTGGACTGGTGGACCACCTGCACCGGCAACACCAGCGCGTTCGCCGCCACCAACCCGTTCTGGATCGCGCGCTACAGCTCCACCCCGCCGACCCCGCCGGCCGGCACCTACACCTGGACCATGTGGCAGTACTCGGACCGCGGCATCTACCCGGGCGACCAGAACTACTTCAACGGCTCTTACACCCAGCTGCAGGCGCTGGCCAGGAACCCCGACTGAGCTCCGTCGGCTGACCTTGGGCAAGACCGCGGGCGGTCACCGGCTCGTTCCGGTGGCCGCCCGCGGCATGGTCGGCACCCAGAACCGCAGCATGCCCGACCGCTCGTCCTCCAGGACCCCGCCGTTGGCCTCGATCACCCGGCGGGAGCCGACATTGTCGGTTTCACAGGTGATCAGCACCTGATCCAGCCCTATCCGCGCCGCGATCGGCAGCGCCGCCCGCAGCATCGCGGTGCCGTGGCCCCGCCGCCGGGCACGCGGCGCCACGTCGTAGCCGATGTGCCCGCCGGCCTCGAGCAGCTGCGGGGTGAGCGCGTGCCGGATCCGGATGCTGCCCAGGTACTCCGCCCCCTCGGCCCACCAGTAGGTGCTGCTGTGCACCCGGTTGGGCGGCGGGGGCACCGAGGTGTCGCCCGCCTGGCGCAGCTCGGCCAGGAACCGCTCGAAGCCCTGCGGCGTGTGCCACTGCGCGGCGAAGCCGGTCAGGTCGTGGCCCAGGGCCGAATGATCCTGCGGACCGCCGCGGCCCTCGGCGGCGAAGTCGACCATCGCGGATCGGAACGACTCCGCCAGGGCGGCGCTGGGTTCGACCAACTGGGGCATCCGGTGATCGTGGCGGCCATCGCCGGGCTCACGCCACCGAATTTCCTTCACTCGGCCGCGCGCAACCACTCGACCTGTGCGGTCACCGCTGCCATGATCTCGTCGGTGACCGTCCGCAGCACCTCGGCGGTCGGCTCGACGTCGTGGTACTTCGACAGGTCCAGCGGCTCGCCGACGCTGGCCTCGTGCCGGTGCCGGGGGACCGGCCGGAACCGGCCACCGCGTCGCAGGGTGCGGTGCGCGCCCCACTGGCCGATCGGCAGGACGGGCACCTCCGGGCAGGCCAGCGCCAGCCGGGCGACGCCGGTCTTGGCCTGCATCGGCCAGTAGTCCGGATCGGAGGTGATGGTGCCCTCGGGGTAGATGATCACGCACTCGCCCTCGCGCAGCGCCTGCTCGGCCGCCCGCAGCGAATCGGCGGCCTGGCTGCTGGAGCGGCGCACCGGGATCTGGCCGGCGCCGGCCATGATGCGGCCGATGACCGGCCAGCCGAACACGCTGGACTTGATCAGGAAGCGAGGGATCCGGCCGGACTGCCAGATCAGCCGGGCCATCGTCGCGGTGTCGGCCTGGGAGATGTGATTGACGGCGATCAGGACGCCGCCGGAGGCGGGAATCCGGTCCAGGTGGTGCCAGCGGAGCTTGAACAGCAGCGAGTCGAGCGGGTAGATGATCACGACGCAGAGCCGGATCCAGAAACCGGCCTTGGGCTTGTGTGCTCGGGTCATCGTCGGCTCCCTCGGTGGCTGCTCCTCGGTAGTAGGTCATTGGTACCCGGCGGGGTGAATCGGCTGACAGGTGGGTGCCGGGCAGCTGCGCTCCGGTCCGGCGCCCGGCCGCCTCGGACTAGGATGGCCGAGGCTCGCGGGCGGTTGCTCGCGCCGGCCGGCGTGGCGCAATTGGTAGCGCACCCGACTTGTAATCGGGCGGTTAGGAGTTCAAGTCTCCTCGTCGGCTCAGGAATGGGTTCAGACATGACAGCGCGGCGGCGACCCGGAGGCCGCCGCCGCACTGGCGTACTGCTGGTATCTCAGGGGCTTACTGGACGACCCCCAGGGCGTTCACGATGCCCGCGCCATAGAACCCGTTGTACTCGGGGGTTCCGACGCAGGTGGCGGTGAACTCGGCCGACCGGCCTTCCTGGGTGTAGGACTGCACGCCGCCCGCGGGGCAGGCGTGGTCGATCGCGGTCGCGGCCATCAGCGCGGCCACCGCGTTCGGCTCCATGGTCAGCCCACGGTGCGCGGAGTCCTTGCTTCCGTGCGCGCTGACCGCGAGGGCGGCAACGCCGGCAGCGTGCGGCGATGCCATCGAGGTGCCCTGCAGGTACTGGTAGAAGCCGCACACACCCTCGTCGTTGCAGTCCTTCTTGATACCGAGGGCTTCGCCGTCCTCGGTGATGTTGCCGTCCGCGTCAACCAGGCCTTCTGCCTGGAGCACGTGGGTAGGCGCGGTGGAGAGGATCTGGTTCTCGTTGGTCCGGTAGCTCGGCGTGCCGAAGCCGTCGCGGAACCAGCCACCCGGAGCGGAGAAGTCGACCTCGCCGGAGGTGAGGTCGGTGGTGTAGTTGGAGAAGTCCGACTTCTTGCCCGACGGGCCGAGCGAGGAGATGCCGAGCACGTGCGGTCCCTCGGCCGGCAGGTTGACGCAGGTGGCGTTGCTGATGGTGCGCTCGTAGGGGTCTGCCCCGTAGTCCGGGCTGGAGAAGTCATGGCGCGGGTTGGCCATGTCGTCGTGGCTGTTGCCCGCCGAGTTCACCAGCGTGACGTTGTGTCCGTGGGCGTAGTTCAGCGCGCGGTTCATCGCCTCGATGATGACGGCCTGGTCGGCTGCCGCGGCGGCGCTGTCCTCCGGCGCTCCGCCGGCGCAGTTGTAGAGCCACGGGTCGAGGTAGAACGACATGTTGACCACGTCGAGGCCGACGTCGCCGGCGTAGGTGAGAGCGGTGGTGACCGGGCCGAGGAAGAAGTAGCCGCTGTCCTGGGCGCCGCGGATGTTCACCAGGGTGATGCCAGGAGCGACGCCACTGAGGCCCATGCCGTTGAGGGCGGCCCCGACGGTGCCGGCGGTGTGGGTGCCGTGCCCGTTGTCGTCCCAGTTCGCCGGGTCGACGCAGCCGGCGAACTCGCACGGACCGTCGATGTCGGGCATGTCGGTGGTGAAGTTGCGCGACAGCTTCTTGCTGAAGTTGGAGTGCAGGTCGGGGTGGTTGCCATCGACTCCGGTGTCGAGGATGCCCACGGTGACCCGGTGGTCGCCACGCTCGATCGCGTGTGCTTCAGGGGCATTGATCATGTCCATGCCCCAGAGCAGGCTGTCCAGCGGGTCGGCCGGCTTGTTCGACTTTCCCTTCGACTTCCCGTACGCATGTCCGTTCGACGAGGCCGTCGCCTTGCCCCGGGCCAGGTGGGCCTCCTTCTCGACCGCCTTGTTGGGGGTGAGCGCCTTGGGGCTGTAACCGATCGAGCGGTCACGGCCGACGCCGGCGACGCCGAGCCCGCGGGCGTGCGAGGTGAACGCGGTGTCGCGTGAGGTGACGGTGACCAGTCCGATGGCCTGGTTCACCGAGGTGACGGTCGCGCCGGCGGCGCTCAGCTGCTTGGCCAGCGCCTCGGCTGACCCGCCGTTCTTGGCGAGAACGACGTAGGACGTCTCCGCGCCCTCGCTGGACTGGGCGCCCTGGGACGCGGCGCCTGCGCTGCTGACGGCGAATGCCGGTACGGCCAGTGCTGCGGCCGCGAGCGCGACTATAATGCGAGATTTACGCATATTGGGGTAGCTCCTCCTTCGGGGCGCAGAACGCGCCCACACATGGCGTCAATGTAGGCACCAGGCAGGAAAATAGGAACCCCCTGTGAGAGCGGCGAGCTTTTTCTCGCCAGGGTTGGAGCCAGTAAGCCGCAGTCCGCGGAGTTAGCGGCGCACGATCCGGGTGGCTCCTGGCCCGGTCGGCAGGTGCTTGGCGACCTCGCCGGCCAACAGGGTGACCGCCTTGCGAGCCTGCGCCGAGCTGACCGGGCTGGACCGCCAGGTCAGGACCAGCACCATCGGCTGGGTGATCGAGGCCGGCGCGGCAGTCGAGCCCGGCACGGCAGCCCGTTGCGGAACCGTCAGCACCTGGCTGGTGGCCGTCTGGGTGAACCGGGCGCCCTTCCCGACCGGGTAGCCGCCGTTCTTCGCGGTCCATCCGGTGGCGATCCGGAGGCTGCCCGGTGCGGTGGGATTGGGCCGGGGCACGAAACCCCAGGTGCAGACGTCAGCTGCTCCGTTGACGTACCGGTACACCTTGTGACCGACGGCCTCGGCCACCACGGCGTCGGTCACGGCGGTGCACGGCGGGACCCAGGCCTTGGCAGCGGGCTTCGTCGCGGAGCTGACCTGCTGCGCGAACAGGTTTCCGGCGGCGTCCGCGCCGGAGCGCCAGAGCCGCAGGCCTGCGGGCGTGATCAGTGACAGGATCAGCGCCACCGTCAGCAGCACGCCGGCCGAGCGGCGAAGTCCTCGGGCGCGAAATCCTCGGGCAGGAAGGGAGACGGCGGGAAGGGAGACGGCGGGAAGGCCCACGGCGCGCCGGCTCCGGCCCGTGCCGTGCTTCGGCGGGGCGGGCTTGCTCCGGACCGGGGCGGGACGCGCGCTGCCCCGGCCGGTGCTGGCGAACCCGGACAGCATCGGGGCGCTGGAGAGGTAGGCGGGGTCGGTGGCCGACGGGAAGCAGGCAGCCATCCGGGCGAGCTCGGCGTCGAGGTCGACCGGGTCGGGTTTGCGCGGCTGGGCCAGCAGCCACTGCGCGAGCTGGCCGACGGGCACGATGTACACGCCGCGGACCACCTTCGGCTCGCCGAACTCCGCCGCGTGCTCGCCCGCCAGGCAGATGACGGGCTCGATCACCGAGGAGGTGCCGGTCTCCATCTGGGCGGCCATCCGGCGGACGTTGTCCACCTTGCCGTCGAGCACCCAGTGGCCGGTGGGTATCCGCTGGCGCAGGCCACCTTCTTCCGCGGTCACCAGGCCGGACCAGTTCTTGGCGTCGATGAGGTAGTTGCCCGCCACCGACACCACGATGTGGTCGAGGTTGACCCGGGACTGCCGCGGGTAGAGCAGCCGGTCATGCAACACCCGGCAGTGCTCGCCCTCCAGCGGCGCCAGGGCCGCGGCGACCCGCTCCTCGCCCAGCACGCCGGCTTCCCAGCGTCCTGCGCTGGCCTCCATACGGTCAGCCTTGAGCCGGGCCTCGGCCGCCCGCTGTCGCAGCGTCTCGGCCTTCTCCCGGGCGGACCCACCTTCGGCGGCCATGCCTCTCCTCGTCGTCCCCTGTGTAATCGACAGGCAGCGGGCTGAATCAAGGGCAATGCCGGTGCCCGAACGACTTCGGCAGCCGTCCGGAGGCAGGCGGTAGCCTGCTGGCACACCGGGCAGCCGGCCGGCCGTCGAGCAGGAGGGCCTGGAATGAGAGTCGCACTGTTCGCGACCTGCCTGGTGGACGGCCTGTTTCCCGACGTCGCCCGGGCCACGGTGCGGGTGCTGCGGCGGCTGGGCCATGAGGTGGTCTTTCCGCAGGACCAGTCCTGCTGCGGGCAGATGCACCTGAACACCGGCTATCCCGCCGAGGCGTTGCCGTTGATCCGCCGCCACGTGCGGGTGTTCGCCGGGTTCGACGCGATCGTGGCGCCGAGCGGCTCGTGCGCCGGATCGATCCGGCATCAGCACGCCGACACCGCCCGCCGCTTCGGCGACGAGCGGCTGGCGGCCGCCGCTGAGGGGGTTGCAGCCCGGACCTACGAGCTGTCGGAGTTCCTGGTCGACGTCACCGGGGTGATCGATGTCGGCGCGTACTTTCCGCACCGGGTGACCTACCACCCGACCTGCCACTCGCTGCGGCTGCTGCGGGTCGGCGGCAAGCCGATGGCGCTGCTGCGGGCTGTCGACGGGATCGAGCTCGCCGAGCTGTCCGCCGCTGAGTCCTGCTGCGGCTTCGGCGGCACCTTCGCCCTGAAGAACAGCGCGGTGTCCTCGGCGATGCTGGCCGACAAGGTGGCGGCGATCCGGGACACCGGCGCTGCGGTGTGCGCGGCGGGGGACTCCTCGTGCCTGATGCACATCGGCGGCGGGCTGTCGCGGTTGCACGTCGGCGCCCGCACCCTGCACCTGGCGCAGATCCTGGCCAGCACCCGATCCGAGCCGGCGCTGGCATGACGTATCTGGGCATGCCGACCGCGCCGCCCGGGGTGGGGCAGCTGCGCGGCTCCGAGCCGTTCCCGCGCGCCGCCGAGACGGCGCTGGGCAACGGCCAGCTCCGGCGCAATCTGGCCAACGCCACCAGCATCATCCGCGCCAAGCGCGCCGCGGCGGTGGCCGAGCTCGATGACTGGCAGGAGCTGCGGACCGCTGCCGCGGCGATCAAGGACGACGTGCTGGCCAACCTGGACGGCTACCTGCTCCAGCTCGAAGCGCGGGTCACCGAGCGCGGTGGGGTGGTGCACTGGGCCCGGGACGCGACCGAGGCGAACCGGATCGTCACCGGCCTGGTCGCGGCTACCGGATCCCGCGAGGTCGTCAAGGTCAAGTCGATGGCGACCCAGGAGATCGGCCTGAACGAGGCGCTGGCCGAGGCCGGCATCCTCGCGTTCGAGACGGACCTGGCCGAGCTGATCGTGCAGCTGGGCCACGACCGGCCGAGCCACATCCTGGTGCCCGCGATCCACCGCAACCGGACCGAGATCCGCGACATCTTCCTGGCCGAGATGGCCGGCGTGGAGCCGGGACTGACCGATGACCCGGCCGCGCTGGCCGAGGCGGCCCGCCGGTACCTGCGGCAGAAGTTCCTGACCGCCAAGGTGGCGATCAGCGGCGCGAACTTCGCCATCGCCGAGACCGGCACGTTGATGGTCGTCGAGTCCGAGGGCAACGGCCGGATGTGCCTGACGCTGCCGGACACCCTGATCACCGTGATGGGCATCGAGAAGCTGCTGCCGAGCTTCACCGATCTGGAGGTGTTCCTGCAGCTGTTGCCGCGATCGGCGACCGGGGAGCGGATGAACCCCTACACCTCGATGTGGACGGGGGTGCATCCCGGCGACGGGCCGGCGCAGTTCCACCTGGTGCTGCTGGACAACGGCCGTACCGCGACGCTGGCCGACGAGCGGGGCCGCTCGGCGCTGCGCTGCATCCGGTGCTCGGCCTGTCTCAACGTCTGCCCGGTCTACGAGCGCACCGGTGGCCACGCCTACGGCTCGGTGTATCCCGGCCCGATCGGGGCGGTGCTGTCGCCCCAGCTGACCGGGGTGGCCGACAATCCCAGCCTGCCGTTCGCCTCGACGCTCTGCGGCGCGTGCTACGACGTCTGCCCGGTGGCCATCGACATCCCGTCGATGCTGGTTCACCTGCGGAGCCGGGTCAACCAGGACAACGCCAGCAGCCATCGGCTGCCCGGTCCGGAGGCAGCCGGCATGGCGGCCGCGTCCTGGGCGATGGGCGGCCGGCGGCGCTGGACCTGGTTGCTGCGCGCTGCCCGGCTGGGCCGGCTGGCGGGGCTGTCCCGGCTGAGCAGGTCCGCGGCCGGCCGCCGGCTGTTGCCGCCGCCCCTGTCGGCCTGGACGAGGTCCAGGGACCTGCCGACGCCGCCGGAGCAGTCGTTCCGCGACTGGTGGGCCGGGCAGGGATGACGGGCGCGCGGGACGAGGTCCTGGCCCGGATCGCCGGCGCGCTGGCACCGGGCGACGGTCGGCCGCGGGCTGAGATCCCGCGGCGGTACCGGCGTGCCGGGGATGCTGCCCCCTCGATCCCGGAGCTGGTGGACCTGCTGGTCGACCGGCTGGTGGACTACCGCGCCACGGTCTCCCGCTGCCAGGAGGCCGGCGTCGCGGCGCTGCTCGCGCGGCGGCTGACCGAGCACGGCATCGAGTCGGTGCTGGCGCCTGACGGCTTTCCCGAACGATGGCTGAGCGATACCCGCGCGCTGCGTCTCGCCGACGAGACGCTGACCCCCGCGCAGCTGGACCGGATCGACGGCGTGCTGTGCACCTGCACGCTGGCCATCGCCGAGACCGGGACCCTCGTGCTCGACTCCGGCCCGGGCCAGGGCCGCCGGGCGGTGAGCCTGGTGCCCGACTACCTGCTCATCGTGCTGAGAGCCGATCAGGTGGTGGCCGGCGTGCCCGAGGCGGTGGCCCGGCTGGATCCCCGGCGGCCGCTGACCTGGATCAGCGGCCCGAGCGCGACCAGCGACATCGAGCTCAACCGGGTCGAAGGCGTGCACGGCCCGCGCACGCTCGATGTGATCCTCGTCGAGGGTGACGGCTGAGGCGCCACGGCGTTTGTTGCGTAGTGCGCACTTTGTTGTGCAGGCCGAAAGCCGCAACCTAGGCTTTCGCTGGTGCTCCTGAAGTCCCCTACCCCGAGGTGATCCACCATGATCCGAGTCTGCCCGCTCGCGGAATTGCCGCCCGGTGAGATCCGGCGGCTGGAGCTGAAGCCGGCGATCTCGATCTTCCATACCGAAGACGGTGAGCTGTTCGCCGTCGATGACACCTGCACCCATCAGAACGCCTCGCTCGCCGATGGCTGGCTCGACGAGTGCGAGGTGGAATGCCCCCTGCACCACACCCGCTTCGACCTGCGAACCGGCCAGCCGGACGGGCCGCCGGCCACCAAGCCGATCCGGACCCACCAGGTGAGCGTCGTCGACGGCGACATCTATCTCACCGTCTCCACCGACGCGCCGGTCGAGCAGCCGGGCGCCATCCTCGCCACCGGCCCGTGAAGCGGATCGCCGTCGTCGGCGGATCACTGGCAGGGCTGTCGGCCGCCCGGGCGCTGCGCAAGCAGGGTTACGACGGCGGCCTGGTGCTGATCAGCGAGGAGACCCGGCCGCCCTATGACCGGCCGCCGCTGTCGAAGTCATTCCTGGCCGGCGAGGTGACCGAGGCTGAGATCGGCCTGCTGAGCGCGGGGGAAACCCTGGACGCGGACTGGCGGACCGGCGTCGCGGCCACCGGCCTGCATCCCGGCAGCCGTGCCGTGGAGCTGTCCGACGGCAGCGAGGTGACCGTCGACGGCGTGGTCCTGGCCACCGGCGCCAGGCCCCGGATGCCGTGGCCGGCGCTGCCCGGCGTCCAGGTGCTGCGCACGCTCGATGATGCGCTGGCGCTGCGCGCCCGGCTGCTGCCCGGCGCCCGGCTGGTGGTCGTCGGGGCGGGCTTCATCGGCGCCGAGGTGGCCTCCACGGCCCGGACCGCCGGCTTGGACGTCACGGTCATCGAGGCCCTGCCCGCCCCGCTGAGCGCGGTGCTGGGCAACGAGCTCGGCGCCGTGATCGCCGGGCTGCACGCCGCGCACGGGGTGCGGCTGCTGTGCGGCGTGGGTGTCAGCCGGCTGCTCGGACATCAGCAGGTGACCGGTGTCGAACTCGCCGACGGGCGGGTCATCCCCGCCGACGTGGTGCTGGTCGGGGTCGGCGTCCAGCCCAACGTCGAATGGCTCGCCGGCTCGGGGTTGCAGGTCGCCACCGGCGTGCGGTGCGACGCCTACGGAATGACCGACATCCCTGCCGTCGTCGCGGTCGGGGACTGCGCGAGCTGGTACGAGCCGGAGCTCGGCGCCTACCACCGGCTCGAGCACTGGACCGGCGCCCGTGAGCGCGCGGTCATCGCCGCCGGCACGCTGCTGTCCGGCGGCCAGCAGCGAGCCGAGGGCCGCCCGCCGTACTTCTGGTCCGACCAGTACGGAAAGACGTTGCAGCTGGCCGGTCGCACCACGGGCGCCGACTCGGTCACCGTCGAGGAGGGCGCGGTGGCCGACCATGACTTCCTGGCGGTCTACCGCCGGGCCGGCCACCCGGTCGCGGTGCTCGCGCTGGGACACGCCCGGTCCTTCCTTCGCTGGCGCAAGCAGCTGGCCGCCCGCCCGGCTGGCGAGCCGGGCTGACCCGGCATCGCGGGCTGGCTGAGGTCAGCGTTAGGGCAGCGCCAAAGAGGTGACCCACGCCACAGGACTGCCAGGCTTGCCCTGTCATAACCGGCCGCCCGGCTTCGGCGGTCCGGTGTCAGGAGGCACGCGATGCAGAGCCGCAGTCTGTTCCAGGTGCTGGCCACGGCTCGGTCCGCCGGCTCGCCGGCGCTGATGGTCGACGTCAAGCGCCGGTCACCCCGCGACGGTGAGCTGATCTCCAGCGAGCGGCTGGAGCCCTACGTCTGCGCGCTGGTCGGCGGCGGGGTCGATGCGCTGTCCACCCCGACCGATCCGGTCTATTTCGACGGCAGCATCGAGACCGCGCGGCGGATCCGCCAGCTGTCACCGGTTCCCTTGATGCGCAAGGAGTTCTTCGATGCCGTCGACCAGATGGACGAGTCGGCCGAGGCCGGCTCCGATGCGGTGCAGCTGGCGATCAGCGCCTCCGTCGATCCCGGCCTGTTCGCCGCGATGAAGGCACGGGCGCAAGAGCTGGGGCTTGAAGTCGTGATCGCCGTGCACAACGCCCAGCAGCTGGAGCAGGCAGTGGAGCTCGAGGCCGCCGCCGTCAGCATCAACTGCCGCGGGATCGCCGCGCTGCGGCTGGAGGGGCCGTCGGCCAGCTATGGGCAGGTGCTGGCAAGCATGGCTCCACCGGACATGCTGATCCTGCTGGAGAGCTCCTACAGTTGCCGCCGCGATATCGAGGGCGCGGCGCGGGCCGGCGCCGACGGGGTGCTGATCGGGACGACGATCGCCAAGAGCGAGGACCCCAGCGGGATGCTGCGGTCGCTGCGGGCGGCGCCCGTGCCGTGGCAGGCCACTGCCTGAGCCGGTCAGTACGAGGTCAGGCCGAGGTCAGGCCGTGGTCCGTCCGTGCTCAGTCAGTCTGGGTCAGTCCGCGGTTAGCGAGGACTCCTTGTGCGCGGCCTTGGCGCCGGACTTCTCCGATTGCACTATCCAGTACGGCTCGTCCGACGAGGCGTTGAACTTCTGCCCGTCGTGGGTGAAGGGCGCTGTCCGTTTCTCGACCGTATGCCCCTGTGTCTTGCCTTGCGAGGTGTTCCAGGTGACCCGATCACCCTTGCTGAGCGCCATGTTTTCCACCGTACAACTCCTGGCGGAGGAGCTCGGGCAGCGCGGGAGCGCATCGGGATGAGACAGTGGCGTCATGACCCAACTACCGACCTGGACCTACCAGGGCACCGTTCCGCTCAATGGCGACCTGTCGATCCTCGAATCGGCCCTGCACTCCGGCCGGGTTGCGGCCGCTGAACTCGGCTACACCGCCGAGCCGCAGGTCATCGAGACCGAGGAGGCGATGCTGAGCCATCCGGACGGCGATCCGCAGACCGACCTGCTGTCAGCCGAGCAGGCCAGCCAGGCCGGCATCGAGTTCAACCCCACCATGCTGCGGTACCGGATGGAATGGGCCGCTGAGTCCGACTCCGAGCCTGTTCCCGACACCGGGTCCGCTTTCGACCTCGAGCCGGCGCCGCGGCCTGAGCCGGCTCCCGACCGCTGAGCCCGGCCGGACGACCGCCTCAGGCCAGAACCGCCAGAAGGGCCGTCCCGCGCTCGGCGCAGGACGGCCCTTCTGCTCGCCCGACTCAGCCGGAGTACTGCTCGTTCGGCACGCAGTGGGTCATGACCAATCCGGTGACATCGCGCGAGCCGTTCTTGCCGAGGTTGGCCAGCCGCTCCTTCTCCTGCTCGGTCAGCGTCTGGCTCTGCAGCGGCGGCAGGTGCCGGACGTCGTCGGCGGTGATGCCGAGGCCTTCACCGACCCGGCGGCCGTACTCGTCTTCGCAGAGGAAGAAGTGCCAGACCATCCGCTCCTGGATGGCCCGGTCGCACTGGCTGAGCGCGCCGACCAGGTTGGCCACCAGGTCGTCCTGCTCCCACGGCTCCGACAGCAGGAAGCGCTCGCCGGCCTGCCGGTAGTCGTCGGTGCGGGGGATCCGCTTGCGGGTCAGCCGGCCGGCGATCTCCGGTCCCTGCTCGTCATGGGTCGGGTACTGCGCCTCCCGCAGCCCGCCGATGATCGAGGGCTCGTAGTTCACGTGCGGGTTCTCCCCGGCGCCGTCCTGGTAGTACGTCATCTGCCCGTCGCGCTGGTTGGTCCGGACCGTGGCGTGCTTGGCCTGATTCACCGGCAGCTGCAGGTAGTTCGGGCCGACCCGGTAGCGCTGGGTGTCGCTGTAGCTGAACGTCCGGCCGACCAGCATCTTGTCGTCGCTGAAGTCCAGGCCGTCGACCAGCACGCCGGTGCCGAAGGCGATCTGCTCGCTCTCGGCGAAGAAGTTCTCCGGAATGCGGTTGAGCACCATCCGCCCGACCGGCCGGAGCGGGAAGTCGTTCTCGGGCCACACCTTGGTGTCGTCCAGCGGGTCCCAGTCCAGCTCGGGGTGATCGTGGTCGTCCATCAGCTGGACCCGCAGCTCCCACTCCGGGTACTCACCGCGCTCGATGGCGTCGTAGAGGTCCTTGGTGTGGTAGCCGAGCTCCTGCCCCTGCAACTCGGCGGCCTGCGCGGCGGTCAGCGACTTCACGCCCTGCTTGGGGATCCAGTGGTACTTGACCAGCTTGGTGTCACCGGCGGCGTTGACCCACTTGTAGGTGTTGACGCCGAAGCCCTGCATGGTGCGGTACGAGGCCGGCAGGCCCCGCGGGCTGAACACCATGGTGACCATGTGCATCGCTTCGGGCGTCTGGCTGATGAAGTCGAACACCCGGTTGGGGACCTGCCGCTCGAAGTTCACCGGGTCCGGCTTCTGGGAGTGGATGAAGTCGGGGAACTTGATGGCGTCGCGGATGAAGAACACCGCGAGGTTGTTGCCGACCAGGTCCCAGTTGCCCTCCTCGGTGTAGAGCTTCACCGCGAAGCCGCGCGGGTCCCGGGCCAGCTCGGAGGAGTCCCGGCCGCCGGCCACCGTGGAGAACCGGACCGCGAGCTCGGTCTGCTTGCCCTTCTCCCCGAAGAGCTTGGCCCGGGTGAAGTCCGCGATCGGCTGGTCGCCCAGGCTGCCGTAGGCCTCGAAGTATCCGAAGGCCGTGGCGCCGCGGGCATGCACGACCCGCTCCGGGATGCGCTCGCGGTCGAAGTGGCTGATCTTCTCCAGGAACTGGTAGTTCTCCAGCGTCGCGGGCCCGCGGGCTCCGACGGTGCGCTGGTTCTGATTGTCGAAGATGGGATGACCCTGACGGTTCGTCAGGACCGGTCGGGTGTCGCCCTCGGCAGAGCCCTGCGAGGCCACGTCTGTCATGCGACTGCTCCTTCGGTTGGCAGCGGGGAGGATGTGGCGCACTCGGCGCACTCTCCCCACCAGGTGATCTCGGCTTCGGTGATGAGGAAGCCCTTGCTGTCCAGCAGATTGCCGTTCGGCAGGTCCAGGCACGGGGCGGCGCCGATCGCGCACGCCACGTCCTCGATCCGCCCGCAGGTCCGGCACACCAGATGGTGATGGTTGTCACCGGACGGGAGTTCGTACCTCGTCGCCGACCCGGCGGGTTCGATGCGGCGCACCAGGCCCACCCGGGTCAGATCGTCGAGCACGTTGTAGAGCCCTTGCCGCGACACCTCGGAGGCGATGCCCACCGGGAGGTCGACGAGCCGCGAGGCGATCTCGGCGGCGGTGGGGTGCGCGGCGCCCTGCAGGGCCGTCAGGACGGCCCGGCGCTGTGCGGTGACCCGGAGGCCTGCCTGCCGCAACGCGCTCGAGGAGTCCACCAACCCACCTTGACCCCTATTCTTGATCGAGTCAAGTCTAGCCGAGGTAAGCTGGGCCGATGCCCGAAGCGCTGAGCGACGAGGAGATCGGCTTCCTGCTGGAGGTGCTCGATCTCGCCAGGAACGGCCAGACCGAGCGGCTGGCGAAGCTGCTCGATGCCGGCGTGCCGGTGAACCTGACCAACTCGGCCGGCGACTCGTTGCTGATCCTGGCCGCCTATCACGCCCACCCCGACACGGTCCGGTTGCTGCTGGACCGGGGCGCCGATACCGCCCGGGTGAACGACCGAGGCCAGACGGCGCTGGCTGCCGCGGTGTTCTGCCAGACCGGCGGCATCGTCGAGATGCTGCTGGCGGCCGGAGCGGATCCCGGGCACGGCGGCAGGTCGGCGATCGAGGTCGCGCAGTTCTTCGAGCTTCCCGAGATGCTGCGGCTGCTGCAGCGCGGCTCGTCTTCGAGCGATGGTGGATCGCCGGACTAGCGGTGCTCCGGGCCCTCGCTCTCGGTGAACCAGACGGGGACTCCGGCAGTGAACAGCGCGCGTACGTCCCCGGTGGGGGTTGGAATGGTGACGAAGTTGCCGCCCTGACGGACGGCGCTGCTGATGTCGTCGCCGAGCTTCTTGATGCCGGCAGCGTCCGCCTGGACGGTGAATCCGACGATTCCGTAGTGGAGCGTGGTTTCGCTCATTGACTCTCCTCCAGCGGTGACAGGTTTCCAGGGGGACGGTAGCCGAGGAGATCAAGCGCCGCCGCATGGTCGCTGCGGCGTTCTGCGCCGAGGCCGGTTGGTAGCCGCTCTCGACGTATAAGCGTATGCTTGCTGATAGGCAAGTATTCGAGGAGCGGCACAGGCATGGGTCAATTCGGTGGCGAGGATGTGGACCGGCTGCGGATCGCGCTGGCGCGGATCGCCCGGTTGGTGGACCGGCAGGTCTCCGGCGATGGCATGACCCGCACCCAGCTGTCGGTGCTCGGCACCATCGCCAGGCTGGGCCCGCTGGGCATCGGAGAATTGGCCGACATCGAGGGGTTGAACCCGACCATGCTGTCGCGGGTGCTCGGCAAGCTGGAGGCCGACGGGCTGGTGGTGCGGTCGGCTGCCGTTGATGACCGGCGCGCCGTCCGGGTCTCGACGACACCGGCCGGCCGGTCGCTGCAGCAGCGGTTGCGGCGGCAGCGCAGCCAGTTGCTCGCCGCCCGGCTCACCGGGCTGCCGGCGGAGCAGGCCAGCCAGCTGCTGGCCGCGCTGCCGGCGTTGGAGACGCTGGCCGAGCAGCTGACCCGGCCCCAGCCGGCCAAGCCTCAAGCGTCCAAGGCCCAGCCGGGGAAGGCCCTGGCCACCGACTCCCAGCCGACGCTGGCCGTCCGGTGACCTCGTTCGCCGCAGCAAGCCGGCAGACCTTCGCCGCACTGGCCAACCGGAACTACCGCATCTTCTTCAGCGGCCAGGCGATCTCGCTGATCGGCACCTGGATGCAGACCGTCGCGCAGGCCTGGCTGGTGCTGCAGTTGACCGGCTCCCCGACGGCGCTCGGCCTGGTGGTCGCCCTGCAGACGCTGCCGGTGCTGCTGCTCGGCCCGTACGGCGGAGTGGTCGCCGACCGGGTCGACAAGCGCCGGCTGATGATGGCGTTGCAGGCGATGATGGGCGTGCTTGCCCTGACGCTGGGCGTCCTCACGGTCACCGGCGCGGTCCGGCTGTGGCAGGTGTACCTGCTCGCCGTGCTGCTCGGCCTGAACACCTGCTTCGAGAACCCGGCACGGCAGGCCTTCGTGCTGGAGATGGTGGGTCCGGCCGACCTGCGCAATGCCGTCAGCCTGAACTCGGTGCTGGTCAACGCTGCCCGGGCGATCGGCCCGGCGATCGCCGGCCTGATCATCGCCACCGGCGGGCTCGGGATCTGCTTCCTGCTCAACGGGCTCAGCTTCGTCGCCGTGGTCTGGTCGTTGGCCGTCCTGGACACCGCCGCGCTGCGGCCGGCCCCGCCGGCCAGCCGGACCCCGGGCCAGCTGCGGGCCGGCCTGCGCTACGTGCGGCGCACCCCGGAGCTGGCCGTGCCGCTGGCGATGATGGGCCTGATCGGCTGCCTGGCCTATGAATTCCAGGTCGTGCTGCCGGTGGTGGCGAAGGAGACCTTCGGCGGCGGCCCGCAGGTCTACGGCTTCATGACGGCGGCGATGGGCCTTGGCGCCGTGGTCGGCGGGCTGTGGGTGGCAGCGCGCGGCCGGGTAGGCATCAGGTCGCTGGTCAACTCCGCCGCCGTGTTCGGAATCCTCATCGCCGCGGCCGCCGCCGCCCCGACGCTGCCCCTGGAGCTGGCAGCGCTGACCCTGGTGGGAGCAGCCAGCGTCGGCTTTCTCGCCAAGGGCAACAGCAGCCTGCAGTTGGCCGCCTCGCCCAGCATGCGGGGACGGGTGATGGCGCTGTGGGGAGTGGCCTTCCTCGGTTCGACGCCGATCGGCGGGCCGATCGCGGGCACGGTCAGCGAGCACTTCGGCGGCCGGGCCGGCCTGGCGCTGGGCGCTGCGGCCTGCCTGGTAGCCGCTGGGTTCGGCGCGCTGGTGCTGCGCCGGCTGGAGCCCGCCACGCAGCCGAGTGAGGCCGCGCCGATCCGGCTCTTCCACCGCAAGCGGCCTGAGGACGTCCCGGCTAGCCAGCAGCAGGCGGATGCGGCATGAGCAAGCGCTCGGCCAGCCGGTCCAGGAACTCCCGCTGGGCGGCGATCAGCCGGTCGCGGGCCTCCTCGGGCGCGAACCAGGCCAGCCGGTCCAGCTCGGGGTAGCGCTGGATCTTGCCGGAGCGGGGCGGCCATTCCAGCTCGAAGGTGCCCAGCACCACCCGGTCGAGGTCCAGGTCGGCCTCGGCGGCGTACGCGGTCACCTGCTTCCCGCCGCCCTGGCGCACCACGCCTAGCTCGAGGAATTCGGTGGCGGGCACCGGCAGCCCGAGCTCCTCGGTGAACTCCCGGCGGGCGGCGTCCAGCGGCGTCTCGTCCGGGCCGTACTCGCCCTTCGGGATCGACCAGGCAGCGGCGTCGCGCCGGCTCCAGAGCGGCCCGCCGAGATGGCCGATCAGCACCTGCAGGTCCGGTTGCCGGCGGAACAGCAGGATTCCGGCACTGCGCTTGGCTGCCATGGCGGAGATTCTGACAGCTCGTGAAAGGCTGGAGCCGATGTCGGGCTATGAGTTCCTGCTGCTGGTGCTGGCCGGCGTCGCAGCCGGGCTGACCGGCGCGGTGACCGGCTTGGCGTCGGTGATCAGCTATCCGGCGCTGCTCGCCACGGGTTTGAGCCCGGTGATCGCCAATGTCACCAACACCGTGGCCCTGGTCTTCAGCGGTTTGGGCTCGACGCTCGGCTCCCGTCCGGAGCTGCGCGGGCAGGGCCAGCGGATGCGGGTCCTCGGGGTGGCCGGCACGCTGGGTGGCGCGCTCGGCGCCGTGCTGCTGCTGGTCACCCCCGCCGATGCCTTCGAGCGGGTGGTGCCGGTGCTGATCGGCGGGGCCTCGCTGTGCGTGCTGATCCCCCGGCCGCGGGCCCAGCAGCACCACACCGGCTCCGATGCGCGCTGGGTGGTGGCCGGGGTGTTCGCCGTGTCGGTGTACGGCGGCTACTTCGGCGCCGCCGCCGGCGTGCTGATGCTCGCCCTGCTGCTGTTCGCGACCGCCGAGTCGCTGCCGAACAGCAACGCGATCAAGAACACGGTGCTGGCGCTGGCCAACGGGATCGCAGCGCTCGGGTTCATCGTCTTCAGCGACGTGGTGTGGCTGGCGGTGCTGCCGCTGGCGATCGGCTTCTTCGCCGGTGGCTGGCTGGGGCCGCTGGTGGTCCGCCGGCTGCCTGCCCAGCCGTTGCGGCTGCTGATCGCCGCGGCCGGCGTGGCGATCGCGATCAGGCTGGGGCTGCAGGCCTACTGAGCGGCGGGCTGTGCCGTCACTTCGCTGCTCACCCGGCTGTGCTGGGCCGGTGCAGCTGGTCATCGACGTACTCGTCGCGCCCGGCGTACCAGCCGGTGGCGGCCGAGCCGAGGACCGCGAGGATCAGCAGCACCAGCGGCCAGGTCCAGCTGCCGGTGATGCCGAGCAGGAGCCCCACCAGCAGCGGGCCGGTGCCGGCCAGCAGGTAGCCGATGCCCTGAACGAACGCCGACAGCGCGGCGGTGGTGGCCAGCTCGCGGGAGCGCAGCCCGATCATCGTCAGGCTCAGCGGGAACATCCCGCTGCCGACGCCGCCGAGCAGCATCCACAGCCAGGCGCCACCCACCGGCGCCACCAACATCCCCAGGTACGACACCACGGTGACGGCCGCCAGCCCGACCACGATGCGACGCTGGCCGCGCACCGCAAGCGCCGGGATCGCCATCGACACCGGAATGGACAGCGCCGCATAGAAGGCCAGCAGCAGGCCGGCGCGGGTCGCGTCCACCTGGTGGCTCCGGAAGAAGTCGGTGAACCAGCCGAAGGCGATGTAGGCCTGGAAGGACTGGGTGGCGAACATCAGGGTCAGCGCCCAGGCGAGCTTGCTGCGCAGCAGCCAGTTCAGCGGCACCCGATCGGGCAGGGTCTCGGGCTGCGGCCGGTCCCCGGCGAGGGTGGGCAGCCACGGCAGCACCGCGACCGCGGTGAGCAACGCCCAGGAGCCGATCCCGAACCGCCAACTCTGGCCGCCGAGCTCGGCCAGCGGCGCGGTGAGGCCGGCCGAGGCGGTCATGCCGATCGCCAGGGCGGTGGTGTACACCGCCGTCATCGTCCCGATCCGGTCGGGGAAGTGCTTCTTGACCAGCGATGGCATCAGCACGTTGGCGATGGCGCCACCGGTCAGGGCGAGCATGCTGAGCACCGCGAACAGCCAGACGCTGCCGGCCACCGCCCGGAACACCAGGCCGGTGGTGGCGGCCAGCAGCGCCGCCGTGACCAGCCGGTGCTCACCGAATCGGTGCGCCAGCCGCGGGCCGAGGAAGCCGATGCCGGCGAAGGCGATCACCGGCAGCGTGGTGATGATGCCGGCCACCGAGGACGAGGCGTGCAGGCCGCGCTGGAGGTCGGTCAGGACGGCGCCGACGCTGGTGACGGCGACTCGCATGGTCAGGCCGGTGAGCACGATTGCGGCCAGGATCAGGACGCGATGCCGGCCCGGGTGGCTGGACGGGCCGACGGCTGCGGTGCTGAGTTCGGCCGATCCGAAGGCAGACGTCGTCACGGAGAGGCCAACCCCCTTCCGGTCCCGCGGCATTCCCGGCCGTGATCGGCGCCTCAGGCCCGCCAGCCGCGCGGATGGTTGCTCGGGTGGTTGCTCGGGTGGTGCTGAGGGCTGGTTGCTCAGGGCCGGTTTCTGAGGGCCGATCGCACGGCTGGAGCTGCCGGGCAGCTGCTGCGTCGTGGCTCAGCTAGTAGCCACCCAGCGCCGCCACAGGTCGACGCCTCCCTCGACGGCGTGCTGGTCTATCTCGGCCAGTTCCTCGTCGGTGAAGGACTGGTTCTCCAGGGCGGCGATGTTCTGCTCCAGCTGGCCTACCGAGGAGGCGCCGATCAGCACCGAGCTCACCCGTTCGTCGCGGACCGCCCAGGCAAGTGCTAGCTGTGCCAGCGACTGACCGCGGCGTCCGGCGATCTCGTTCAGGGCCCGGATGCGCTGCAGGTTCTCCTCGCTGAGCAGCTCCGCCGGCAGCGACGTCTGGGCCGCCATCCGGGAGCCGGTTGGCATCCCGTCGAGGTACTTGTCGGTCAGCATCCCTTGTGCCAGCGGGGAGAACGCGATCACGCCGGCGCCGACCTCAGCCGCGGTGTCGAGCAGCCCGCCCTCGATCCAGCGATTGAGCAGCGAGTAGGACGGCTGGTGGAGCAACAGCGGGGTGCCCAGCTCGCGCAGGATCCGGGCGGCCTCGGCGGTGCGCTGTGGAGAGTAGGAGGAGATGCCGGCGTAGAGCGCCTTGCCGGAGCGGACCGCCTGGTCCAGCGCCCCCATGGTCTCCTCCAGCGGGGTGTCCGGGTCGTTGCGGTGGTGATAGAAGACGTCGACGTAGTCCACGCCCATCCGTCGCAACGACTGGTCGAGGCTGGCCAGCAGGTACTTGCGCGAGCCGAAGTCGCCGTACGGGCCGGGCCACATGTCGTAGCCTGCCTTGCTGGACAGGAACAGCTCGTCGCGGTACGGCCGGAAGTCCTGCTCGAAGATCAGGCCGAAGTTCCGCTCGGCAGAGCCGTAGGGCGGGCCGTAGTTGTTGGCCAGGTCGAAGTGGGTGACGCCAAGATCGAAGGCCCGGCGCAGGATCGCGCGCTGGGTCTCCAGCGGCCGATCGTCGCCGAAGTTCCACCAGAGCCCGAGTGAGATCAGCGGGAGCTTGATGCCGCTGCGGCCCACCCGGCGGTAGGTCATGTGCTCGTAACGGTCTTCGGCGGCGAGGTAGGTCATGTATCGATTCTGCACCCGCCGGCGGGGGCGGAGCGCCACCCGCCGACGGGGCCGGTCTTAGCCACCCCGCCGAGTGTGCTCAGCTCGGGATGACCGGGTCGATGGTGAGCGGGCAGCCACGTATCGACAGCGGCACGACCACCTTCTCGGTCCGGTTCGGGGGATAGATCTGGATGGAGTCGGACTTCTCGGCGTTGCAGGTCGAGTCGCCGACCAGCCGAGCGGTGGCCGAGCGGCCGGGGGCCAGCTGAACGGTGGTCGCCGGCTTGTTCGCGCGGGCCGCGGGCTTGCCGAGCAGGACGCCGCCCCGGAGCAGCTGGACGCCGGGGAAGCCGGTCAGCGAGCACTGCTTGGCCGACTTGTTGGTGAACTGCAGGAAGGCGTACTGGTGGCCGGCCGCTCCGGAGCCGCGCAGCGCGGCCACGGTCAGCGCCGAGGTGGCGCAGCCGCTGACGCGGCTCACGGTGGCCGGGGCAGGAGTGACCGGCTTGGTGGGCGGCGGGGTGGCCGAGGACGCAGCCGCGGTGGTCGGCGTAGCGCTGGTCAGCGGCGGGGTGGCCGAGGACGCAGCCGCGGTGGTCGGCGTCGTGCTGGCCGCCAGGGAACTGGCCGCTGAGGAAGCTGAGACGACCGGCGCGTCCGAGCTCCTGGCCGGCGAGCAGGCCGCGCCCAGCACGACGGTGGCGCCCAGCAGCAGGGCCAGCCCCCGGCGCCGGAGCACCGGGTGCGGGCCTGCCTGCTGAGCCGCGCCTACTTGCTGAGCCGCGCCTGCCTGCTGAGCCGGGTGGGAGCGACGGCTGCTGATGATCATGGCTCCGGACCCTAGTTGATGCGCAGGTCGGTGCCGTGCGGCATCTCCGACTGCCTGGTGGCCGCCGTGGACGAGATGGCGCTCCACAGCCGGTTCCAGGCATCGATGTTGGAGATGCTGTCGCAGGTGCGGGCCTGCTCGCACGCGGTGACCTCGGTGAGCGGCCCGCCGAAGTAGATCTTGGGCTTGCCCACCGCGGTTCCGGTGAGCGAGATGTACTTCCACTGCAGCGGCATCGCGTAGTTGTAGATCTGCGGAAGGCTGATCGTCCGGCTCGGTGCTGCGCCGCCGCTGACCCACTGCATGTCAGCCATCGTCCAGCCGTTGTTGCACCGGGTTCCGGCCGTCGACGTCGAGCATCCGTCGGCCGAGCCGTTGAAGACGTACTTGGACGTCGTGGCGGCGAGGTAACCCGACACCCACGCGCGGCTTTCGGCCACCGTCGCGGAGAAACCGGGCTCGATGTCGTTGGCGCCGGCGATCACCATGCCCGGGTACCGGGACGCCGCGTAGGCAGCCACCGGATTGACCACATTGCGCGCCCAGGACACGCCAGCCGCGTAGTTGACATCGATGTCGTTGTTGGTGCCGACCGCCAGGGTCAGCGGCGCGGAGGGCTTCTGGGTGGTGGCATAGCCGTCCAGGTAGGCCTTCATCGCGGTCACCACCGCGCCGTAGGTGACGAACCGGGAGGTTGCCGAGAGCAGCGTGCCCTTGCGGTACTCGTCCTGGCCGCCGATCTGCAGCAGCACCAGGTATCTGTGCCCGGACGGGTTGTAGCTGGCGTCGGCGGCGCCCATCTTGCGCATCAGGGCGATGTCGGTGGTGGCGGTCCCGGTCAGGTTGCGGACGTAGTGGCTGGTCGAGACCGGGGCAGGGGTCAGCTGCAGCGTGATGGCCGTCGGCGTCGCCTTGACCACTGCCACCGAGCTGGTGCCCAGGGCGTTGATCGCCCGCACCGCGAAGCTGTACTGGACGCCGTTGGTCAGGCCGGTGACCACGCCGGTGACGGCCGTTCCGGCGAAGGTCACCACGCGCCCACCCGGGGAGACGGTGACCTGGTAGCTGGTCACCGGCGAGGTGACCGCACGGGACGCGGTCCAGTTCAGGGTGGCCCGGGCGTTGCCCGGCCAGGCGGACAGACTCGTCGGGGCGGCTGGCGACGTGCTGCCGGTGGTGGCGAGCAGCTTGCATCCCAGCGGGGAGTTCACGCCGGCGCCGGCGTTGACGGCCACCAGGCAGACCTGGTGCTGGAAGCCGTCGAGGCTGACCGTGGCCGAGAAGCCGTGGTTGCCGCCCCAGCGCGGCCACGCGGTGAGCGATCCGGTCGAGGCGAGGTTGGCGGTCAGCAGCTTCTTGACCACCCCGTCGCTGGTGACCTGGACGGTGATCGGCGCGGCGGAGTCGGGGTCGAGCGCCCAGCCGGAGACCGCGACGGCGTCGGTGGTACCGACCCGGGCGATGCCGGCGGTCGAGCCGACCGGGTCGCTGGTCCGGGTCACGGTGCGGCAGCCGAGCTTGGTGTTGACGGCGCCGGCCGCGACGTTCATGGCGTAGGCGCAGAGCTCGTGGGTGCCGGCCGGAACGGGGGTGGAGATCGAGAAGCCGTGGTTCTGGCCGTAACCCGGGTACTTCGCGAGCATGTCCGGACGGGCGCCGCTGGCTACCGCGGTCGCGGTGTAGACGCCGTCGAGGTACATCCGCACCGAGATGGAGCTGGTGACGTCGGGATCCACGGCGTAGCCGGTGGCCAGGAAGCCACCGGGCTGCTGCGCGACGGCTTCGAAGGCGCCGACCGGGTTGCTGGTCATCGTCACGGTCTTGCAGCCGAGCTTGGTGTTGACGGTGCCGATCCCGATGTTCATCGCGTAGGCGCAGACCTGGTGGGTGCCGACCGCGGCGGGGGTGAAGAGCGAGAAGCCATGGTTCAGGCCCGCGGTCGGGTACTTGGTCCTCAGGTCCGAGCGGGGGGTGGTGGCCAGCTGGCTGGTGACGTACCTGCCGTCGAGGTAGCTGCGCACCACGACGGAGCTGGTCGGGAGGTTCAGGTCGAGGGCGTAGCCGCTGAGCAGGATGCCGCCCGGCTGCTGGACGGCCTTCTCCAGGACGCCGACCGGGTCGTTGTTGACCTGGACCGAGCGGCACCCGAGCTGGACGTTCGCGCCGCCGAGGAGGTTGATCGCCCGCGCGCAGACCTGGTGCAGTCCGCTCTTGGCGGCGAATCGCACGGTGTAGCCGTGGAACGGGCCCACGCCGGCTACCGCGGCGCCGACATCGGGCCGGTAGTCGTCGGCCATCACCGCGTAGACGTAGGCGCCGTTGTCCCAGATCTCCACCCGTACCGGATCGAGCGGGGCGTCGCGATCGGCGGTCCAGCCGGCGACGGCGATGACCCCGTCGGACGGCCTGAGGATCGCCGCGTCGAGGCGGCCGATCGGGTTCTGGGCGGTCACGGCCACGGCGGCCGGGGCGAACAGCGCCAGCACGGTAGCCGCGACGGCTCCGGCGGCGACGGCCAACCGGACGGGGCTGGCGGCCCGGCTGAGCCGCCGGCGACGCGAGATGAACGGGGCACTGTCGTACATAGGTCGGCGTCCTGACTTGTCCGGTAGTCGCTAGGCGACTGGGCGTCCTCCACCCGGTACGGGTGAGAGCACTCTGGTCACTTGGATCACATCTGTAACAGTCGGCACCGTAACTATGCGTAGCAGGACGATCGCTCTGCGTTGTAAAATTGTTACCTTTAAGACCGTGTCGGTCGGTTGGCCGAGTGGCCGGGTGAGCTAGCCGGTGGAGGCCGCTCTCACTGATCTAGTTACGTTGCGTCACTTGGACCCATCGTCCGGCGGCAGCCTGTCGTTAGTTCTCACGGACGTAAAACCCAAGTTAAGAAACCTGGGGGTTAGCGCGCGGCAGCGCCTTTCGGCAGGCAACCGCCGGCCTGCCTGAAGGCGTACGGCGGGGGCGAAGAGGCGCCCGGGCGGCGCTGGATCAGGTGACCGGCTGTGCTCAGTCGCCGAACCGGAGGTCGGCGAACCGCTCCCGCAAGGTCCGCTTGCTGAACTTGCCGACGCTGGTCTTGGGGATCTCGTCGAGGAAGACGATGTCGTCCGGCAGGCCCCACTTGTCCACCCGGCCGGCCAGGAAACTCTGCAGCTCGGCCTTGTCCGCCGAGTGATCGGCCTTGAGCACCACGCAGGCCAGCGGCCGTTCCATCCACCGCGAATGGGGGATCGCGATCACCGCTGCCTCGGCGACCGCCGGATGCGCCATGATCTGGTTCTCCAGCTCCACCGAGGAGATCCACTCGCCACCGGACTTGATCAGGTCCTTGGTGCGGTCGACCAGCCGCAGGTAGCCCAGCTCGGAGATCGCCGCGACATCGCCGGTGCGCAGCCAGCCGTCGGGAGAGAACTGCTCGCCCGGCTCGTCGGTCCGGTAGTACTGCCGGGCGATCCACGGGCCGCGGGTCTCCAGCTCGCCCGTGGCGTGGTCGTCCCAGGGCAGCTCCTCGCGGGTGTCGGGGTCCACGATCCGCATCTCCACCCCGCTCGGGGGCAGCCCGACGGTCGTGCGAAGCTCGGCCTTCTCCTCCTCGGGCAGGCTGGCATGCTCGGCGCGCAGCGTGCAGACGGTGCCCAGCGGAGACAGCTCCGTCATTCCCCAGGCCTGGGTGATCGGCAGCCCGATCGCCGCCCGCCAGCCCTCCGACAGCGCCTTGGGCACCGCGGAGCCGCCGCAGATCACGCTGCGCAGCGCCGACAGATCCCGGCCGGCCAGCAGCGGCAGCATTCCCATCCAGATGGTCGGCACGCCCGCGGTCAGGGTCACCCGCTCGTTCTCCAGCAGGTCCAGCAGCGCCGCCGGGGTCATGCCGGGGCCGGGCATCACCAGGCTGGCGCCGGCCATCACGCTGGCATAGGGCAGTCCCCAGGCCATCGCGTGGAACATCGGCACCACCGGCAGCAGGACGTCGGCGTCGTTGATGGCGAAGGTGGCGGGCACCTGGGTGGCCAGGGTGTGCAGGTAGGTGGACCGGTGGGAGTAGAGCACGCCCTTGGGATTGCCGGTGGTCCCGGTGGTGTAGCACAGCGCCGCCGCGGTCTGCTCGTCGGTGACCATGCCGGCGTAGTCGAGCTCCTCGCCGACCACGTCCTGCCACAGCACCACCCGGGGGTCCTCGGGCAGCGGGCTGGGCGCGCCGTCGTCGAAGACCACCACGTGCCGGACGCAGCCGAGCTTGGGCAGGTACTGCCCGAACAGCGGCAGCAGCGAGCGGTCGACGAAGACGATCTCGTCCTCGGCGTGCTCCACGGTGTAGATCAGCTGCTCGGGAAAGAGCCGGATGTTGAGGGTATGCAGCACCCGTCCGGTGCCTGGCACGCCGAAATACAGCGCGACGTGGTTGGCGGTGTTCCAGCCGAACGAGCCGACCCGGCCGTCTGCGGAGATGCCCAGCCGGTCGAGGATGCCGGCCACCTGGCGCGATCGCGCCGCCAGCCCGGCGAAGCTGATCCGCTCCTGGCCCTGCGCGAGCTGGGTGGTGACCGTCCGGCTGCTGCCGAACAGCCGCTCGCTGCGGCGCAGGATGTACTCGATGGTCAGGGGGAAGTCCTGCATCAACCCAAGCATCTGGTGATCCTGCTGCACCTCGGCGTCCGCGCGCAACCACGCGGCGGGCCTGCGACGGCGCGGTCTCGAGCGATCCCATCAGCCCGCGCGCCTGATCTGGAAGACCTGGGTGCTGACCCGGTCGGCGTCGAGGAAGCCGGCCGCGCCGCTGCGCCAGTGCGCCAGCGCCGGGTGGGCGCAGGCGTCGATGTCGAGAGCTCCGGCCAGGTAGGAGCGCACCGAGTGCCGACCGGGCACCGTGCTGTCGCCGTGATCGGTCCGTACGGTGATCCAGTTCGCGCGCTGGGGGTTGTCCGCGCCGTCCAGCTCGGGCACCACATCACCTTGGTTCTGCAGCGACAGCACCGACACCGAGGCGGGCACCGCGGCCAGGCCGATCGGGGAACCGGCGGTCACCAGGTGCGTCACCGTGTATCCCGCTGCCTGGAGCTCCCCGGCCAGCCGGGCCGCGATCATGCCGCCCTGGCTGTGGCCGACCAGCATGATCGGCTCGCCCGGCGACACCCCTGCCAGCCGCAGCGCCTGGATCACGCCGCGTTCGAAGACCGAGGACCGGTTGGCCAGCGCCCGCAGGTTCGTGCCGACATCGCTGACCTCGGGCGTCCGGCGTCCCGGGTCGAAGTTCCACATCGTGGTGCCGGTGATATCGACGATCACCCGGCGTCCGCCGGCGCCGTCGAGGGTCCGCACGTCGATCGAGCCACCGCCGTCGTTGTGCGAGCCGCGCAGCGCCAGCGCCCGCATCAGGTCGGCGGCTCCCCGAGGCGGCCCGCCGGCGTCACCGGTCGGCGCGGCGGGCCGGACGCTCACCTCGGCCGCGCCGTCGGGAAACGGGGTGGCCAGCAGGCCGGCCAGCCGGGCGGTGGACCCGGGCAGCGGCAGCCCGCCGCTGCCGGCGAAGGTCAGTAGCTGGACCGCGACGCCGACCAGGGCCGGATCGGCGCTGAGCCCGGCCTGCACGCCGACGCCGGACGGGGCGGCTGACCCGGCGAACGGGACCAGCGCCAGGGGCAACCGGTATCCGGCCCCCAGCACCGGGGCCATCCGCCGGTCCAGCCCGTCGACCGCCCGGTAGGAACCGGCGGCCAGCCGCAGGCCGGCCGAGAGGGACTGGCAACCGGCCAGGGTGGCCGCGGCCCCCGCTGTCGTGACGCCCGCCAGCGCCAGGATCTCGGCCGCTCCCGCAGGATCGAGCACTGCGGCGCCGATCAGCGCCGGATCGGCCAGTCGCCGGGCCAGCATGCCGAGCATGCCGGCGATCGAGTCGGCGGCCCCGTCCAGCGCCGAGGCGAAGGCGGCCAGCTGCTCGAAGTCGGCGGCGATCGAGCCGATGCCTCCGGAGACGGTGACCACGCCGCTCACGGCCCTCGCACCGCCCGGTCGACGCTGCCCAGCGCCGAGTGCGCCAGCCGGGCCACGGCAGCGGCGTGCCCGGCCGCCCGCTGCCGGTGTGCCCGGACCGCGGCAGCCAGCTCGGCCAGCCGCGAGCCGGACCGTCCCAGCTGCCCCAACAGCTCGTGCAGCACGGCCTGGAAGGCGCGGGCCCCGTCTGAGTGCCAGTGCAGCCCCTCGGCGCGGGACCGCAGCGCCGACCGCGCGCCGATCAGCTCGGCCGCGGCGCTCTCGAGCTCGCGGCTGAGCTGGTCGAGCCGGTCGAGATCCGGCAGCGGGATCGGCGCTGGGAGGTGCATGGCTCGACACTGCCGCGCAGCGGGGCGCCGGCGGTCCCGCCGGAGGAGATCTGTGGAGGACACGCGCCGCTGTGGACGGCCCCGGTCGCAGCGGCAGGGTTGGTGACAGGGCCGGCTTCGACACGGCAACCGGACGGCATTCTTGACAGACCGGCGTGGTTGAATGGCGGCAGCGAATCACACCGGTGCAATTACCCGCCAGCCACTGACCGCCACGCCCCGATGGGAGGCTGCATGGGACCCGCGTCCGCCGCCGACGATGCCGCCGCAGCGGGCGGCGCGCACCCGTCTTCGGCCACCGTCGACGGCGATGGCCTGAGCCGTCGCGACCGCGAGATCCTGGCCTTCGAGCGGCAATGGTGGAAGTACGCCGGCGCCAAGGAACAGGCCATCCGCGAACTGTTCGACATGTCGGCCACCCGCTACTACCAGGTTCTCAACGGCCTGATCGACACCCCCGAAGCGCTGGCCGCCGACCCGATGCTGGTGAAGCGGCTGCGCAGGCTGCGCGCCAGCCGTCAGCGGCAACGGTCTGCCCGGCGACTTGGGATCGAAGTTTGACGTAGTATTTACATCCGTGGCCCATATCGCTCCACCCCCTGCGACCCACCGACCCGCTGAGCGGCTGTTGGGCGCTCTGCTGTTGGTGCTGGGGCTGGTGCTGGCCTTCATCGCCTATTCCGCGCTCGGCCACCCCCACGGCCGCCAAGCCGGCCTGCTGCGGCCGCTGGCAAGCCCACCCGCAGGCGCGCCCGGGGCGGCCGCGGCGGCCGAACGCCCGGCCGCATCGCAGAGCCCGGTGGCCGGCGCTGCCGGCTACGGCGGATCCCGCGCGACCCAAGCCGCCCAGGGCAACCAGTCCCGCATCCCGTTGACCGTGCTGGACAACACCGGCCGTCCCGCCCTCGCCCGCGGCGCTGCCCAGCTGTTCCAGCGCGCTGGCTGGACCGTCACCGAGACCAGCACGTTCGACGGCGACATCCTGTCCACGGCGGCCTACTACGACCCCGAGATCGCCGGCGCCCGGGCCGCCGCCGAGGCGCTGCAGGTGCAGTTCCCGGTGATCCAGCGGGTCCGTCCGAAGTTCGACGGCCTGCCTTCGGGCCCCGTCGTCGTCGTCCTGACCCATGACTACAGTCAAGGGCAGACAACTTCATAGTTCCGCTCATCCAGAGGGGCAGAGGGACCGGCCCGTTGAAGCCCCGGCAACCACCACGAAAGACCCGCGCGCACTAACGCGCCCGGCCAGCTCGCTGGCCGTGCCTCGCGCAGGGCTCTCTCACGGAAGGTGCCAACTCCGGCCTGGCCACGCCGCGTTCGCGGGTGGCCCAGGAAAGATGAGGAGAAAGGGCCTCTTTCATGACCGCAACCATCCACCGTCCCAGCCCGTCGCCGGCCTCTGCCCTGGTCTGTCGCAACTGCGGCGCGGACTACCCGCTGGGCGCCCAGCACGCCTGCTTCGAATGCTTCGGCCCGCTGGAGGTCGGCTACGACGCCGGCCGGCTCGGCTCGGTCACCCGGCAGAGCATCGAGGCCGGCCCGCACTCGCTGTGGCGCTACGCGGGCCTGCTGCCGGCCGGCCAGGACCCGGCCACCCGGGTCGACTCCGGCACCGGCATGACGCCGCTGATCCGGGCCGACCGGCTCGCCGACCGACTCGGGTTCACCGCGCCGCTGTGGATCAAGGACGACTCGGCCAACCCGACCCACTCGTTCAAGGACCGGGTGGTCTCGGTGGCGATCACCGCCGCCCGCGAGCTCGGGTTCCGCCGGATCGCCTGCGCCTCCACCGGCAACCTCGCCAACTCCGTCGCCGCCCACGCCGCCCGGATCGGCATGGAGTCCATCGTCTTCGTGCCCGCGGACCTGGAGCTGGCCAAGATCACCCAGACCGCCGTCTACGGCGGCGTCCTGGTGGCGGTCGAGGGCTCCTACGACGACGTGAACCGGCTCTGCAGCGAGCTGGCCGAGACCGACGAGTTCGCCGAGACCGCGTTCGTCAACGTCAACGTCCGGCCCTACTACGCCGAGGGGTCCAAGACCCTGGGCTACGAGGTCGCCGAGCAGCTCGGCTGGCGGCTGCCCGACCAGGTGGTGGCTCCGATGGCGTCGGGCTCCCTGCTGACCAAGGTGCACAAGGCGTTCAAGGAGCTCGCCGCCATCGGGCTGGTGCAGCCACGGGACTACCGGGTGTACGGCGCCCAGTCCTCCGGCTGCTCGCCGATCGCGCACGCCTTCGAGACCGGCAGCGACACGGTGCTGCCGGTGCGCCCCACCGGCATCGCCAAGTCGCTCAACATCGGCAATCCGGCCGACGGGCCGTACGCCCTGGACGCCGTGCGCACAACCGGCGGCGCGATGGCCCACGTCGATGACGAGGAGATCCGGGCCGGCATCCAGCTGCTGGCCCAGACGACCGGGGTGTTCGCCGAGACCGCCGGCGGGGTCACCACCGCGGTCTGCAAGAAGCTGGTCGAGACCGGCCGGCTGGATCCCAGCCGCGAGACGGTGCTCTACAACACCGGCGACGGCCTCAAGACCCTGGACGCGGTGGCCGGCCGGGTGGCTCCCACGGCGGTCATCGCGCCCACGCTGAAGGGCATGCGCGCCGCCGGTTTGCTCTGATTTGGTGCTCGTCTGGTGCTCGGACATTAACGCGCTGTAACCGTCGGCAGCTAACTGACAGCAAATGCGCTGATCCGGTGGCGGGGGGCCCCGCTACCCGGTAATTTGCCGCTTGGTCGAGTGACGGGCGTTTCGCCAACGAAGGACCACGGTGGCGGCTGATTCAGCCAACGTGTGCTGAGCTGCCGGGACCGTGGAACGAAGACCCCGGCGCCACGAGGTGTGGCGGCCCGGTCGGAAGCCAGCAAGGAGTGCAGTGTGGCACAGGGCACCGTGAAGTGGTTCAACAACGAGAAGGGCTACGGCTTCATCGCCGTAGACGGGGGCCAGGACGTCTTCGTCCACTACAGCGCCATCCAGAGTGACGGTTACCGGTCACTGGAAGAGGGCCAGCGAGTGCAGTTCGAGGTGGCCCAGGGCCCCAAGGGCCCGCAGGCCGACGCCGTTCAGGTCGTCGGCTGAGCCTGGTTTGATCCGCGGCCTCGTCCCGTCATCGACGACGGGACGAGCCCGCGGCCCACGGCGCCCGGAGGTTGTTGCTCCTGCGCGCCGTCAACACTGCTGCTAGTCCGGCCTCGGGGCCAACCGGTCGAAGGTCAACCCGGTGTGGTGGCCGAGAAAGGCCAGCAGGTCGGTGCGCTCGGCTATCAAGGTCGAGCGCGACTTCCCTAGGCCATGCCCTGCGCTGGACTGCACCCGCAGGTAGGCGACCGCGTCCGGTGGGCTGACCGCCTGCAGCCGGGCGGCGAACTTGAAGCTGTGCGCCGGGACGACCCGGTCGTCGTGATCGGCCGTCATCACCAGGGTCGCCGGGTACCGGACGTCCGGACGCAGCCGGTGATAGGGCGAGTAGGCGTACAGGACGTCGAACTCGGCCCGGCTGCGGCTGGCCATCCCGTAGTCCGATGCCCAGAACCAGCCGATGGTGAACCGCTCGTAGCGCAGCATGTCCATCACCCCGACCTGCGGAACCGCCGCCGCGAACAGCTCCGGCCGCTGGGTCATCAGCGCGCCCACCAGCAGCCCGCCGTTGGACCCGCCGTTGACGGCCAGCCGGTCGGGCGTCGTCCAGCCGGTGGCGATCAGGTGCTCCGCGGTGGCGATCGCATCGTCGAAGACGTTCTGCTTGCGCGCCAGCCGACCGGCGTCGTGCCAGTCGGCGCCGTACTCGCCGCCGCCGCGCAGGGTAGCCACCACCCAGACCCCACCGGCCTCGGCGAAGGTGGCGATGCCGGGGGAGAACTCCGGGGCCACGCTGACATTGAAGCCGCCGTAGCCGTAGAGCGTGCACGGATGCGGACCGTTGTCGGGCGTGATGTCGGCCCGGTGCACCACGAAAGCCGGCAGCCTCGTCCCGTCGGCGCTGGTGACCCAGATCTGGTCGGTGACGAGGTCCGGGGACCGGGTGCCGGCGGCCGCGTCGAAGACCACCGAGGTGTTCCCGGTGGCCAGGTCGTGCGCCAGGATCCGGGTCGGCGCCTGGTAGGAGGAGAAGGCCAGGTGCACCAGGGACGAGTCGGTGCTGCCGGTCAGCTCGCCGACGCTGCCCAGGCCGGGGAGGTCGATCCCGCCGGTCTGGTCGCCGTCCAGGTCGTGCACCGTGATGGCCGACCGCGCGTCTGCCAGCCAGCTCACGACCAGCGCGTTGCCCGCCGCCACGGCAGTGAGCAGCAGGTCATCCCGCTCGGCGATCAGGGTGCTGAACTCACCAGACCGCGGGTCCACCAGCACCACCTGACCGCGCGCGGCCCCGGAGTCGGTGCGCATGACCAGCCCGGCAGGAACCGTGGTGACGAACTCCCACTCTGTGTGGGTCGGCTCGATGAGCTGGCGAAGCTCGCTGCCCGGCTCACTCAGGTCCCTGGCCCAGACCGAGCGGGTGTCGGTCGCGGAGTCGCTGACGACCATGACCAGCCAGCGCCCCTGATCGTCGATCCAGGGTCGGAACAAGGCGCTGGGCTGCTCGGGCAGCGCGAAGAGCAGCTCGTCCTGCTCCTGCGCGGTCGCGATCCGGTGCAGCATCAGCCGCGGGGCAGCGGAGGGGGCGGAGTAGATGTCGTCCGGATCGGTCGGCGGGGCCACCGCGTAGACGAACCCGCTGGAGTCGCCCAGCCACTGCGGTGCGACGAACTTGGCCCACCGAAGGTCGTCGACCAGGTCGGCGCCGGTCTCCAGTGAGCGCACCCGCCACCGCAACCAGTCGCTGCCGGACTCCTGATAGGACCAGGCGATCAGCTCGCCACTGTGGTCGGGCACCCCGATGGCGAGCGAGGTACTGCCGTCGGCTGCCGCCAGGTTCGGGTCCACCAGCACCTTGCCCTCGCCCATCGGCTCGCCGGCCACCCGCAGGACGGCCTGCTGCTGGACGCCGTCATTGGTCACCCGGAACCACCGGCCGCCGCGCAGCGAGGGTGGGGTCGAACTGGGCAACGCCAACAGCTGGCCCAGCCGGGCCGCGAGCTCGGCGCGGCCGGGCAGGCCCTGCAGGTACTCCTCGGCGGCATCGGCCTGGGCGCGGGCCCAGTCGCTGACCTCGGCGCTGGTCTGGTCCTCCAGCCACCGGTAGGGGTCCTCGACGGCGACGCCGTGGAAGTCGTCCACCTGCTGCACCGTCCGGGTTTCGGGAAAGCTCATGCCGGCAGTATGCCGTGGCGCCCGGCCGGGTCGGCGGGAGCGGGAGCTCCGGCGCCGTGCCGAGAACCTTGCACTCGTCGGACCCGAGTGCTAAACCTGACTTAGCACTCGGGTACTGTGAGTGCTAAGCCGATCGTGATGAGGCGCTCTCCGATACGGGCGCCGGCCGTCGCGGGCATCTCAGGTCGGTCGATGGCTGGTCAGTGATTCAGCACGAGTCAAGTAAAGGACGACACGCATGGCTAAGTTGATCGCGTTCAACGAGGAGGCCCGTCGCGGCCTCGAGCGCGGCATGAACATCCTTGCCGACGCAGTAAAGGTGACGCTGGGCCCGAAGGGCCGCAACGTCGTGCTGGAGAAGAAGTGGGGAGCCCCCACCATCACCAACGACGGGGTCTCGATCGCCAAGGAGATCGAGCTCGAAGACCCGTACGAGAAGATCGGCGCCGAGCTCGTCAAGGAGGTCGCCAAGAAGACCGACGACGTCGCCGGCGACGGAACCACCACCGCCACCGTGCTCGCCCAGGCGCTGGTTCGCGAGGGCCTGCGCAACGTCGCGGCCGGCGCCAACCCGATGAGCCTCAAGCGGGGCATCGAGGCCGCGGTCGCCGCGGTCACCGAGCACCTGCTCAATGTCGCCAAGCCGGTCGAGACCAAGGAGCAGATCGCTGCCACCGCCTCGATCTCGGCCGCTGACACCACCGTCGGCGAACTCATCGCCGAGGCGATGGACAAGGTCGGCAAGGAAGGCGTCATCACCGTCGAGGAGAGCAACACCTTCGGCCTGGAGCTCGAGCTCACCGAGGGCATGCGCTTCGACAAGGGCTACATCAGCGCCTACTTCGTGACGGACACCGAGCGCATGGAAGCGCAGATGGACGACCCGTACATCCTCATCCACGAGGGCAAGATCTCCAACGTCAAGGACCTGCTGCCGCTGCTGGAGAAGGTCATGCAGTCCGGCAAGCCGCTGGCGATCATCGCCGAGGACGTCGATGGCGAGGCGCTGTCCACCCTGGTCGTCAACAAGATCCGGGGCACCTTCAAGTCCGTCGCCGTGAAGGCTCCGGGCTTCGGTGACCGCCGCAAGGCCATGCTGCAGGACATCGCGATCCTGACCGGTGGCCAGGTCATCTCCGAGACGGTCGGCCTCAAGCTGGAGACCGCAGGCCTGGAGCTGCTGGGCCGGGCCCGCAAGGTCACCCTCTCCAAGGACGAGACCACCATCGTCGAGGGCGCCGGTGACGCCGACCAGATCCAGGGCCGGGTCAACCAGATCCGGGCCGAGATCGAGCACTCGGACTCCGACTACGACCGGGAGAAGCTGCAGGAGCGGCTGGCCAAGCTGGCCGGCGGCGTCGCGGTCATCAAGGTCGGCGCTGCGACCGAGGTCGAGCTCAAGGAGCGCAAGCACCGCATCGAGGACGCCGTCCGCAACGCCAAGGCCGCCGTCGAAGAGGGCATCCTGGCCGGTGGTGGCGTCGCGCTGCTGCAGGCCGCGACCACCGCGTTCGAGAAGCTCGAGCTCACCGGCGACGAGGCCACCGGGGCGAACATCGTCCGGGTCGCGCTGTCGGCTCCGCTGAAGCAGATCGCCATCAACGCCGGCCTTGAGGGCGGCGTCGTGGCGGAGAAGGTCGCGGGCCTGCCGCAGGGCCACGGCCTGAACGCCGCGACCGGCGAGTACGGCGACATGCTGGCCGCCGGCGTGCCGGACCCGGCGAAGGTGGTGCGCTCCGCGCTGCAGAACGCCGCCTCCATCGCCGCGCTGTTCCTGACCACCGAAGCCGTGGTGGCCGACAAGCCGGAGAAGGCGTCGGCTCCGGCCGGCGGCGGTCCGGACATGGGCGGCATGGACTTCTAAGTCCTGCTCACCGCTAGGTTCATCGCTGGGCGGGTTCGGGTCTTCGGACCCGGGCCCGCCCAGCTCTTTTGGTTGGCGAGCTTCTGCTGGCGCTGAGCCGGGTGAGCTTCTGCTGGCGCCGCTGGGCCGGACGAGTTTCTGCTGGCGCCGCTGGGCCGGCCGAGCTCCCCCGGGACCGCGCTGCTAGACGGCGAGCTGCCTGCGGACGGCGGCCGCGGCTCGGGCGCCAGAGGCCAGCGCCCCCTGCTGGGACGCCGTGTCGCGGTGGTCACCGGCCACGAACAGGGTGTCGGACAGCCGTACCTGCTGGCGCACGTCCAGCGGCGGGCGCATCGACGAAGTCGGTGACGATCCGGCCGCCAGGCCGCTCGGCCGCCTCCAGCAGCAGCACCTGCAGGCCCGCCCGGGTCAGCTCGATGGCGGCCGAGAGCCCGGCCAGCCCGGCGCCCACGATGACGACATCGGCATCACCCGCACCCTGGGCGCGCATCGCCGCTAGCCCGCGATCGGCGCTGACCGCCACCGGCGGCCGGAGACCCGGCCGGGCTCGCCGTCCGGGCCCGCCCACCCGTCCCAGCCGCGGGCGCCCTCGTTCAGGACGGTGTCGAGTAGCTCCAGCTGCACCCAGCCCACGCTAGCAGCGGCGCGAAGGGCGGATCCCCATGCCAGACCGTGAGCCGAGCCCCCTGCCGACCCCCTGGGACAAGCCGGACGCCTCATCGGAGATGATCTCGCTATGAAGATGCGTCTCGAGACCACCTCTGCAGCCACCGTGGAGCAGATCTTCGCCAGCCGGGTCGAGCAGAGCGTCCGGGAACGGGCCTGCCAGGAGTCCGGGGCGCTGTCCTTCCAGGTCGCGATCGAGCAGACGCCGGACGGCGGCGCCCGGGTTCAGGTGCAGCGGGAGATGGCGCCGCAGGTGCCCGACTTCATCCGCAGGTTCGTCGGCGACAGCATCTCGATCAGCCAGGTGGAGCAGTGGAGCCCGCCCGGGCCGACCGGCGTCCGGACGGCGGTGGTGAACGTCATCGTCAAGGGGCAGCCGGCCACCATGACCGGCTCGATGGTGCTCTCACCCGCGCCGAAGGGCTCGACCGAGCTGGTGACCGGCGAGGTCAAGGTCGCCATCCCGTTCCTGGGCCGGCAGATCGAGCCCGAGATCGTGAAGGTGATCGAGGCCGCGCTGCGCATCGAGCAGCGGGTGGGGCAGGACTGGGTGCGCCAGAACGGCTGAGGACCCGGACAGCCCACCGGTTGATCCGCATGCCGATCAGGAACACCACCACGTCGGCGTCGTGATCGGCTGTGATGGACTCTGCGATGGGAGCGGAGGCCACGGGGATTCTCTTAGATAGTGCCACTGTTCAATTTAGGATGGCGCCGCTATCCACTGTGTCAAAGGGGACCCGTGCGAATCTCAGAGCTTGCCCGGCAGAGTGGCCTGCCGGTCGCGACGATCAAGTTCTACCTGCGGGAGGGATTGCTCCCGCCGGGCGCTCCGGTCTCGCGGACCCAGGCCGAGTACAGCGACGCCCATCTGGAGCGGCTACGGCTGATCCGGGCGCTGCGCGACATCGCCGACCTGCCGGTGGCCACCGTCGGGACGGTGCTGGCCGCGGTGGACGACGAGGAGCTGCCACTGCTCGACCTGCTGGGCGTCACCCAGACGGCGGTGGCCGGCGCCAAGACCTCGGCATCGGCCAGCGAGGTCGGCGTCGAGCTCGCTGGCCAGCTGCTGGCCGATCTGGACTGGACGCTCACCACGGATTCGCCGCTGGTGGAATCGCTGGCCCGGGTGCTGGACGTGCTGCGGGGCGAGGGCGAGCCGGTGGACGCCGAAAGCCTCCGGCCGTGGGCAGACGCGGCCCGAGCGGTCGCCGAGGTCGAGATGGACCACATCCCGGTGGAGGCGCCGAGGGCCGAGGCCGCCCACACCGTCGCCGTCGGCACGGTGATCTATGGCGAGCTGCTGGCCCAGCTGCGGCTGGCGGCGCAGGAGGCGGTCAGCCTGGCCCGGTTCGGTGGCGAGGCGGAACCGGTGGAGGAGCCGGCGCCGAAGCGCAGCCGGCGTGCCCACCCGGAGCCGGCCCCGAAGCGCAGTCGAGGCCAGCAGCCGGAATCGGCGTAGTAGCGCTCAGTCCCCGCGCAGCCGGGCGGCCGCGCTCTCCGGGGTGACGTCGTTGATCCACACCGCGGCCCCGGACTCAGAGCCCGCCAGGTACTTCAGCTTGCCCGCGGCCCGCCGGATGGTGAACACCTCGGTGCCCAGGTGCCAGCTGTCGGCGAACTGCCGGACCGGCGCCTGGTGCCAGCCGGCGATGTAGGGCGTCGGGGTGTCGAACAGCCGGTCGAAGCGCTGCAGCAGGTCCAGGTAGCTGCGCGCCAGGTCGTCGCGCTCGTCCTCGGTGAGCTCGGGCAGGCTCCCGACATGGCGGTTGGCGATCAGCCTGGCCTCGTAGGGCCAGCGGGCCGCGAACGGCACCAGCGCCGTCCAGTGCTCGGTCCGGCTGATGATCCGGTCGCCGGCCTTGATCTCCTGCCGCAGCAGCTCACACCGCAGGCAGTCACCGTGCTCGTCCCGGTAGTCCGCCGCGGCCTTGGCCGCCCGCAGCATCCGCGGCGGCACGAACGGGTAGCCGTAGATCTGGCCGTGCGGGTGCGACAGCGTCACGCCGATCTCCTCGCCCCGGTTCTCGAAGCAGAAGACGTACTCCACCTCGGGCAGCCGGCTCAGCTCCGCGGTCCGGTCGGCGAGGGCGTCGATCACCGTCCGGGCGTGCTGCTGGCTGAGCTGGGCGAAGGAGGTGTCGTGGTCGCTGGTGAAGCACACCACCTCGCAGCGCCCGGTGCCGGGACCGGAGCTGAACGGGAAGTCCTCCACCACGGCGAACGACTCGGCGGACTCGGTGGCCAGCGACGGGAACCGGTTCTCGAACACCGCCACGTCGTAGTCCGCGGCCGGGATCTCGGTGGCCTTGCCGTCCTTGCTGGGGCACAGCGGGCAGAGGCTGACCGGCGGCTTGTAGGTGCGCGACTGCCGGTGCCCGGCGATCACGGCCCACTCGCTGAACAGCGGGTCCCAGCGGATCTGGGACGAGGTGGCGGTCTCGGGCAGCTCCCGGGTGTCGGTGGCTACCCGGTCGGCGTCCTCGGCCAGGTCGTAGTAGAAGAGGTCCCGGCCGTCGGCGAGGCCCTGGTGCTGCCGGTAGGTCATGATCTGCTGCCTTCCGTTGCGGCGGGCACGACAACGAGCTCGCCGACCGCGTCGCCCAGCACGGCACGTGCCTCCTCGGGCAGGCCGTCATCGGTGATCAGGACGTCGGCGGTCGACAGCGGGCCGAAGTCGGCCAGCCCGACCGTCCCCCATTTGGACGAGTCGGCCACCACGATCACCACCTGCGCCCGTTCGATCAGGGACCGGTTGGTCTCGGCCTCGGCGAGGTTCGGGGTGGTGAAACCGGCCACGGCGTCCATGCCGTGCACGCCGAGGAACAGCTGATCGAAGTGCAGCGACCGGATGGTGGTGTCGGCGACCGGGCCGACCAGCGCCGCGCTCGGGGTGCGCACGCCGCCGGTGAGGATCACCGTCTGCTTGGCGCCGTCGGACGCGCCGATGGTGTCGGCCACCGCGGTGGAGTTGGTCACCACGGTCAGCTCGGGGATCGAGGCGATGTAGCGTCCCAGCGCCCAGGTGGTGGTGCCGGCCGACAGCGCGATGGCAGCTCCCGGCGCGATCATCCGGGCGGCACGGGCGGCGATCGCCTGCTTGGCGGGCTGGGCCAGGCCGCTCTTGGCCTCGAAGCCGGGCTCCTCGGTGACATGGCTGCCGAGCACCGCGCCGCCGTGCACCTTCTGGATCGCGCCGGCCGCCGACAGCTGGTCGAGGTCGCGGCGGATCGTCATGTCGGACACCTGGAGGTCCTGCGCGACCTGGCGGGAGGAGACGTAGCCCTGGT
>NZ_DASVSG010000134.1:0-15141 GCF_036388195.1 Jatrophihabitans sp. | reverse complement strand
CGCCTCCATCACGAGCGCCGTGGAGTCGAACCCGCCGCTCAGATAGGCGCCGATCTCGACATCCGCGCGCAGGCGGTCCTGAACCGCGCCCTGTAGGGTGGCTCGAATGTCCTCAGCTGTGGCGGGCAGATCCGCGGCCGCGAACTCCCCGTATCGCCAGAAGCGAATGGTCTGCGGGTCGTCCTCGCCGAACTTGACCACACAGCCCGGTGGAACGGCAAGGACGTCCTTCACCAGCGTTCGGGGCGCGACGATGTTTCCCAGCGACAGGTATTGGTCGACAGAGCTGATGTCCAGCCGCCAAGAGTTCGGCACGCTCTTCACCAGCGGCTTGAGCTCGGAGCAGAAATGCACATGCGAGTCGAGGACGGTGTAGTACATCGGGCAGATACCGAAGCGGTCGCGTCCCAGGTACAGGCTGTTCTCGGCCCGGTCGTAGATCGCGGTGGCGAACTGCCCGTCGATGAGCTCCAGGCCGGCCGGTCCGTAACGCGCGAAGATCTCCGGGATGACCGCCACGTCGACCCTGTTCTCCGGCCGGGGGTTTCCCAGGCTCGCGCAGAGTTCGCGGTAGTTGTACACCTCTCCGTTGGTCATGGCTACGAACCGTCCGGTGCCGTCTTCCGCCGGTTGCCAGCCGTCCCTCAGCGCGGTCATGCCGAGGCGGCCGAGCTTGACCGACAGCTCCGGCGTGCTCAGCGAGTAGGTCTCGTCCGGTCCACGGTGGACCAGTCGGGAATGCATCGCCGCGGCGACAGCTCGGTTCAGGGTTCTGTCGGGCGCGAAGGTCCCGCACAGGCCACACATGCCTACACGCTCCGTTCTTGCAGTTGGTCGACGAGGACCCGCAGGTTCTCCGCTCGCAGCACGTCCCGGACCCCCGCGTCGATCCAGCCCATCTCCTTCATCTTGTTCACCAGCACGAGAGCCGATGCCGAGTCGCCACCCACCTCGAAGAAGTTGTCATCAAGCTCGACATCACTGATCCCGGTGAGGTTGCGTGCGAGGTGCAGCACCTGCAAGCTCGGGGACATAGGCTCGCTCTGGGCAACGATCGACCGACGGCTCGCTCGCAGAGCGTCCCGGTCAAGCTTTCCGTTCGGGGTGTAGGGGAACGCCTCGACACGTGTGAACACCGAAGGGATCTTGTACGGGTCGAGGATCCCCTCCAGATGCTGGCGCACCGATCGTGGATCGAGATTCCCCTGGTAGTAGCACACCAGAGCATCCAGGGCGGCGGCAGCTGTGTCATCGTGCGCCTCGGCCACCACCACCGCGTCCCGGACGGAATCGAGCCGGCATACGGCGTTCTCGATCTCACCCGGGTCGAGCCGGTAGCCGCGAACCTTGACCTGCCGATCCAGCCGCTCGACGAAGTGGAGCTGGCCGTCGCGGAGTTCGACGATGTCACCAGTGCGGTAGGCACTGGTCCCACCTGTTCGGCCGAACGGCTGCACGCCGTGCTCGGTGAGGTAGCCGACCGCCACGCTGTCACCGGTGATGACGAGTTCGCCGCGACGGACCGCACCCTCGGCCACCGCGGACGCGCCGTCGACATCACGGATGTAGTACCCGCAGTCGCCCACCAACTCCCCGAGCGGAACCGACTCACGGCAGGCGCTCGGATCGAGCGGGGCACTCAGGAGGTTGCACACGGTGGTCTCGGTCAACCCGTATGCGTTGTGGAAGCTCGCCACCGCCGACCATTTCTGGAGCACCGACAGCCGGCAGGACCCGCCGCCGTTGATGACGTGCTGCAGGCGCATCGCATCGGTGGGTTCTGTCACGGTCAGGGCGAAGGGAGTGGTCTTCAGATGCGTGATCCGGAACCGCTCCAACGTGCTCTGCAGGACGGCTCCCGGAGCGAGGTGAGCCTCGTCCAGCACCACCAGGCGGGCCCCCGCGCTCAACGTCCAGAAGATTTCGGTGATGCATCCGTCGAAGGTCAGGCGGGCGAATTGCAGCGTCGCGCACCCCGGACCTACCGCCAAGCGTTCGACGTGGTCGTGGATCACCGAAGCGAGCGGGGCCGTGCGCACGAGGACACACTTGGGCTCGCCGGTGGAGCCCGATGTGTAGATCGCATAGCAGACTTCGCCGTCGGCGAAGGGGAATTCGCGTAGCGGTCGATCGCCGGGGACAAGCGCATGGTCCTCGTGCCGCCACTGCGCCGGTACCTCAATGAGGTCCACGCGGCCGTCTCCCGAAGTGGGCCGGGCCAGCAGCCTGACGCCGAGCAATCGAACTTTGTCGGAGTTCGATGATGCGCTGTCGCGACTGTCGATGACCACGAAGGGCCGCCTGGCTTTTACCGCTCCGATCATGGCCACGATCGCACCCATGCCACGGCTGCCCTCGATGCCGATGAATTCGCCGGGCGACAGGCACGTTTCCAACCGGCGCGCGAAGTCATCGGTCAGTTCGCCGAACGCCTGGTAATTGATGGTCCGGTCCACGGTGTGCAAGGCATCGCTGTCGGGAAATTCACGCACCGCCCGGTCGATACCGTCGAGTAGGGTCATTTGCTGAGTTTCCACTTGCCTTCTCTTCCTGTCGCTTGCGGATGCGGTGCCGTGCTGGTGCACAGTCGTGTCATCCCCGCTCGGTCAGATCGATCTGGTCAACCCGCCATCGCAACGAATTCCTGTTCCGGTGATGTAGGCCGCTTGGTCGCTGGCGAGAAACGACACCAGCTCCCCGATGTCCTCAGGGGTGCCGTAGCGCCCCAGCGGGATCGTGTCCAGCGTTGCCGCCTTCAGCGAGTCGACGTCCGCTCCCAGTCTTTCGGCGGTGGCCGCTTCCACCGCCCGAAGCCGATCGGTGTCGATCTTGCCGGGAATCACATGATTGACTGTGATCCCGAAGCGGCCCACGCTCTCGGCCAGTAGTTTCAGGTAGGACTGCACTGCCGATCTCGCGACGGAGGACGCGGCTAGTCCGCTGATGGGCGCCGACAGCGATGTGGAGGTGATGGCGATGAGGCGCCCCCACCCATTTCGCCTCATCGCGGGCAGGCCTGCTGTGACGGCGCTCTGTATGGACAGCAGCATCAGGTCGATCGACTGCTGAAGTGCCGTAGCAGAAAGTTGATCCACCGTGCTGGGAGCCGAGCCCGGGGAGTTGAGCAGGATGATGTCGTAGGGCCCGGTGTCAGCGACCCTGTCGCCGACTTCACCAGGCTTTGCGAAGTCGCAGGCGAACCATGAGTTGCCGGCTCCCGGCAGATTCCGGACCGTTTCAGCAGCACTGGCCTCACTTGCGCCCGAGATCGTCACCGAACTGCCGTAACCGGCCAGGCAACGCGCGACACCGAGGCCTATGCCCCTGGTCCCGCACAACACCAGTGCGCGCTTGCCTGCCAAGCCATACATGATCACACCTCCAAGCTCGTCATCGCGGGTCTGCGGCTTTGCTAGCGAACTGGGTGGGTGAGCGTGCCGACATGCTCCACGACTGCCTGGATCGTGTCGCCGGGGTTGATCACAGTGGCCCCTGGCGTTCCGGTGCAGATCACCGTGCCGGGTTCGAGCGTGCGCCCCGCGGTGAAGTACTCCACCAGGTAGCCCAAGTCATACTTCATGTCCGATGGGGTTGCCGTCGCGATCGTTTCCCCGTTCCGGACAGTGGTGATGCTGATGGACTCGATGGCGTCGTCACTGAATTCGTCCAGGGTCACCAAGACCGGACCGACGCTGCAGAAGGTATCGAACCCTTTGGCCCACGGTATGTAGCGGGGATTCTCGCGGATGACGTCCTCGGCGGTCATGTCCAGGACGGCGGTGACTCCGGCAACCACTGATCGCCAGCTGTCGCGCGACACGTTTTTGCACGACGTTCCGATGAGGAGCCCCAGCTCCGCCTCCGCGGTCACGCGCTTGGACTGCAGAGGCAGTTCGATGTGACCACCATTGTTGATAAGGCAATTGGTCGGCCTGAGGTAGGAACCAGGCCCTGAGCCGGGCTGCTGAGAATTCAGATCGTCGGAGTGACGCCGGTAGTTAAGCCCGGCGCCCCAGATGTCGGTGTCGCGATCGGCGATGGTGGCCGCGATCTCGAGGTCCAAGCTCGCCGGGGCGAGGTGGTCTACCTGCTGTTCGACGGATTCGGTGAGCTCACGCAACTGCCGCTTGCCGGCGATGTCGCCGAGTCGAGTGACGTTCTGATAACCCTGGAGACTCGTCAGCCTGAACCACTTGTCGTGGTGGCCCACGGCGATGTCGGACCCGCTTGCACCTGACTCGAATCTGGCCAGTCTCACTTGCTTCTCCCTTCCGAGGCTGGTTAGACCGAGACCTTGTTCGGCAGGTCGGCTTGGTCGGCGATCTGGCTGGCCGCGATCTGGAAGTCGGCCTTGCGCGGGCTCTGCTCGGCGATCACGACGGCAGTCTCCATCAGGCGCGCCGGATCGGTGTGGTACTCGGCGGCCAGCTCTTCCACCAGCGGGAAGAAACCCGAGTGGATGCCGATCACACCACCAAGGACCTGCATGGTTCGGTCCTCTCGGATCACATCCATGTTGACCCGACAGCACTCGGCCAGTTTCGCCAGCTCCTGATAGTCGAAAAGGTCGCCCTCCCGGATCTTGAGGATTCCGGCCAGCGATTCGATTGCGGCGTTGCCCGATCCCCGGCCGATGCCGTTGAGCGTGCCGTCAACAACGGTCGCCCCGGCCTGCATGGCGGTGATGCTGTTGATGTTGGCCAGGCCGAGATTGTCATGACCGTGGAATCCGACAACAGGGAACCGTTCCTTCACCGTGCTCACGTAACGTTGGACATCCTCAGGCAACATCGCGCCGTAGGAGTCGACGACATAGACGCCGGTGATGGATGAGGTGACTCCGTCGAGCATGTCAAGCAATTGATCGGCCGGCGTCGCGCTCGTCTTCATCAGGTTCAGGTACACCTCCTCGCACACATCGGTCGCACGCTCGATGTAGTCGAGGTTGTCGGCAACCCGGTCCGGCTCCATGCCGACCCGCACGAACGACATCCCCCGATCGCTCAGATCCGCGACGGTGTCCAGGCGTGTGAACTCGGGCTGGGCGAACATTCCCCACGATGTGTTCGTCAAGGTCGAATCGGCGATCTCGCACCAGCGGTAATGGCCGATGTTGCCGGCCTTGATCCCGCTTCGCTCCGCCTCGAGCCCAATGCCGTGGCCGATCTCGACCTTGCGTATGGGGGTGTCGTTGAGTCGGGACAGCAGATGCGTCACGAACCCCTCGTCGAACTGGAAATCGACGGCATACGAACCGTCGCGGAGCGTGCAGTCGAGCAGCGTAACTTTCGACGGTTCTGTGAGCTGATTGCTAGCTAAGGGCATATCGTGCACTCCTCGATCAGACGTCACTTGTAACGCACGCAGCGTGCGTTGAGGCTGGAATTGCGAGACACCGGGCGGGGGCAGCAGCAGAAGCACGCAGCTGCGATTTACAGTCTTGATTTGTCATCGCTCAGCGAGCGGAGGTTGACTGGCTTGTCGGATCTGCGATACCGATGCAGGAGATTCAGTCCAACTAATCCCTAGAGCGTGTATGCCGGTGCTCCACCACCCGCGATGATGTCCGCTCTGGAAACGATGTTAGGCATAGGGGCAGAACGAGCGCAAGCTGACTGATCGGTAAATTCGGGCAGTTCTTCCTCGCAGAATCTTTACACGAAGGTGGGCCAGATGCCTGGATCCTACGGTTTTGCTGGGTTTGAACAGCCTTCCACAAGCACTGCCTTGTGTAATGGCGCGTCAGCTGAAGTTGCAATCCAGCGCTATCTTCACACTTGCAGCGTGTTTAGCCGGTGGTTGAGCGGTGATTAGTGTTGGGCCAAGGTAAGTGGCTTGCCATACACGCTTCCACGTCCGGTGGCGCAACACAACGTCATAGCCGCATGCAAGTCACTTATCTGATCGGGTTAATTCATCTGGGTTTAACAGCTAGCCTTGGCCAGGAGCCCGCTTTTGCAGACACCCTGCATAACGTGCCTGCCAGCGTTATGGTGCGGTGATACGCACGGTCGTCGAGGGTCTGCCAGCGACAGCGTCGAGATGATCGCTACGCCGACCTCTTCGATGAGGATCCCGACGCCGTAGCGGGGCAGCCGGAACGCCCTCCGCAGTGATTCTCTCGCGGCCCCGATGCGGCCCCGATGCGGCCCCAGGCCCTGTGAGCGATGTGGCGACCGAGCCCTCAAACGCCACAGGCCCCGGAATCCGGGGCCTGAACGTGTGGGCGATACTGGGATTGAACCAGTGACCCCTACCGTGTCAAGGTAGTGCTCTCCCACTGAGCTAATCGCCCGTACTCCAACGCACGCGGCGAACCGCGAGAGTTGGCTACGAGGTGGAGACGGGATTTGAACCCGTGTACACGGCTTTGCAGGCCGTTGCCTCGCCTCTCGGCCACTCCACCAGGGACCGGCTGCCCGGCCTGGGGAACGCCTATGGCGTCCACCGAGCGGACGACGGGATTCGAACCCGCGACCCCAACCTTGGCAAGGTTGTGCGCTACCAGCTGCGCTACGTCCGCATGGTGTCTACCCGGCGTTCTGCCCCGATCACCCGAGGCTGCCAGCACCGGCACCGTGCGAAACTTTAGCCGATGGCCGATGCCCGCTCCAAACCGGGGCGGCCAGGCCGCCAGCAGCTCAGCCGCCACCGGAACGGCCACCGACCAGCCTCGCCCAGGCCGCGTCCACCTGCGCGGTCAACTCCGCCACCGTCCCGGAGTTGTCCAGCACGATGTCGGCCACCGCCCGGCGCTCCTCGTCCGTGGCCTGCGCGGCGATCCGCGCCCGGGCGGTCTCGGCATCCAGCCCGCGGCCGGCCAGCCGTCGCAACCGCAGCTCCAGCGGCGTCTCCACGACAATCACCGCGTCATAACCGGCCGCCAGTTTGTTCTCCACCAGCAGCGGGATGTCATGCACCACCGCGACCGCTCCGGCTGCGGCCGCCTCGGCGGTCAAGGCCTCGCTGCGGGCGCGGACCAGGGGGTGCACGATCGCGTTCAGGTCGGCCAGCGCCGCCGGGTCGCCGAACACCAGCCGGCCGAGCCCTGGCCGGTCCAGGGTGCCGTCGGCGGCCAGCACGGCAGGCCCGAACCGCTCGACCACCCGCGCCAGCCCGGGACTGTCGACCGAGACCACCTCACGGGCCAGCAGGTCGGAGTCGATCACCACCGCGCCGAGCTCGGCCAGCCGGGCGGCGACCGTGCTCTTGCCGCTGCCGATCCCGCCGGTCAGCCCGATCCTCAGCACCGCACAGCCCGCTCGGACGTCAGCCGGTCGAACTCGGCGAGGCAGCCGCGGAGCCCAGTGTGTGGCTCGCGGTGGCGTCCAGCGCCGCCTTGGCCAGCGCGGCCAGCTGGGCAGTGCCGCCCCCTGCCAGCAGCTTCGGCGTGACCGAGACCGCCACCGTCCTCGGCCCGGCGGCCGCCACCACGGTAGGCAGGCCGTACCCGGTCAGCACCGTGCCCGGCGCGCTGCCGACCCGCACCGCCCGGTCCACCGCCCCGTGGGCGCGGTAGTAGTCGATGGTGGCCTGCACCCGCCGGTTGGCCTGGGCCGGCGAGGTGTAGAGGCTGATCCCGATCTCCACCTGCGGCGCCGGCGCCGGCTTGCCCTTCACCGGAGCGGCCAGGCCGTACCGGCAGTTGAGGTAGGTCAGCCGGCCGATGTCGGGCTCGGCCACTCCCAGCACGAAGGCGGTCCGGCCGATCACCGTCCGGCGCAGCGCGATATTGACGGTCCCGACGGGCAGCAGGTCCTCGCACCGGCCGCCGAGCGACGGCTCACCGGTGGCGGCGGCCGTGGGCGAGGGCGAGACCGACGCCCGCGACGAGGACGGCGCGCTCGACACCGGCGCGCTGGACACCGACGAGCTGCCGGTGTCCCTCGGCGCCTCGGCCTGCGTGCAACCGGCCAGCAGCACGCCGGCGAGCACCGCCACGGCGGTGGATGCGGATCTGCCTGCCACGCCCGCAACGGTAGCGTCCGCACAGCGCCAAGCCCGGGAGGCGAACCTCCCGGGCTTGGTGTGTAGTACGAACGAACCCCGTCGAGGGGCAGGCTCAGCGGCCGGCCAGCTTCTCCCGCAGCGCCGCCAGGGCCTCGTCCGAAGCCAGCGTCCCGCTGGTCTCAGCCGGAGCCTCGGAGGAGTACGAAGTCGCCTCGCCGCCGTCGCTGGCAGCCTCGGCGTCGGCCTTCTGAGCGCCTTCGAGCTGGCGCTTGTGCGCCTCGAACCGCTCCCGGGCCGCCGCGTAACGCTTCTCCCACGCCTCGCGCTGCTCCTCGTAACCCGGCAGCCACTCCTGGGTCTCGGAGTCGAAGCCCTCGGGGTAGATGTACTCGCCCTTGTCGTTGTACTGGGCCTCCATGCCGTACTGCGAGGGGTCGAAGTTCTCCTCGGCCAGCGCGCCCTCGTTGGCCTGCTTGAGCGAGAGCGAGATGCGCCGGCGCTCCAGGTCGATGTCGATCACCTTGACCAGCAGCTCGTCGCCGACGTTGACGACCTGCTCCGGGATCTCGACGTGCCGCTCGGCCAGCTCGGAGATGTGCACCAGGCCCTCGATGCCGTCCTGGACGCGCACGAAGGCGCCGAACGGAACCAGCTTGGTGACCTTGCCGGGCACGACCTGGCCGATCGCGTGGGTCCGGGCGAACTGCCGCCACGGGTCCTCCTGGGTCGCCTTGAGCGACAGCGAGACCCGCTCGCGGTCCAGGTCGATGTCGAGCACCTCGACGGTGACCTCGTGGCCGACCTCGACCACCTCGGACGGGTGGTCGATGTGCTTCCAGGACAGCTCCGAGACGTGCACCAGGCCGTCCACGCCGCCGAGGTCGACGAACGCGCCGAAGTTGACGATCGAGGACACCACGCCGGTGCGCACCTGGCCCTTGGCCAGCTTGTTCAGGAAGTCGCTGCGGACCTCGGACTGGGTCTGCTCCAGCCAGGCGCGGCGCGAGAGCACCACGTTGTTGCGGTTCTTGTCCAGCTCGATGATCTTGGCCTCGAGCACCTTGCCCACGTACGGCTGCAGGTCACGGACCCGGCGCATCTCCACCAGCGACGCGGGCAGGAAGCCACGCAGGCCGATGTCGATGATCAGGCCACCCTTGACGACCTCGATGACGGTGCCCTCGACGACCTCGTCGTTGTCCTTCTTCTGCTCGATCGTGCCCCAGGCGCGCTCGTACTGCGCGCGCTTCTTGGACAGGATCAGCCGGCCTTCCTTGTCCTCCTTCTGCAGGACGAGGGCCTCGATCTCATCGCCCACGGAAACGACCTCGGACGGGTCGACATCGTGCTTGATGGACAGCTCGCGGGACGGGATGACGCCTTCGGTCTTGTAACCGATGTCGAGCAGGACCTCGTCACGGTCGACCTTGACGATGGTGCCTTCGACGATGTCTCCGTCGTTGAAGTACTTGATGGTGAGATCGATTGCCGCCATGAAGTCTTCGGCGGAGCCGATGTCGTTCACTGCAACCTGCGGGGTGGTGCGAGTCGGATCGATTGTGGACGTCATGTAGTAGGTAGGTCCTGACAGTTTCTAGATCGGCGCGGGACGAGTCCGGGTTCGAGCCAGTCTCGGGCGGGCTTGGTGGCGCCAGCAGGAGGTGGACGAGTGGCCTACTCCATGTCGAGGCCACAGACCTGTACCGCAGGCGCCTAGCCTACTCCAGAGCCCTGTCCACGCGGAAATCCGCTAGGGGCGCCGGTGCCGGTTAGATTGTCCAGGCATGGGCACCGAATCCGAGCTCGGGACGGTCGGCGTGTCCCGCCGGCAGGTCGACGCGGCGGAGTCCGCCAGGGCGAACCGGCGCTGGTGGGACGCCGATGCCGACAGCTACCACGCCGAGCACGGCGGCTTCCTGGGCGTCTCGGACTTCGTCTGGTGCCCCGAGGGTGTGCGCGAGGAGCAGGCCCGGCTGCTCGGACCCGGCGGCTCGCTGGCCGGCGCCAGGGTGCTGGAGGTCGGCGCCGGGTCGGCGATGTGCTCGCGCTGGCTGGCCGGTCAGGGAGCCCGGCCGGTGGCCCTCGACGTCTCCGGCGGGATGCTCCGGCACGCGGTCCAGGCCGGGGCCGCGACCGGCACGGTGGTGCCGCTGGTGCAGGCCGACGCCCAGCGGCTGCCGTTCTCCGACCGCTCGTTCGACCTGGCGTTCACCGCGTTCGGGGCGATCCCGTTCGTCGCCGACTCCGCCGCGGTGATGGCCGAGGTGGCCCGGGTGCTCCGGCCGGGCGGGCGCTGGGTGTTCGCGGTGAGCCATCCGGTCCGGTGGGCGTTTCCGGACTCCCCCGGCCCGGACGGCCTCACCGCGACGATGTCGTACTTCGACCGCAGCCCGTACGTGGAGTTCGACTCCGCCGGCCAGGCGACCTACGTCGAGCAGCACCGGACGCTCGGCGACCGGGTCCGGGAGCTGGTCGGCGCCGGCTTCCGGCTGCTGGACCTGATCGAGCCGGAATGGCCCGATGACCTGGAGCGGGAGTGGGGTCAGTGGTCGCCGCTGCGGGGCCGGCTGCTGCCCGGCACCGCCATCTTCGTCACTGAGGCGGCGCGTTGACCCGGACCGCCGGCTGCCCCGGCCGGGCTCGGTGGCCGTTGCCGTCGGTCCGCCGGTAGAGCAGGAACGCCCCGGCGAAGGCCAGCAACGCCACCACCAGCAGGACCAGCGGCACGATCACGGTCAGCAGCCGCAGCTTGGACAGCCCGTCCTTGGCCAGCTTGGACTGGTGATCGATGGTGGCGTCGGTGAACACCAGATCTGCCTCGAGCACCGTGGTGCCGGTGGTCGTGGCGCGCACCTGATGCTGGGTGCCCTTGACGATCGCGCCGGTCCTCGGCTCGACCCAGACCACGCGGGTATCGGAGTACACGCCGGGGATATTGCTGCCGAGCTCGAGCGGAACGTCCTTGATGACTGCCTCGTACTTGTAGGTGTCCAGGCCCTTGACCTTGTCGGTGCCGATGAAGCGGGCGTCGGCGGCCAGTTTGGAGTTCACGTCGAAGAACTTGTAGGTGGTCTTCTTGGCGTGGAAGGGGAACTTGTAGGTCAGGCCCTCGTGCTTGACCGGCGCGCCGTCGATATTCTCGCTGTACTTGGGGTCGTTGACCGCAAGGCCGGTCTTGCGGTCAGCCGGAGCCCGGTCGACGATGATCCGGACGATCCGGGGGTCCTTCGGGTCGGTGCCGCAGTCGGGCGGGTCGTCGATCACCTTGACGATGCAGAGCGTCACCTGGTTCACCACCACCTTCGAGTCCGACGCCGCGGAGTCGGCCACCACCTGACGGGTCGCCCTCAGCTCGACATCCTCGAGCTTGCCGGCCGCGACGTTGTACACCTTGGCGGGCCCGGTCGCGGTCTGCTGCGGCACCAGGAGGTCCAGCGGAGCCTTCTCCACCCGGGACGGGGCGTAGAAGCGCAGCAAGCCGGCGGCCACCAGGCTGAAGATGCCGAGCGCTACCAGGACGGGAACAAGGATCTTGCGCACAGCTCGATTCCCCTTACAGTGGGCCAACGATTGGCCGACGCTACCAGCGGGTAAGGCTGGTCCGTAGCATCTGGTGCGAAACACTCGTCAACGTCAGCGGCCGCGCTCTGCCGGGAGCCGGTCGCGACGGCACCCGGCGGCTGACCATCCAGCCGCGATCCCGGCGCCCGAGCGGCAGAAGGAGAGCATGAGCACGACGGCTCAACTCCCCAAGCACGAGAGCGCCCCGTCCCCGATCAGCTACCCGGCGGGGCTGGCCCTGATCGTGCTCGCCCAGGCCGGCTTGCTCGGCTACCTCGCCAGCCGCGGCTGGTTCTACGGCGACGACCTGAGCTACCTGGGCGCGGCGACCGGCCAGGACCTGGACTGGCGCTACCTGTCGGCTCCGGTGAACGACCACTTCGTCCCCGGCCTGCGGCTGCTCTTCTGGTTGATGAACCGGGAGACCGGGCTGAACTACGCCATCACGATCGCCGCCCGGATCGTCCTGCAGGCGGTGGCGACCGTCCTGCTGCACCGGCTGCTGGTGCTGCTGGCCGGCCGCCGTCCCGGTGTGCTGCTGCTGACCGGCTGGTACGCCTTCGGAACCCTGCTGGTGCCCGGCACGCTCTGGCTGACCACCTCGGTGGACCTGGTCTGCTCGCAGCTGCTGGTGATCCTGGCGATCGACCTGCACGTGCGCTACACCGTGACCGGACGGCTCCGGCTGGCAGCAGGAACCGCCCTCGCCCTGCTCGGCGCCCTGTCGTTCTGGGAGCTCTCCGGGATCACCGCGCTGCTGCTGCCGATCATGTCGCTGGGATTCCTGCATCCCGGCGGCCCCGGGGCACGGCTGCGTGCCACGCTGCGGCGCTGGCCGGGCTGGCTGGTGCTGGCCGGCGCCCTGGGCGGCTGGCTGTACTACTTCCTGACCGGCCCGTACGGCGGCGCCGCCCACTCCCTCAGCCCCGCCTCGGCCCTGCGCGTGCTGCGGGTCGGCTGGCTGGACGCGCTGGGGCCGGCTGTGCTGGGCGGCCCCTGGCGGTGGGTCTACTGGGGCGAGGTGTACTTCCCGATCGCCGATCCGCCGCTGGCCGCCGTGCTGCTCGGCCAGGCCTGCATCGTGGCCGCCGTCCTGGCCGGCTTGCGCCGAACCGGGATCCGGAGCCTGCTGGCCTGGTCGCTGCCCGTCCTCACCTTCGCGATCAGCACCCTGGTGGTGGCGCTGGGCCGGTTCCAGACCTTCGGCGACCTGTCGCCCCGCTCGTTCAACTACCTCTTCCCGGTGGCGGCGCCGCTGGCGGTGGCGGCGGCGCTGGCGCTGCTGCCGAGCACCCCTGCCGAGGTGGCGTCCCGGGTCACCGACCGCGACCGGCGCGCGGCCCGCCCAGCGCTGCCGGTGCGGCGGCGGCTGCGGATCGCCGGAGCGGCGCTGGCCACGCTGTTCCTGGTGTCCAGCGGGGTCTCCGACGCCACCTTCACCCACCGCTGGGCGCAGAACCCGTCCGAGGCCTACGTCGACACGCTGACCAGCTCGGTACGCGCCGCCGGGCCGGAGGTGAACCTGTGGGACAGCCGGGTGCCGCCGGCGGTGCTGGTCTTCTACGCCGGGCAGAACCACATCTCGGACCTGCTGCGGCTGGCCCGCGTGCCCGCCCGCTTCCAGGACTCGGCGAGCAAGCCGCTGCTGGTGACCGACGATGGCGGCCTGGCCCCGGCCGCCCTCTTACCGGTCGCCACCCAGATCGGGCCGGCCACCGGCGCGTGCACCAGGCTGGTGCACGGCCAGGGCAGCTGGACGATCCCGCTGTCACGGCGGCTGGGCTCCAACGAGTACTTCGTCCAGATCGACTACCTGCAACAGAAGGCATCGGTGCTCTACCTCGCTTTTCGCGACCAGGACGGCAGGACCGTCGAGCCCGTCGGCGGCCAGCGCCTGGAGCTGCCCCACCAGCTGGCCAGCCTCTACCTGCGGCTGCCGTTGACGACGGTGGAGTCGCTGGTGGTGCGCAGCGACAGCCCGGGCAACAACGTCTGCATCGGCGCCATCGTGGTGGGCGTGCCATACCCGGCGGGGACGCGATGAGCGCGCCGAGGACCGCCGGCGCCGAGGTGTCCCGGCACTTCGACGCCCTGGACGGGATGCGGGCCATCGCGTGCTACGCGGTCATTCTCACCCACGTCGGTTTCCAGTCCGGCCGGTCGTTCGGAACCGGCCCGCAGGCGCCCTGGCTGTCCCGGCTGGACACCGCGGTGCCGATCTTCCTGATGCTCTCGGGGTTCCTGCTCTACCGGCCGTTCGTGGCGCAGGCCTATCGCCGGCTGCCCGTCCCTCGGGCCGGCGGGTTCTACTGGCGGCGCGCGGTACGGGTGCTGCCGGCCTTCTGGGTGACCGCCGTCGTCACGCTGGGGCTGCTCAGCACCCGGCGGGCGAGCCTGGCCGACTGGCTGTCCTACCTGAGCCTGACCGAGATCTACAACGGCCACGACGTCGACCCGTCGCTGACCCACATCTGGACCCTGGTGGCCGAGGTGTCGCTGTACGCGGTGGTCCCGCTGCTGGCGCTGTCGCTGCGGGGCCGGCGCAGCTCCGAGGAGATCCTGCTCAGCCAGTGCCTGCTGGTCGGCGGGCTGCTGGCCGCCAGCGTGGCGTGGCAGATCACCGTGTTCGAGGTGGACTCGCTGGGCTACGTCGCGACCAAGTGGCTGCCCGGGACGATCGACTGGTTCGCCCTGGGCATGCTGCTGGCCGCGCTGTCGGCCGCGCCGGCCGGCTGCACCGCGCTGCTGCGGACCCGGCAGGTGCTGAGTCAGTGGGCCGGAGCGCCGGAGCTGTGCTGGCTGCTGGCCATCCTGCTGTACTGGTTCCTGACCCTGCCGCTGGCGGGCCCCATCGACCTGGCGATGCCGGCCGCCGGTGAGCACCTGGCCAAGAACCTGCTGCAGGCCGCGGTGGTGTTCTTCCTGATGCTGCCGCTGACCCTGGGCGACGGCGGGGTGATCGGGCGGGTGCTGGGCAACCGGGTGTCGCGGTTCCTCGGCCAGATCTCCTACGGCGTCTACCTGTGGCACCTGCCAGCGCTGCTGTTCCTGCAGCGGGCGCTGGACATCCCGATCTGGCAGGGTCATTTCTGGAAGCTGCTGGTGCTCACCACCGTGTCGTCGTCCGTGCTGGGGGCGCTGTCCTGGTACCTGCTGGAGCGGCCGCTGCTGCGCCGGTTCTCCCGGCCGACCTGGCGCAACCTGGGCACGCCCAGCACCGCGAGGCAGACCCCGGCGACGCAGAGCGCCTGAACGACCGACGAGCCGGCCAGCGGGTCCGGGCCGCCGCTCGGCCGGAGCGCCTCGGCGCAGCCGGCCAGCAGGACCGCCGCTGCCGGGGACCAGGCGGGCAGCCCGTCCTGCCACCGTTCGGCCAGCTTGCGCCCGGCCAGCCAGCTGAGCGCGATCACCCCGGCTGCGACGGCCACCCCGACGACGCCGGCCAGCACGAACGAGGCCGCCAGGCACAGCGCTTCCGGCAGGTGGCGAGGTGTCGACCGCTCTCCGACGGCGGCCGCCTGATCCCGGTCGACACCAGGTCTCCGCCGGGCTGGGACGGCCAGCGCCAGCAGCCCCAGGACGGCCAGCAGGCCGAGCAGCAGGCCCGCCCGGAAGGGCGTCTGCGGCGCA
>NZ_DASVSG010000133.1:0-45133 GCF_036388195.1 Jatrophihabitans sp. | reverse complement strand
GCGGGGTGGACTGCCCCGGCGATCTCCCGCTGCCCAGCGATCCCGATCTGGTCGCCCGCGCGACCGCCGCCAAGGCCGCTCTGGGCTCCCGGGTCTTCGTACTCGGGCACCACTACCAGCGCGATGAGGTCATCCAGTTCGCCGACGTCACCGGCGACTCCTTCAAGCTCGCCCGGGACGCCGCGGCCCGCCCGGAAGCCGACTACATCGTCTTCTGCGGGGTGCACTTCATGGCCGAGTCGGCCGACATCCTGGCCGGGCCGCACCAGCGGGTGCTGCTGCCCGACCTCGCGGCCGGCTGCTCGATGGCCGACATGGCCCGCGACTTCCAGGTGCTTGACTGCTGGGACGCCCTCGCCGACGCGGGCATCGCCGAGCAGACCGTGCCGGTCACCTACATGAACTCCTCGGCCGCCATCAAGGCCTTCACCGGCGAGCACGGCGGGCTGGTCTGCACCTCGTCCAACGCCGAGCGGGCGCTGCGCTGGGCCTTCGATCAGAAACAGCGCAGCGCCACTGGGTCCGGTTCTGGCACCAAGGTCTTGTTCCTGCCAGACCAGCACCTCGGGCGCAACACCGCGGTCCGCCAGCTGGGCCTGAGCCTGGACGACTGCGTGGTCTACAACCCGCTCAAGCCCAACGGCGGCCTGAGCGTCGAGGAGCTGCGCCGGGCCCGGATGATCCTGTGGCGCGGGCACTGCTCGGTGCACGGCCGGTTCACCGCGACCCAGGTCGCCCAGGTGCGCGAGCGGGTGCCCGGTGTGCAGGTGCTGGTGCATCCGGAGTGCACCTACGAGGTGGTCAGCGCGGCGGATCTGGTCGGCTCCACCGAATTCATCATCCGGACGATCGAAGCGGCCCCGGCGGGCTCGGCGTGGGCGATCGGCACCGAGCTGAACCTGGTACGCCGGCTGGCCGAGGCGCATCCGGACAAGACCATCACGTTCCTGGAGTCCACGGTCTGCTACTGCGCCACCATGAACCGGATCGACCTGCCGCACCTGGTGCACTGCCTGGAGGCGCTGGTGCGCGGCGAGGTGGTCAACGAGATCATCGTCGAGCCGACGGTGGCCGCCCACGCCCGGCTCGCGCTGGACCGGATGCTGGCGCTGCCCGAGCTGCCTGCGGTGCCCGCGCCCAAGGCCTGACCTTCCGGATCCTCATCCATCCGGCCGCCCCGAACAGGAAGCCCACCGTGAAATTGCGTCGCAAGGAAGCCACCGCCGAGACCGTCGCCGAAGTGCCGGCCGTGCCGGAGCCCATGACCGGGCCCGCGTCGGCGCGCGCCCCGAAGGGACGTCCGACCCCCAAGCGCCGGACCAACTCCACGCCGCCACCGCCGGCTCCCAAGACCCGCAAGGAAGCCGCCGCCTGGCAGAAGCAGCAGGGCGGCAAGGCCAAGGTCGCCGGCCAGAAGAAGCTGTCGCCCACCGAGTACCGCGAGGCGATGAAGTCCGGTGACCCGCGGGTGCTGCCCCGCCGCGAACAGGGCCCGGTGCGCGCGCTGGCCCGCGACTGGGTCGACTCCCGCCGGATGGCGTCGAACTACCTGTTGCTGCTGTTCCCCCTGATGCTGATGGGGTACACCTACCCGCCGCTGCAGATCATCACCCTCGCGCTGTTCGCGCTGCTGCTGATCGAGTGGATCTACACCGGCTCGCGGATCCGCCAGCTCGCCCGGTCCCGCGGCCTGGAGGTCCGGGAATCGGCGATCGCGCTCGGCTTCTACGCGGGCAGCCGGGCCTACTTCCGACGCAGCTGGCGGCGGCCGCTACCCCGGGTGGAACTCGGCGACGAGATCTAAGACCGTCTGAGCTGCCGCGGGCTTGTGCTCGTAGAGGTACGAAGTTTGACACGCAGTCTCTTACGAACCAGAATATGTAGCATGGCCCGTAGGAGAAGCGCGAGATGAGCAAGGCCCGCCCCGCGCGCACGCAGGCGGCACAGGCGCCGGACGCGTTGACCTACCTGCGCATTGTCGATGACATCACCCGTTCTGGAATCACCCAAACCGAGCTCAGCCACGCCGTGGGGGCGAGCTTGCGGACGGTACAGAACTGGGCCGCAGGCAACGGCATACCGGCTGGCGCGAAGGTCCGGCGCCTCCTCGACGTCCAGTACATCGTCCGCGAGCTCCGCGAGGTCTACACCGAGGAAGGCGTCCAGATCTGGCTGCATGCCCGCAACCGGAACCTCGGCAGCCAGCGGCCCATCGAGCTGCTCGCCACCGGCCAGTACGACGAAGTCCTCGCCGAAGCCGAACGCGTCGCGGGAGCCATGTAGCCAGTGGACTCCCTCGCTGACCTCGTCGCCGCCTGCCCGCGAGCCGAGGTCAGCGGAACCTGGCAACGGCACGTCGCCGCGCGCCACGCGGTCCAGGCCCTTGACGGGCGGCGCGGCACCGGCCGGTGGAGCACGAAGGATGGATGTCCCGTTCTCTACCTCGGCCGTCCTACCGACTCGGCTGCCGCTCGCTCAGCTGGGACGGCGGGCCGGGGAGTTCTCGGCGGTCTTGGCCGGATCCCGCACCACCACGTCACCCAGCGCCTCGTCGATCCGCTTCATCGCCTCATCTCCGATGACGACGCCGGCAGCCTTGACGTTCTCCTGAACCTGCTCCGGCCGGGAGGCGCCGACCAGGGCGGCGGAGACGTTGTCGTTCTGCAGCACCCAGGCCACCGCCAGCTGGGCCATGGTCAGCTCCAGCTCCTCGGCGATCGGCTTGAGCGCCTGCACCCTGGTGAGCACGTCGTCGTTCATGAAGCGCCGGATCATGTCCGCGCCGCCGTTGGTGTCGGTGGCCCGCGAGCCCTCCGGCGGCTGCTGGCCGGGGATGTACTTGCCGCTCAGCACGCCCTGCGCGATCGGCGACCAGACGATCTGGCCGACGCCCAGCTCGCGGGAGGCCGGCACCACCTCGTCCTCGATGACCCGCCACAGCATCGAGTACTGCGGCTGGCTGGAGATCAGGCCGATGCCCAGCTCCTTCGCCAGCGCGTGACCGGCCCGCAGCTGGTCGGCGGTCCACTCGCTGACCCCGATGTAGAGCGCCTTGCCCGCCCGCACCACGTCCGCGAAGGCCTGCATGGTCTCTTCCAGCGGCGTCTCGGTGTCGAAGCGGTGCGCCTGGTACAGGTCGACGTAGTCGGTCTGCAGCCGGCTGAGCGAGCCGTCGATCGACTCCATGATGTGCTTGCGGGACAGCCCCGAGTCGTTCGGGCCCTTGGGCCCGGTCGGCCAGTACACCTTGGTGAAGATCTCCAGTGACTGCCGGCGCTCGCCCTTGAGCGCCTCGCCCAGCACTGTCTCGGCCTTGGTGTTGGCGTAGACGTCGGCGGTGTCGAAGGTGGTGATCCCGCAGTCCAGAGCGGCCTGGACGCACTGCTTGGCCACGTCGTTCTCCACCTGGGAGCGGTGGGTCAGCCAGTTGCCGTAGGTGACGGCCGAGATCTTGAGTCCGCTGTTTCCGAGGTATCGAAATTCCATGGTTTCGACATTAGGCCGTGAATCCGATCGCCGTTTCACTCGGGTGGCGGCGGGGCATCAGGAGGACTCCTGCCTCCCGCGCTGCTGGATCACCCGGCCCGACGTGCCGCATCAGGGTGAGGGCCGGCCTGGCGAACGTGGGAGCGCGCGGACTCCAGGTGAGCATCGAAGCGCTGCCGCGCTGCCTGCCGCGAGACGCCCAGCACATTGGCGATATCCGTCCAGGACCGCCCGCCTGCCTTCGCGTCGGCGACAGCGGTGATCAGGGACTGCTCGGCTGCCTCGATCGCCAGCAGCGCGACACCGATCTGCCGCAGATCCTTGCGATCGTCGACGGCGTCGCTGGGAAGGCTCGCCGGATCGGCGGCGTCCATCCAGGCGTCGCTCTCAGCGACCGCCTTGGCGATCTCCTCTTCCGAGCGTGCCATCTCATCACCCCTCTACAGCAACGGGTAGAACTTCTTGCGCAACTCCATGGCGTGGATGACGCATGGCGGTTCGTGCTCGGTGGCGTCGAGGATCACGATCTCCAGCAGGCGGCCCGTCCGGTCGGCGCCGATGATCAATTCGCGGTTGCTGCTCTGTCGTATCGCCCGAAACTGCATGCGGATCGCGTGACGCATGTCCGCGTCGGCGATCCCGTGCTTACGGGCTGCCTCAGCGACCTCGCACTCCACCTGACAACTTTACCTTGTCAAGGTAGGTCGACAACCGCACCTTGTCAATTGCCTCACTCCGACAGCGGCATCGGGCCGTAGACGCGCTCGCCGTCGTGCATCAGGCTGACCCCGGCCACCCCGGCTTCAGCGAGCGTCCGCCACGCCTCGCCCAGCCAGCTCTCGGCGTCGGACTGGCTCGGAAAGTCACCCGGCTGCTCGGCGTCCGGGCTGTCGGGCTCGTAGGTCCAGGTCCATGCCATCGTGTGCCACCCGTCTGCTCGGAGGACAGCCGGCTTGAGGGATGCGCTGCCCCGCTGTGCGATTTCTACCACCAGCCCCGTCGAACCGGCCGGTTGCTCGCCACTCACGCTAGCGTCCCGGCTGAGCCGCCCCGCCGGGGCTGTCCTAGGCTGCGGTCCTCAGCAGCAGGTCTGCGGTGAGCCTCCTCAGCGAAAGGTGTTTCCGATTGGCGGCGCGACGGCGGACCCTGGTGCTCGGCGGCGTGCGATCGGGCAAGTCGCGCTGGGCCGAGCAGCAGCTGGCCGGACAGGCCCGGGTCGACTACCTCGCCACCGCGGCCGAGCTCGATGACGCCGACTGGGCCCAGCGGATCGCCGAGCACCGGCAGCGCCGGCCCGCGCACTGGCGCACCGTCCAGACCCTGGACATCGCTGCTGCCCTGGCCGCGCCGGCAGCGGCGCTGCTGGTGGAGGATCTGGGCAACTGGCTGGCCCGCACCATCGACCGGACCGGCGGCTGGGACGGCGACCTGGCGGGCCTGCGCACCGCGGCTGCCGAGCTGGCCAGCGCCTGGCGCGAGTGTCCGGGACGGGTGGTGCTGGTGAGCAGCGAGGTCGGCAGTGGCATCCACCCGGAATCCAGGGCGGGCCGGATCTTCGCCGACGAGCTGGGCCGGCTGAACACCGAGCTGGCCGCCCACGCCGACGAGGTGGTGCTGGTGGTGGCCGGCCTGCCGCTGTGGCTGCGCAGGCCACCGGAGCAACACCCGGACGAGCAGTCAGGAGAACGGCTATGACCGCGAGCAGCGGAGTGCAGGCGGCGCTGGCCGGCATCGACTACCCCGACGGCGATGCCGCCCAGGCGGCCAGGCTCCGCCAGGACGAGCTGACCAAGCCGGCCGGCGCGCTCGGCGTGCTGGAGGAGCTGTCCATCTGGGCGTGCGGCGTGCAGGGGCAGTGCCCGCCGCACGCCTTCGAGCGCGCCCGGGTGGTGGTCTTCGCCGGGGACCACGGCATCACCGCGGCGGGAGTGTCGGCCTATCCGGCCGAGGTGACCGCGCAGATGGTGGCCAACATCGCCGCCGGCGGCGCGGCGGTCAACGTGCTGGCCCGGGCGGCCGGCGCCGGCGTCCGGGTGCTGGACCTGTCGGTGGCCGTCGACACCGACCCGGCGGCGTCGAAGTTCAAGGTCCGCCGCTCCAGCGGCCGGATCGACCGGGAGGACGCCCTCGCCATCGACGAGGCGGAGCGGGCGCTGGCCGCCGGCGTCGCCATCGCCGACGAGGAGATCGACAGCGGCGCGCAGTTGCTCATCGCCGGCGACCTGGGCATCGGCAACACCACCCCGGCGTCGGTGCTGGTCTCCGTCCTCACCGGCGTCGAGCCGATCAAGGTGGTGGGCCGGGGCACCGGCATCGACGACGCCGGCTGGATTCGCAAGTGCGCCGCGATCAGGGACGCCCGGCGCCGGGCCTGGCCGCACCGGGAGGACCTGGTCCGGCTGCTGGCGGCCGCCGGCGGCGCGGATCTGGCGGCGATGGCCGGCTTTCTGCTGCAGGCCGCGCACCGCCGGACGCCGGTGCTGCTGGACGGCCTGGTCGTCAGCGCCGCGGCGCTGGCCGCCCAGCTCGGCAACCCCCGGGTGGTGCACTGGCTGCAGGCGGCGCACCTGTCGGCAGAGCCCGCCCACGAGCTCGCCCTGAAGCGACTGGAGCTGACCCCGATCCTGCGGCTGGGGATGCGGCTCGGCGAGGGCACCGGAGCGCTGGTGGCCCTGCCGGTGCTGCGGGCCGGCGTGCTGAGCCTGGCCGAGATGGCCACCTTCGCCGAGGCCGCGGTGGCGACCCGCCAGCCTGGCCCCCTGGAATGACCGGTCGTCGGCCGGTGTCCGCCGGCCTGCGGCTGTCGCTGACCACGCTGACGGTGCTGCCGCTGCGGCCCGGCCCGGTGGATCGACGGACCGGGGCGCTGGCGATGGCGTGGGCGCCGGCGGTCGGGCTGGCGCTCGGCGCGGCGCTGGCCGCAGCGGCCTGGGGGCTGACCGGGCTGGGGCTCGCCCCGCTGCCGTGCGCCGCCGTCCTGGTGGTGCTGCTGGCGCTGCTGACCCGGGGCCTGCACCTGGACGGGCTCGCCGACACCTTCGACGCGCTGGGCTCCTACACCGCCGCCGACCGGGCGCTGGCCATCATGAAGTCACCGGAGACCGGGCCGCTCGGCGTAAGCGCCATCGCGGCGGTGCTGCTGGTGGACGCCGCTGCCCTGTCGGCGCTGGTGGCCCGGCACGGCTGGCTGCTGATCGCCGCCGCGGTGGCGGTGGGCCGGCTCGGCATCACGCTCTGCTGCGCGCGGCCGGTCCCGCCGGCCCGTCCGGACGGCCTCGGCGCGCTGGTGGCGGGCACCGTCCCGCTGGCGGGCTGCGCGGCCTGGGCGGTCGGGATGGTCGCGATCGGCGGGTTCGCCGGCCAGCTGGCGCCGGGCTCGGACTGGCCGTGGTCGCACTGGATCAGGGCGGGGCTGGCGGTGCTGCTGGCCGCCGGCGCGGTGCTGCTGCTGGCCCGGCAGTGCGTGCGCCGCTTCGGCGGCATCACCGGCGACGTGCTGGGAGCAGCGTGCGAGCTGGCGACCGCGGTGGCGCTGCTGGCGCTCAGCACCGCCTGACCCGGCTACCGGACGTGCGAGGGCACGAACGGCAGCTTCACCACCCGGGCGGCCAGCGTGCGTCCGCGAACCTCGATCGACACCTCGCCGGACTCGCCCAGGTCGGCTCCGGAATCGATCAGCGCCAGCGCGATGCCCTGCTTCAGGGTCGGTGAGAACGTCCCCGAAGTGGTCTGCCCGATCACGGCGCCGTTGCCGTCCAGGACGTTCATGTGCCCGCGCGGCACGCCGCGGTCGGTGACCAGCAGGCCGCGCAGCCGCCGGGCCGGGCCGGCCGCCTTCTCCGCCTGCAGCGCCTCGCGTCCCCAGAATGCCGGCTTCTGCCAGCCGACCGCCCACGAGGAGCCGGCCTGCACCGGGCTGATCTGGCGGGTCAGGTCCTGGCCGTGCAGCGGGTAGCCCATCTCGGTCCGCAGCGTGTCCCGTGCGCCCAGACCGGCCGGCATGCCGCCGAGGCCACGCGCGGCCTCGACCAGGGCGTCCCAGAGCGCGGGCGCGTCGTTCCAGGACGGGATCAGCTCGTAGCCGTGCTCGCCGGTGTAGCCGGTCCGGCAGACCCGCACCGGCCGGCCGTCGAAGTCGGTGTCGACGAAGCTGACGTAGTCGAGCTCCACCGGCAGGCGCAGCGCCTGCAACACCTCCGGCGACTTCGGGCCCTGCACCGCTAGCACCGCGAAGTCCTCGTGCTGGTTGGTCACCGTCACCCCGTCGGGCGCGGCGGCGGCCAGCAGCCCCACCACCTCGTCGGCATTGGCCGCGTTCGGCATCAGGAACACCTGCTCGTCGCTGACCAGGTAGCTGAAGACGTCGTCGATCACGCCGCCGTCCTCGGCGCAGCACAAGGTGTACTGGGCCTGGCCCGGGCCGATCTTGCCCAGGTCGGCGGTCAGGCAGGAGTTCACGAAGTCCCGGGCGCCGGGGCCGGCCACGGTGGCCTTGCCGAGATGGGAGACGTCGAAGATGCCCACCGCGGTCCGGACGGCGGTGTGCTCGTTGATCACGCCGCCGCCGGAGGCGCCGTACTCGATGGGCATCTGCCAGCCGCCGAAATCGGCCATCTTGGCTCGGAGATCGACGTGGCGGTCGTGCAACGGCGAACGGCGCAGCTCAGTCATGGCGCAACGGTACCGAGCCCGGCAGGCAGGCATGATCCATACCGGGTCAACCAGTGCCGGACGGGCTGGCCAGGCGCGGCAGCGGTTAACATAGAGTTACGGCATGGTTTCGGTTTCCTTGGTTGACAGCGCTGCGCCCCTGACAGCCGACGTGATCGTGGTGGCGACGGTCTCCACCGGGGACGGCGTAGCGCTTGCCGACGGCGCGGGCGCGGTCGATGCCGCGCTGGGCGGTGCCCTGCCGGATGCGCTGCGGGCCGTCGAGGCCACCGGCAAGGCCGACGAGGCGATCAAGATCCCGACGCTGGGCAGGGCCGGCGCGCCGCTGATCATCGCGTCCGGCCTCGGCAAGGCAGCGCCCGGCACGCTCGACCCCGAAGCGGTGCGGCGGGCCGTCGGAACAGCGCTGCGCGGCGTCCAGTCGGCCAGGCGGGTCGCGGTGGCGATCGGCTCCGGCTCCGACCCGGAGCTGGTGGGCGCGATCTGCGACGGCGCGCTGCTGGGCAGCTACCGGTTCACCAAGTACAAGCCCACCGCCCAGCAGAACGCGCTGCGCCGGGTCGACATCGCCGTCCCCGACCCGGCCCATGCCGGCGCCAGGGCCGCGATCCGGCGGTCCCGGATCGTCATCGACGCCGTCAACAACACCCGCGATCTGGTCAACACCCCCGCCAACCACCTGAACCCGGTGACCTTCGCCGCCTACGCCCGCGAGCAGGGCGAGGCGGCCGGGCTGGCCGTCGAGGTGCTCGACGAGCGAGCGCTCAAGCGCGGCGGCTTCGGGGGCATCCTCGCGGTCGGGGGCGGCTCCGGCACCCCGCCGAGGCTGGTCCGGTTGAGCTACGCGCCGGCCCGCAGCCGCGCCCGGGTGGCGCTGGTGGGCAAGGGGATCACCTTCGACACCGGCGGCCTGGACCTCAAGCAGGCCGCCATGGGGGACATGAAGTCCGACATGGCCGGGGCGGCGGCGGTCATCGAATCCGTCATCGCGGCGGCCAGGCTCAGGTTGCCGATCTCGGTCACCGCCACCGTCCCGATGGCGGAGAACGCCGTGTCCGGCTCGTCCTACCGGCCCTCCGACATCCTGGTGATGCGGGACGGGCGCACCGTCGAGGTGGACAACACCGATGCCGAGGGACGGCTGATCCTGGCCGACGCGATCCTGCGGGCCTGCGAGGACTCCCCCGACTACCTGATCGAGACGGCCACCCTGACCGGCGGCCAGGTGATAGCGCTGGGCCACGGGACCACCGGGGTGATGGGCAGCGACGCCTTCCGGGACCGGGTCGTGGCAGCCGGCTCCGCCGCCGGCGAGTCACTGTGGCCGATGCCCTTGCCGCCGCGGCTGCGCACCGTGCTGGAGTCCCCGGTGGCCGATGTGGTGAACCTGCCCAAGGACCGCGCGGCCTCGATGCTGGTGGCCGGCACGTTCCTGGCCGGCTTCGTCCCGGACGGGCTGGACTGGGTCCACCTGGACATCGCGGGGCCCGCGTTCCTGAAGTCGGCGTCGGGTTACAACCCCCAGGGCGGCACCGGCGCCATCGTCCGGACGATCGTGGCCAGCCTGACCGACCTCGCCGAGAACTGAGCCAGCAGGCTGAGCCGAGGCCCGAGCCGGAGCTGAGCTGAGAGCTGAGCCGCAGCCTGACCGGCCGGCCAGGACGGCACGCGGCCGGCAGCGCCCGCCCGGCTGCCCAGGTATCCAGGCGAAGTGACAAGATGGAACCCGGCTCGGCAGTGCGCCGGGCCGGCTGGACTCACTGGTGACGATCGGGGCAGCCAAGCCCCGAGCTGGGAGACATTTTCGTGGCAGCCGAAGGGGCCGGGAACAACGTCGACATCGTGATCCTCGGTGGTGGCAGCGGCGGTTATGCAGCCGCGCTGCGCGCCGCCGAGCTGGGCAAGTCGGTGGTGCTGATCGAGAAGGACAAGGTCGGCGGCACCTGCCTGCATCGTGGGTGTATCCCCACCAAGGCGTTGCTGCACGCCGGCGAGGTCGCCGACGCGGCCCGCGAGAGCTCGCAGTTCGGGGTGAACGCCACCTTCGACGGCATCGACATGGCCGGCGTCCACAAGTACATGGACGGGGTCATCTCCAAGAACTGGAAGGGCCTGCAGGGGCTCATCCGCAGCCGTGGCATCACCATCGTCGAGGGTGAGGGCCGGCTCACCGGCCCCAAGCAGGTGACCGTCGGCGACCAGACCTATACCGGGACCAACGTCGTCCTGGCCACCGGCTCGTACTCCAAGACGCTGCCCGGGCTGGAGCTGGACGGGCGGCGGGTCATCGCCAGCGAGCACGCGCTCGGCCTGGACCACGTGCCGGCCAGCGCGATCGTGCTCGGCGGCGGGGTGATCGGGGTCGAGTTCGCCAGCGCCTGGAAGTCCTTCGGCGCCGACGTGACCATCGTCGAGGCGCTGCCGCACCTGGTGCCGCTGGAGGACGAGGCCAACTCCAAGATGCTCGAGCGCGCCTTCCGGCGGCGCGGCATCGGTTTCAAGCTCGGCGCCCGGTTCGAGCGCGTCGAGCACACCGACAGCGGTGTGAAGGTGCACCTGGCCGACGGCTCGACGCTGGAGGCCGAGCTGCTGCTGGTGGCCGTCGGGCGCGGCCCCGTCTCGGCCGACCTCGGCTACGAGCAGGCCGGGGTGGCGATGGACCGCGGCTTCGTCACCGTCGACGAGTACTGCCGGACCAGCGTCGAGGGCGTCTACGCCGTCGGTGACCTGATCCCGACCCTGCAGCTGGCCCACGTCGGCTTCGCCGAGGGCATCCTGGTGGCCGAGCACATCGCCGGCCTGCCGGTGGTGCCGATCGACTACGCCGGCGTCCCGCGGATCACCTACTCCAGCCCGGAGGTCGCCGCCGTCGGGCTGACCGAGGCGCAGGCGGTCGAGAGGTTCGGCGCCGACAACGTCAAGACCGTCACCTACGACCTGTCCGGCAACGGCCGCAGCGCGATCCTGAACACCAAGGGCGCGGTGAAGCTGGTGGCCGAGAAGTCCGACGGAGCGGTGGGCCGGGTGCTGGGCGTGCACATCGTCGGCGACCGGGTCGGTGAGCTGATCGCCGAGGCGCAGCTGATCTACAACTGGGAGGCGCTGCCCAGCGAGGTCGCCCAGCTGATCCACCCGCATCCGACCCAGTCCGAGGCGATCGGCGAGGCTCACCTGCTGCTCGCCGGCAAGCCGCTGCACGTGCACGACTGACGAGCCGAAGACGGCGGGCCGGTGTCCGTCACGCCTTGATCCGACGATAGGAGCCAGAAGACATGCCGGTCTCAGTGACCATGCCGCGCCTCGGCGAGAGCGTGACCGAAGGAACCGTTACGCGCTGGCTGAAGCAGGAAGGCGATCAGGTAGCCGCGGACGAGCCGCTGCTGGAGGTGTCGACGGACAAGGTCGACACCGAGGTCCCTTCGCCGGCCTCCGGAATCCTGACCTCGATCAAGGTCGCCGAGGACGAGACGGTCGAGATCGGCGTCGAGCTGGCGGTCATCAGCGACGCCAGCGAGGCATCGAGCGGTTCCGGGCAGCAGTCCGAGGGCCAGGGTCAGGCGGACGGTGGCCAGACTGACCAGTCCGATGATCAGGACGAGGCTGCTCAGTCCGACGAGCAGGGCGAGGCTGCGCAGTCCGGCCAGGCTGACAGCGGCCAGGCTGAGACCGGCCAGGCCGAGGCTGAGAGCGCGCAGGCTGAGGCTGCCCGGGCGAAGCCCGCTGACGAGCAGACCACCGACGAGCAGGCTCCGGACGAGCCGATCAGCGAGGCCGCCCCCGAGGCCGGGTCGGCTGGCCCCTCCACCGAGCAACCGGCTCCGGCTGCCGCACCCACTCCTGCCCCGGCTGCTGCACCCGCTCCCGCAGCTCAGGCGCCCGCCGCAGCTCAGGCGCCCGCCGCAGCTCAGGCGCCGGCCGCCGCTCAAGCGCCCGCCGCCGCTCAGGCACCCGCCGCCGCTCAAGCGCCCGCCGCCGCTCAGGCACCCGCCGCTGCTCAAGCGCCGGGCGCGTCCGCGGACTCGGCTCCGGCGTCGGACTACTCGGGCCGGGAGACCAGCTCGCCCCCGCCCCCCGTCGATGACGACGAGGTCGCCGGCACCTACGTGACCCCGCTGGTCCGCAAGCTGGCGAGCGAGCACGGGGTCGACCTGAACTCGCTGACCGGCACCGGTGTGGGTGGCCGGATCCGCAAGTCCGACGTGCTGTCAGCGGCCCAGGCCGCTGCCGAGCGCCGGGCCGAGGCCGAGGCTGCTGCGGCAGCTCCGCCGGCCGCGGCAGCTGCTCCGGCCGCACCGGCTCCGGCGGCCGCCCAGACGGCGGCGCCCACCGTCGACAACGCGCTGCGGGGACAGACCGTCAAGCTGTCCCGGCTGCGCCAGGTGATCGCGGCACGGATGGTGGAATCGCTGCAGACATCGGCGCAGCTCACCACCGTGGTCGAGGTCGACATCACCCCGATCGCCCGGCTGCGCGAGGTGGCCAAGGCTGACTTCGAGAAGCGGGAGGGCGTCAAGCTGTCGTTCCTGCCGTTCTTCGCGGTGGCGGCGGTCGAAGCCCTCAAGGCCCACCCGAACGTGAACTGCTCGGTCGACACCGAGGCCGGCACGGTCACCTACCACGAGGCCGAGCACCTGGGCATCGCGGTGGACACCGAGCGCGGCCTGCTCGTTCCGGTGATCCACAATGCCGGTGATTTCAACCTGGCCGGCATCGCCCGCAAGATCGCCGACCTGGCCGAGCGCACCCGGACCAACAAGGTGTCCCCGGACGAGCTCGGCGGCGGGACCTTCACCCTGACCAACACCGGCAGCCGCGGCGCCCTGTTCGACACCCCGATCATCAACCAGCCCCAGGTCGCGATCCTGGGCACCGGCTCGGTGGTCAAGCGCCCGGTGGTGATCTCGGACCAGAAGCTCGGTGAGATCATCGCGATCCGGTCGATGGTGTACCTGGCGCTGTCCTATGACCACCGGATCGTCGACGGGGCCGACGCGGCCCGGTTCCTCACCACCATGAAGACCCGGCTGGAGGCCGGCGCCTTCGAACGCGCGCTCGGGCTGAGCTGACGCCGCGCCGGCCGGGGTCGTACCCGGCCGGCCATGGGGTGGGCGCCGAGCACTGACGGGGAGTGTGCGCTGTGAAGGTGGTCATCGCCGGGGCGTCCGGTTTCATCGGCAGGTCCCTGGTCATCGACCTGCGGGGCTGCGGGCACCAGGTGACCACCCTGGTGCGGCGCAGCCCGGTGTCGGAGTCCGAAGCCGAATGGCATCCCGACCGTGGCGAGCTGGATCCGGCGGCGCTGGCGGGGGCCGACGCGGTGATCAGCCTCTCCGGCGCGGGGATAGCTGACAAGCGGTGGACGCCGGCGTACCAGCAGGTGCTGGTGGAGAGCCGGTTGCAGCCCACCTCGACGATCGCCGGGGCTGTGGCGGGCATGTCCGCCGAGCTGCGGCCGAAGTCGTTCCTGTCCTCCTCGGCGATCGGCTACTACGGCGAGCGCGGGGACGAGCCGCTGACCGAGTCCGCCCCACCCGGCACGGGGTTTCTGGCCGACCTGGTGCGCCGTTGGGAAGCAGCCACCGAGCCCGCCTCCCAGGCCGGGGTGCGGGTAGTGACGCTGCGCACCGGGTTGGTGCTCAGCGCTGCCGGCGGATTGCTGAAGCGCATGGCGCCGCTGTTCAAGATGGGCGCCGGCGGAAAGCTCGGGTCCGGCCGGCAGTACCAGTCCTGGATCACCCTTGCCGACGAGATCGGCGCCATCCGGCACCTCCTCGCGACCGAGGAGGTGGACGGCCCGGTGAACCTGGTCGGGCCGGCCCCGGTCACCAACGCGCAGTTCACCGCCGAGCTGGCCCGGGCGCTGCACCGGCCGGCGTTGCTGCCGGCGCCGCCCTGGGGGCTCCGGCTGGCGCTGGGCGGGTTCGCCGAGGAGGGCGTGCTGGCCAGCCAGCGGGTGCTTCCGGAGAAGCTGACCAGCAGCGGCTACCGGTTCGAGCACGCCGATCTGCCGAGCGCGCTGGCCTGGTCCCTTACCCACTAGCGGTACGGCTCTCCCCCGGCTAGCGGTACGGCTCTCCCCCGGCCCAGGCCGGCATGATCCTGCGCTGGATCGCCTTGCCGTGCATCGGCAGACGCCCTTCTTGCCCCCCATAAACGCTTTTGCGGTGAATTCCGGCATCTTTCGCCATTGCTCGGAAAGCACTGAGAGGTGGATTCTTACGCAGCCTGCTGCCGAGCTGATTCCAGCCAGCATCCCAGTCCCTGCATGGAGGTCACATGTTCAACGCACGCCGCATTCGGTCGCTGATTGTCGCCGCTCTGGCTGTTCTGGGCCTTGGAGTCAGCAGCCCTGCTCCGGCTTTCGCCTCCACGCTCACCATCACCGGCCTCGGCTGCGAGACTGTGCTACAGGGCTTCTTCTGTGACGCTGACGTCAGTGGAGGTACCGGCGCCGGTACCTACACCTACACGTGGAACCAGAGCTACTACTCCCGCTCCGACTTTGCCAGCGGCTCGATGATCCACGTGTATTGCGAGAGGGGTACCAGCCGCACTGTCACCTTCACGGTGACCGATGGCAGCTACGCGACCGCTTCGAAGACCGTGTATGTGTACTGCTCGGGTTCCACCCCCTGACCCAGCAATAGCTCACTAGCGCGGGAGCACGGCCCCACCCGGCCGTTGTGAGGTGATCCGGAACTCAGCACCCACCCGCACCAGGCTCAGCGCCAGCCGGGTCGGAGCCGCGGGCAGGGTGCGGCTGCGCACCGTTCCGGCGCAGACCAGAGATGCTGGCGGTTGGCTGGCAGTGACCTGCAACTCCAGGCGCTGCGGGCTCGCGCTGGTGACGGCGATGTCCTGATACTCGGTTCGCAGCCCCGTTAGGCCGCAGCCGACCGGGATGCGCGTGCGAAGCTGGCCGAGATCCTGGGCCAGCAGGGTTGGTGACTCATAGATCGCCGCCAGCAACTCGGGACGGCCCCGCGCGAATGCTTCGGCGCGCAGGTCGGCCAGCTTGCGCAACACTGTTTCGGGATCGATCGGAGCCGGTGCGGTTGGCAGGGTGGATCGAGCAGGAGTGGCAGCCAGGCCGGGCACGGCAGGAGCCACAGGCGCTGCCGAGCTGGCCTGGGCGGCTGAGGTCGCCGGCGCTGCCGAGCTGGCATGGGCGGCTGAGGTCGCCGGCGGACCGGCGGCCAGGGTCGGCCGGCCATGGCTTCGCACGGCAACCAACGCCAGGACGGCGATGGCCGCGACCGCGACGCACAGGACCGCCACAACCAGGGGCGCCGTCGTCCGGGCTGCCGTCCGGGATGCCAGGCGATGCAGTAGCCGGCGCCGCGGTGCTGGCTCGGCGGGCTCGGGCCTGACCTGCAGCCGTGCCACATGGGTCAGATCGGCTGGCACGACACCCGCGGCAACCGGATCATGGCGCTCGGCTGAGTGCCGGCCGATGCCGGGCAGCACCCGGCCGGCGGCCAGCACCACCGGCGCGGACGGCACGCTGGCGCCCAGGTCCAACGCGAACTCGGCAGCCGAGCCTCTGCGGGACGGCTCCGGATCCAGCGCTCGGCTGACTACCGCGGCCATCGCGGCAGGGCAGCCCGCCAGCTTGCCGGGCAGGTCGTCGATCACGCCGGTGGCTGCCCGGTCCAGCACGGCGCGCAGGTCGGCGGGGTCAGCTGAGTGCCACGGCCCGGAACCGGTCAGGCAATGCAACGCCACGGCGGCGAGGGAGAACACGTCGCTGGCGGTACCCGCGGCGCCGCCGGCCGCAACCACCGGGTCCAGGTAGGCCGGGGTGCCCAGCGCCCGGTCGGGCTCGGCGTGCCCGATCAGCATCCTGGCGACCCCGAGGTCGGCCAACTTCGGCTGCCCGGCGGCGCTGAACAGGATGTTGCCCGCGCTGACGTCGCCGTGCAACACGCCCTCGCCATGCGCGAAGGCCAACGCGGCGGCGACCGGGCTCAGCGCCGCGGCGACCTCGGCCGGGCTGAGCCGGTCCCGGCGGCGCAGCAGCTGCGCCAGCGACCCGCCCTCGGCCAGCTCCATCACCAGCACCACCGCGGCCGGCGTCTGGACGTACCGGCGCAACCGGATCAGGCTGGGATGCTCCAGGGCGGTGAGCAACGCGGCCTCGCACCGAGCCGACCGGATCAGTTCGGCCGCCCGATCCGGATCGCCGTGTGCGGGCACGATGATCCGTTTCAGGGCCACCGCCTCGTCGGTGCCGGCAGCGCGGCCGGACCACACCTCGGCGTGGCTGCCGTAGCCGATGAGCTGATCGACCTGATAACCCGGAACGCTGAACGCCATCGGGCCACCGTAGGAGAAACGGCGGCTGCCTCGACAAAGTTATCCACAGGCGGCAGTCGCACCGGCGGCCGGGTGAAGCCAGACTCCGATGGCCCCACCCAGGCCGCCCCGCCAACCAGGCCGGATCAGCCCCGGATCAGTCCTCGGCGTTCGCCAGCTTGGACGGCCACCAGATCTTCTTGCCGATGTCGGCCGACAGCGCCGGCACCAGCACGCTGCGCACCAGGATGGTGTCCATCAGCACACCTACCGCGACGGCGAAGCCGAGTTCGGCCAGGAACACGATGGGCAGCACCCCGAGCACCGCGAACGTGGCGGCCAGCACCAGGCCTGCTGAGGTGATCACGCCCCCGGTCACCGTCAGCCCGCGGGAGATCCCCGCCCGGGTGCCGTGCTGAAGGCTCTCCTCCCTGATCCGGGTCATCAGGAAGATGTTGTAGTCGATCCCCAGCGCGACCAGGAACACGAAGGTGAACAGCGGGAAGGACGGGTCCGCGCCCGCGAAGTGGAACAGATGCTCGAACGCCAGCGCCGAGATTCCCAGCGCGGCGCCGAAGGAGAGCACCACCGTCAGGATGAGCAGCACCGGGGCGACGATCGACCGCAGCAACAGCGCCAGCACCACGAAGATGACCACCAGCACGATCGGGATGATCAGGTTGCGGTCATGCACCGAGGCGTTCTGGACGTCCAAGGTCGCCGCGGAAGCGCCCCCGACCATGGCATCGGCGCCCGCGACGCCATGGACGGCGTCCCGCAGCCGGTTCACCGTGTCATACGCGGCGCGTGAGTCGAAGGCGTCGGCCAGCGTCGCGGTCACGATCGTCCGGCCGTCGATCGGCTCGATCTGCAGCGCCGCCGGAGCGCAGCCCGCGGCGGGTGGCACGGCGCCGGACTTAGCCGCGGCGGCCAGCTTCGGGTAGTCGACCTGAACGCATACCGCGCCCGGCTTGGTGTCCACCCCGCGCACCTTCGAGACCGCGCCGATGACGGCGTCCACGGAGCCGGCGTTGGTGGTGATCACCGCGGGGGTGCTGGTGTCCTGGCCGAACTTGCTGACGTAGAGATCCTGGCCGATGACCGCGTCTGGGGTGTCGGTGAAACCCTCCGCGGTGTTCAGGCCCTGCGCGTTCAACGAGCCCAGGCCGATCAGGCAGATGCCCAACACCAGCACGACACCGATCCAGGCCGGCCGGCGGCTGCTGTCGACCTTGCTGGCCACCCGGGCCCAGAAACCGTGGCTGGCCAGGTCGACCTGCTGGTCGACCTTCGGCTTGCGGGGCCAGAACACCCAGCGGCCGGCCAGCGACAGCGCGACCGGCAGGAAGCTCATGGACAGGATCAGGGTGCAGGCGATGCTGATCGCGCCCACCGGGCCCAGGCTCTTGTCGGACTCCAGGCTGGAGAAGGTCAGGCACAGCAGGCCGAGGATGACGGTGACCGCCGAGGCCACGATCGCCGGCGCCGATCCGCGCCAGGCCCTGATCATCGCGTCGAAGCGGTTGGGATAGAAGTGCAATTCCTCGCGATAGCGCGCGGTCAGCAGCAGCGCGTAGTCGGTGCCGGCGCCGAGCACCAGCACCGGCATGATGCCCGCGCTCTGCCCGTTCAGGGTCACGACCTCGTGCTTGGCGAGGAAGTAGATGACGATCGAGGACAGGCCCAGGGCCAGCACCGCCGACAGGGTCGGAAAGATCCACAACACCGGGGAGCGGTAGACGAACAGCAGGATGACGATCACCACTGCCAGCGCGGCGAGCAGCAGCGTGCTGTCGGCCCCCGCGAAGGCGTCCGAGAACGCCAGGAAGAGCCCGGACTGCCCCGCCGGATAGGCCTTCAGGCCCGCAGGCAGGTCCGCTGTGGTGTCGTCGACGATCTGCTGCTCCAGCTTGGCGATCTTGTCGAACTGGACGTCCTTGCCGTCCTGCTTCTGCACCAGCGGGGTGAACACCGCGATCGTCGTGCCGTCGCTGGAGGTCTGCGGCGGGGTGAGCGCGTTGGTGTCGATGCCGGGGGTCCGGGCGACCGTCTCTGCCGCCTTGCTCGCCGCGGCCCGGTCCTCGGCGGTCAGCCCGCCGGGCCGGTGGAAGATCATGAAGCCCGGCACGTTCTCGATCTTGTTGAACTTGGCCGACTCGGCCAACACCTTGGTCGACTCCGCCGAAGCGGGCAGGTAGGAGGCGTTGTCATTCTTCTGGACCTCGGCCAGCTTGCCCTGGTACGAGCCGCCGGCGCCTCCGGCCAGGAACGCCAGGATCGCCACCGCGATCACCGAGAAGACCGGCAACCCCCGGGGCAGCTGGCGCTTCTTGCTCGTCGCCGGGGTGGTTTCCCGCGACGTGCTGACCTCGGTCATCGGATCTCCAGACACTTTGCCGGAACTCGTGAGCGAACACAGCCGGTCGAGGCCGGTTGTTCCGCGGCATCGTACTTGCGGAGGCCGGCTCGACCCGCTGCGCCATTCCTAGCCCAGGGCTCCGACAACACGCCAGCCGCCAACTTCGGCAGGTGTGAGCGCACGCACTAGCGCCGTTTCTGTCGCAGGGTCGGATTAGGGTGGTGATCGACGAGGAGATGATCAGGTGTCTGAGTTGAGAACCATCCGAGCCGGCTTGATGGACTACGAGCAGGCGTGGAAGTGGCAACGGCAGTTGCACGCCCAGCGGGTCGTCGGGGAGATCGACGACACCGCGCTGCTGCTCGAGCATCCGTCGGTCTACACCGCGGGCCGGCGCACCGAGGCGTGGGAGCGTCCGGTGGACGGCACCCCGGTGATCGACGTCGATCGGGGCGGCAAGATCACCTGGCACGGTCCCGGCCAGCTGGTGGGCTACCCGATCGTCGAGCTGCCCAATCCGGTCGATGTGGTGGCCTACGTCCGCCGGATGGAGGAGGTGCTGATCGAGGTGTGCGCCGAGCTGGGCGTGCGGGCCGGGCAGGTCGCCGGGCGCAGCGGCGTGTGGCTGCCGGCCGATGACCGCGGGCCGGAGCGCAAGATCGCCGCGATCGGCATCCGGGTCGCCCAGGGCGTCACGCTGCACGGCTTCTCGCTCAACTGCAATCCGGACCTCAGCTGGTTCGGCCGGATCGTGCCGTGCGGCATCGCCGACGCCGGGATCACCTCGCTGACCGCCGAGCTGGGTCGCGAGGTCAGCGTCGCCGATGCCCTGCCGGTGGTGGAGGCGCTGCTGCCGGGCCTGGTCGCCGCGTACGCTCGATCCCGTGACTGAACCCAGCGCGCCGCCCGCATCGGCACCCGCCGGGCGCAAGCTGCTGCGCATCGAGGCCCGCAACGCCCAGACCCCGATCGAGCGCAAGCCCGCCTGGATCAAGACCCGCGCGGTGATGGGCCCGCAGTACACCGAGCTGCGCCAGCTGGTGAAGAGCGAGGGCCTGCACACGGTGTGTCAGGAGGCCGGTTGCCCCAACATCTACGAGTGCTGGGAAGACCGCGAGGCCACCTTCCTGATCGGCGGTGACCAGTGCACCCGGCGGTGTGACTTCTGCCAGATCGACACCGGCAAGCCGGCGGCGCTGGACACCGACGAGCCGCGCCGGGTGGCCGAGAGCGTCCAGACGATGGGCCTGCGCTACGCCACCGTCACCGGCGTCGCCCGCGACGACCTGCCCGACGGCGGCGCGTGGCTGTACGCCGAGACGGTCCGCCGGATCCACAGCCTGAACCCGGGGACCGGCGTCGAGTTGCTGATCCCTGACTTCAACGCCGTTCCCGAGCAGCTGGCCGAGGTGTTCGGCTCCCGGCCGGAGGTGCTCGCGCACAACGTCGAGACGGTGCCCCGGGTCTTCAAGCGGATCCGGCCGGCCTTCACCTACGAGCGCTCGCTCAACGTGATCAGCGCTGCCCGGCAGGCCGGGCTGGTGACCAAGTCGAACCTGATCCTGGGCATGGGCGAGCAGCGGGCCGAGATCTCCCAGGCGCTGCAGGACCTGCACGACGCCGGCTGCGAACTGATCACCATCACCCAGTACCTCCGCCCGTCGCTGCGGCACCACCCGATCGACCGGTGGGTCAAGCCCGAGGAGTTCGTCGAGCTGCGCGAGGAGGCCGAGGAGATCGGCTTCGCCGGGGTGCTGAGCGGGCCGTTGGTGCGCTCGTCCTACCGCGCGGGGCGGCTCTACCAGCAGGCCATCGAAGCCCGCACGCTGAGCGCCGCCAGCTCAGGCTGACCCGGCCGATTCAGGCCCGCCGGTCCGACCCAGCACGCTCACGCTGCGACCCTGTCGACCCGGCAGCTCAGCCGACCCTGGTCGACCCGGCCGCCTATAGCCGGCCTCCGACACCGGTCTCAGCGTCGGCGGGCTGTGACGAGGGTCGCGCCGACCAGCGCCGACAAGGCGGCGGAGAAGACCAGCACCACCAGGGCGGCGTCCCTCTGGAACACTGGCACGCCGCTGTAATTGGCGCGTGCCTCCACCAGCCGGGAGATGCTGGGCTCCGGGCTGGGTGACGAGCTGGACGGAACGGCCGCGGCCGAGCTCGATGGCGGCGAGCTGGACGGCCCGGCGTTCGGCGGCTGGACGGCGCTGCTGCTGGGCCGGGGCGAGCGGCTCGGCGAGCTGCTTGCCGTCGGCCCGGGGATGCCACCGGCCGGTGAAGAGGCAGCCGGCGGAGCCGAGGTGGCCGGAGCCGAACTGGCCGGCGCCGAAGTCGGCGGCGCAGAGCTGGCCGGAGCCGAGGTGGCCGGCGCAGAGCTGGAAGGCGCAGAGCTGGAAGGCGCCGGCGAGGTGGGCTGTTGCGTGACCGTCGAGGTGGCCGGGGGCGGAGGCTGGCTGGGCGGCCGCGATGAGGTCGGCGTGACCGACACGCTCGGGGTCGGCCGGCTGGTGCTGGACGGGCCAGGGTTGCCGGTGCTGGCACAGCTGAGCCGGATGCTCTCCGAGGTGACCACCGCGCCGTCCAGGGCGATCACCCGGACCTCATACTTTGCGGGCTTGGTCACCACCTGGCGGAGCATGACCACCGACGTGCTCGGCTCGTCGAAGCTCATCAGGGTTCCCTCGGGCTCGGGACCGGCGAGCAGGCCGTCCTGACGCACCAGCAGCACGGTGTAGTCGATCTGCTCGATGCCGATCTTCTGCAGCCGCTCGTCCACCTCGTTGGGGTTGTCCAGGGTGACCTGGAGGCGGGCCTGCGATCCCGAGGCGCAGCTCTTGGCCACAACCTGCACGTCGGGCTCGTCCAGGCCGAAGTTGGTCGGCTTGATCCGGTGGCAGGTCTTCTGCAGCGGCAAGGTGAGCACGTCGGCCTCGGGCTGGTCGACCTGCCGGATGAAGACGTGATCGCCGTCCTGCGCCTGGCCGGCCAGCCGTACCTTGATCGGCTTGTCACCCAACGTCACCAGGGTGGGGCCGCCTTCGGGGAGGACGGCGTCGGGATCGGTCGGCTCCGGCCCGGCGAGGCCCACCTGCACCACCAGCTCGCGGTCGGCGAGGCGGTCGCGCTCCACGGCCTTGAGGCTCACCTCTACGAAGCTGTCCTCGCCGTGCTGGGCACAGCCGTACCGGGCGCTGGCGTGGATGTCGTAGCTGTCGAGGGTCGAGGCGGCGCTGGGCTGGGCGAGCAGTGCGAGACACGCGCCCAGCGCGGTCAGCAGCGAAGCTGCGACCACTCGCTCAGGACGTCGGATTCGCACTGTTTATTCACCCCCGTAGACCCCTGCAGCTAACATTCCTCTTACTGTAGCGGGTAATCCTTGACGCGGGTGAAACATCTTCTGCCGAACGCTTATCCTGTTGTCATGGCGCAATCGACCCGGGCGAAGCGGAACAGCAAGATCAAGCTGAGCAGGGCGGAGAAGAAGGCAGTCCGCGTTCAGCGCAGGCAATCCAGGCGCGCTTCGTTCAAGCAGATGCGCCAGGCGTTCACGCTGACCCGCAAGAGCGACTCCCGGCTCGTCCCGTACCTGATCATGGCGTTCGTGGGCGTCACGGCGGTGTTCTACCTGCTGGCGTCCTTGGTGACCGGCAGCGTCTGGCTGCCCATCCTGCCGGCGGTGCTCTTCGGGCTGCTGGCCGCGATGTTCCTGTTCTCCCGGCGCGCGCAGACCTCGGCCTACAAGCAGGCAGAGGGCCAGGCCGGCGCTGCCGCCTACGTCCTGGGCCAGTTGCGCGGCGACTGGCGCAAGACCGACGCCGTCGCCGGGACCCCGCAGCTGGACGCGGTGCACCGGCTGCTCGGCCGGCCCGGCGTGGTGCTGATCGGCGAGGGCGCCCCGCAGCGGGTCAAGCCGCTGCTGGCCCAGGAGAAGAAGCGGGTCGCCAGGCTGGCCGGCGACGCCCCCATCTACGACGTGGTGGTCGGGCGCGGTGAGGGCGAGGTGCCGCTGGCCAAGCTGAACACCCATCTGATGAAGCTGCCCCGCAACCTGTCCAAGGAGCAGGTGGTGGCCCTGGACCGGCGGCTGTCCGCCCTGGGCGCGCAGCGCGCCCCGCTCCCCCAGGGCCCGATGCCCGGCGGGGTCAAGCTGCGCAGCGTCCAGCGCGCGGCCCGCCGTCGCGGCTGACGTCCGTGCCGCCGGACGCCGAGTCCGCTGAGCGCTACCGCGGCCAGTCGCTGGGCCTGCCGCCGTCCGGGCCGGGGTCGCTGGCTCCCACCGGCCGGCGGATCGCGGCGTTCCTCCTCGATCTTGTGGCCGCCGGGCTGGTGGCGAGCCCGTTCGTCCACCGCCGGGACCTGCCCGGGCTGGCCGCGCACCTGCCGGGCCAGTGGAGCCTGATCCCGCTCGTCCTGGACTACCTCATCGGGTTGCTGCTGTTCGGCCGGTCCCTGGGCATGTACCTGACCGGGCTGCGGGTGATCCGGGTGGACGCCAGGCTCGCGATCGGGCCGATCCGGGCGCTGGTGCGCACCGCGTTGCTGGTGGCGCTGATTCCGGCGCTGGTCGCCGACCGGGACTTCCGGGGGCTGCACGACCGGCTGACCGCCACCGCGGTGATCGTCCACTGACGCACACCCCGCCCTGCCGTGCCAGCCCCGCTCGTGGGGCGTAACGTCGCGGAAACATTCGAGACACCCGGCAGCAATCGGACACCCTTAGCGTGGGCACCACGTTCTGTGATCTCCCCATCCCACCCGAGGCAGAGGACAAGGACCCGGCAGATGTTCAGCAGCCCAGACGAGATTCTCAACTTCATCAAGAACGAGGGCGTCGAGTTCATCGACGTGCGGTTCACCGACCTGCCCGGCGTGCAGCAGCACTTCAACGTGCCGGCGGCCGGCTTCACCCAGGATGCGTTCACCGACGGGCTGATGTTCGACGGCTCGTCCATCCGCGGCTTCGCCGCCATCCACAAGTCCGACCTGAAGCTGCTGCCGGACCCGGCCACCGCCTACGTCGACCCGTTCCGCGCCGCCAAGACGCTCAACCTGAACTTCTCGATCGTCGAGCCGCGGACCGGCGAGCCGTACGGCCGCGACCCGCGCCAGGTGGCGTCCAAGGCCGAGGAGTACCTCACCTCCACCGGCATCGCCGACACCGTCTACTTCGGCCCGGAGGCCGAGTTCTACATCTTCGACGAGGTCCGGTACGAGTCCAAGATCAACGGCTCGTGCTACTCGGTCGACTCGATCGAGGGCTCGTGGAACAGCAACCGGGCCGAGGAGGGCGGCAACCTCGGTTACAAGACCCGGATCAAGGGCGGCTACTTCCCGGTGTCGCCCTATGACCACTACGCCGACCTGCGCGACGAGATGAGCCAGGAGCTCATGAAGGCCGGCCTGCAGATCGAGCGGGCCCACCACGAGGTCGGCACCGCCGGCCAGGCCGAGATCAACTACCGGTTCGACACCCTGACCCACGCGGCCGACCAGATCCTGATGTTCAAGTACATCGTCAAGAACGTCGCCTGGCGCAACGGCAAGACCGCGACCTTCATGCCCAAGCCGCTGTTCGGCGACAACGGCTCGGGCATGCACTGCCACCAGTCGCTGTGGAAGGACGGCGAGCCGCTGTTCTATGACGAGACCGGTTACGCGGGCCTGTCCGACATCGCGCGCTACTACATCGGCGGGCTGCTGCACCACGCCCCGTCGCTGCTGGCCTTCACCAACCCGACGGTGAACTCCTACCACCGGCTGGTGCCCGGCTACGAGGCGCCGGTGAACCTGGTGTACTCGGCCGGCAACCGCTCGGCCTGCATCCGGGTGCCGATCACCGGGACCAGCCCGAAGGCCAAGCGCATCGAGTTCCGGGTGCCCGACCCGTCGGCCAACCCCTACCTCGCCTTCTCGGCGATGCTGATGGCCGGCGGGGACGGCATCCGCAACAAGATCGAGCCCGCCGACCCGAGCGACAAGGACCTCTACGAGCTGCCGCCGGACGAGGCCGCCTCGATCCCGCAGGTGCCGGGCTCGCTGGAGCGGGTGCTCGAGCACCTGGAGGCCGACAACGAGTACCTGCAGGAAGGCGGCGTGTTCACCGCCGAGCTGATCGAGAGCTGGATCGACTACAAGCGGACCAACGAGATCGACCCGGTACGGCTGCGGCCGCACCCGTACGAGTTCGAGCTGTACTACGACATCTAGTCACTTGTTCGCGTAGGGATCGGACTCATTCTGTACTCGAGGTGCCGAGATCTGAGAGCCTCCTATGCCGGGCGCGGCCATACCGAGGGGAGGCTCCGCGTTCGGTCGCGCTGCACCCTTCGCCCGACACGCTGGTCCTTGAGATCTCCGGGATGGTCCGGCCGAGGAGACACGGTCGCCACGTAGTCTGCTGTCTGGTCCTTGCGGTGCCCCTCGCGGGCGGTGGAGGGCGGGTCCGACTTGGGGGCGGATGTTCCATGGCTGCGCACGGAGCGTCCGAGATGGCGCTCCACGGGCACCAGAAACCCGCAGAACGGGTGGGCTGGGTGTTCATCGTTATGTACGCCGCGGCCTATCTCGCCACCAGTCTGCTCTTCATCGCTCCACTGCTGGTGACCCTGGCGCTCAAGGTCAACTCGCTGGTGGGCGCCGACCGGGCAGCCGCCAGGCTGTCGGTGGTCGCGGCGGCCGGGTCGCTGGTCGCTCTGGTGGCCAACCCGTTCTTCGGGAGGTTGAGTGACCGGACCACATCCCGGTGGGGGATGCGGCGCCCGTGGATCATGGTCGGTCTGGCGGGTGGGTCTGTCGGCATCCTGGTGGTGGCCCTTGCCCCTAACGTCTGGGTGATGCTGGTCGGCTGGTGCGTGGCGCAGCTGTTCGTCAACGCGGTGCTGGCCGCGATGGTGGCGGTACTGCCCGACCAGGTCCCGGTCGAGCAGCGGGGCACGGTGGCCGGCGTCCTCGGCGTCTGCCTGCCGAGCGCGTCGGTGGGCGGCGCCTACGTGGTCAAGGTCTTCACCGGAAACGAGCTGGCGATGTTCCTGGCTCCGTGCGCCATCGGCGGCTTCTTCATCGTCTTGTTCGCGGTGTACCTGGACGACCGCCGGCTCGCCCCGGCCGACAAGCCGCCGTGGTCGCTGCGGCAGCTCCTGGGCACCTACTACGTCTCTCCGCGCCGTCACCCCGACTTCGCGTGGGCGTTCGCCAGTCGATTCCTGTTCCTCCTTGCCTACGCGTTCCTGGTCACCTACCAGGCGTACTACCTCCTCGATCACCTGGGGAGCTCCGAGGACGAGGTCCCGCAGCAGATCTTCCTGGGCACGCTCATCCAGGCGGTGGTCGTCGTGGTTGCTTCGGCGGTCGGCGGTCGGCTCTCGGACCGCACCGGCCGCCGAAAGCCCTTCGTGGTAGGTGCTGCGGCTATGTATGGCCTCGCGTTGTTCATGATCGCGATGGCGGGCCACTTCGACGCGTTCCTCGTGGGGATGGCGGTCGCCGGCCTGGGATTCGGCCTGTACCTGGCCGTCGACCTCGCGCTCGTCGCGGACGTGTTGCCCGACACGGACGACACCGCGAAGGACCTGGGGGTGCTCAACATCGCCGGCGCGTTGCCGTTCTCCATCGGCCCGGTGTTGGCGCCACTGGTCTTGGCGATCGGCTCGGGCAGCTATCAGGTGCTGTACGCCGTCGCAGGGGTCTGTGCCTTCCTCGCGGCCGCGGCGATCCTGCCCGTCAGGAAGGTGCGGTGACCGCAAAGGCCTACTTGACCTCTGCTCGCACCACGAGCCGTAGACCCACGGCCAGGGGGACGAGGAGCCACACCGTGCCGGTTGCCGCCAGATGGGCCCACTGCTGGGCGGAAAGCGGACCCTCAAGCAGAGCACCCGTCGCGAAGTCGAAGTCCACCCACGGCTGCAGCTCGCGGAACCAGTCCTGCTTGGCGGCCAGGATCAGCGCCAAGGTCGGCAACAGGAACTGGTAGAGGAAGTAGGCCACGAGGGCCGCGGACGAGCTGCGCACGAGCACGCCGAGCATGAAGCCGACCAGCATGCCGAGCACGTTGGCCAGCTCGATCGTGAGCAGGTTGACGGTCGTCAGGTCCCACACCGGGTCCACTCCGGCGATGGCGGCGCCGGCGACGTTGCCGGCGGCGCCGATCGCGAAGGCGACCGGGGTGGCGACCAGTGCGATGGCGACTGACGCGAGCAGTTTTCCCGCGATGACCCGTGAGCGGTGCGGGACCAGGGTGAAGGTCGTCAGGCCGCTGCGCTGGCTCCACTCGGCGGTGACCGACAAGATCGCGATGATCGGCAGGATCAGCGACATCGGCACGCTGATCGCCGCGGTGAACGTGCCGTAGGTCAGGTCTTCTCGCTCGGCGAACAGGATCACCATGCCCGTCGTGGCCATGGACACCAACGCGATGCTGGCCATGGTCCAGAAGCCGGACCGGGTGTCGAGCATCTTGCGCAGCTCGGTCGACGTGATCCTCTCCAGGGGGATGCCTCGCGGAGCGGCTGGCTCAGTCACGGGGTGGGGCGCACGGTGCTGGAGGATGGTCATGCCAGTGCTCCTTCGGGCTCGTGGTGGGGCTGGGTGTCGCGCTGCGTGTCTGCGGTGAGCTGGAGGAACATCTCCTCCAAGCCGGTGCCGTCGGCGGGCCGCAGCTCGAGAACGGGTACGCCGGCCGCGAAGGCGGTGCGCCCGACCTGGTCGGCGTCGGCCTGGGCGAGCAGACCGTCGGTCCCGACGTACGACGACGTGACCCCGCGCGCGTCGAGGGCGGCAGCGAGGGTCCGAGGCTCGGTCGTGCGCACGACGGCGCCCGCCGAGGCAAGCAGGTTGGACTTGGCGCCCTGCGCGACGATGCGGCCGTTGCCGATCACGACGAGGTCATCGGCGATCACCTCGATCTCGTGGAGCAGGTGCGAGGAGAGCAGCACGGTGCCGCCACGGTCGGCGAAGTCCCGAAGCAGCCCACGCATCCACCGGATGCCGGCCGGGTCCAGCCCGTTGGCCGGCTCGTCGAGGATCAGCACGGAGGGGTCCCCGATCAGCGCAGTCGCGAGCCCGAGCCGTTGCCGCATGCCGAGGGAGTAGTCGCGCACGCGCCGCGACGACTCAGCCGGGGTCAGGCCGACCAGGGCGAGCACCTCGTCGACTCGGGCCTTCGGCAGGCCCATGAACCGTTGGGCGATGGTGAGGATCTCCCGGCCGGTGCGCCCAGCGTGCTGGGCGGAGGCGTCGAGCAGCACGCCGACCTCGAGACCGGGGTTGGGCAGGTCGACGTAGCGGCGGCCGGCGACGGTCGCGCTGCCGGTCGTGGCGTGCGTGAGCCCGACGATGATCCGCATCGTCGTGGACTTGCCGGCGCCGTTCGGTCCGAGGAATCCGGTCACCCGGCCGGGCCGGGCAGTGAAGCTGACGTGGTCGACGGCGGTGAACTCGCCGTACCTCCGGGTGACCGAGTCGAGGGCAATCATGAGGTCGCTCCTGTTCGGGTGTTGGTGACGGAGAGCAGCGGCAGCCCGAGGTCGCGCACCTTCTGGATCAGGCCGTACAGGGCGGCCTGATCGGTGACCTGCCCATGGATGAGCGTGCAGCCGTCACCGAGGGCGGTGATCTCCATGCCGTCGAACCAGGAGGACCAGCGCTCTGCCAGACGGCCTTGAATGCGGATCTCATAGGTTTCGGTCTCGCTCATGCTCATGCTCCGGAACGTACGAGCCGATGTGGGGAGCGCGGATCACCACAAGTGGTGAGCGAGGTGGTGGTCTTGCCGTGGGGGCTCAGCCCCGGGCACGTCCCAGCAGCCCCAGCTCGTCTGCCCGCCGGACGGCCTCGCGCCTGTTGCCGACGCCGAGCTTTGCGTAGATGTTCTTGGTGTGCGTGCGCACGGTGTTGAGCGACACGAAGAGGTGCCGGGCGATGTCGGGGCCGCTCAGCTCGCTCGCGAGGAGGCGCAGCACGCCCAGCTCGCGGTCGCTGAGCGGGTCGACCAGGACGTCCCGTCGCGTCGGTTCGAGGGGTGCTCGGTCCGCCGAGCCCGTCAGCCGAGCGGCGTACGACGTGGCGCCGCCCCTCTTGGCCATTGCGGACAGCAGGGGCGCCATCGCGGGACCCTCTCCGGTGAAGATGCGCACGTACCCCTCTGGCTCGCCCAGCTCGAGGGCGCGTGACAGAGCGGCCATTGCCGCCCCGGTATCGCCATCGCGTTGCCGCGCGAGGGCGAGGAGGACCAGGATCTCCAGGGCCGTGCCGTGCCGGCCACCGGCCTCGGCCGCGGTCAGCAACCTCTCGAGGAAGCCGGCGACGGCGCGGTCGCCCGTGCCGAGGAGTGCCCGCGCCAGCGTGACGTGCTCGAACTCGCGCAGGTAGTCGAGCTCGTCTGTCACCGCCAACCCTCGCTGGGTCGCCCAGGCGAGCGCCTGCTCGGGCCTTCCCTGCTTGATCCAGACGCGGGCCCGCATCGCGGTGACGGGTCGTACGTCGGGTGAGAAGTCGAGGTCGTAGACCCGCTCCGCCTCGTCGAGCATCGTGAGCGCGCCGACCAGGTCTCCCTCGGCCTCCCGGACGTCGGCCTCGGCGATGCGCCAGCGGTGTGGGTGCTTGGGCAGGCCCAGGTGCTCACCGAGCTCCTGGGCGAGGCGCAGATGCTCCTTGGCCCTGGCGAGGTCGCCCTGCTCGAGATGGACCAGGCACAGACCGACGTGCATGTCCGGCGTACCGCGCGGCGGTCCAGCGGGCTGACGCTCGGCGAGATCGAGTGCGTCGCGGTAGGTGCGCTCCGCGTCGCGCAGCCGGCCCATCGTGAGCTGGAGGTCGGCCAGTGTGACGGTGCAGCCCAAGATGTCGGCGACGTAGCCCTCGAGCCTGAACCGGCGGATGGTCTCGGCGTACGCGGACCCGGCGGTGGAGAGGTCACCCTGACGCCACGAGGCCAGACCCATGAGGGCGGTGGCCGCACCGAATCCCAGGTTGTCGTCGGGGGCCAGCACCGCCAGCGCCGCCCGGCAGTGCTCGATGGTGGCGCCCACGTCGTCGGCCATCAGGGCCAGGCCCGCTCGGTGGATCGTGACCCAGCCCGGGAGCCGCTGCCACTGCAATGGGTGGGCCGCGAGGAGTCCGGACGGGGACTCGCCTGCGGGCAGCGCCTGGGCAGCCTCCACCCACTCCTCCGCGAGGCGCAGACGCGGCTCGACACCGCGGGTCTCGCCGGTCGACATCAGCGCTCCGACATAGCCGTTCGCGAGCACGGGACGACGCGCGTAGACCTCGTCGGGCATCGCCTCCATCCAGCGCCGCAGCTGGGCCTCCCGCCGTTCCTTGGTCATCACCGGCAGGGCGGCCTCCACGAGTCCGGCGGCGCGGTCGACGTCCCCGGCTGCGAGGGCGTGCTCGACGGCCGCCGTCGTGTCGCCCTCCTCCTCGAACCACGCGCTGGCGCGGCAGTGCAGCTCGCGCGCCTCACCGGGCAGCTCGTCGAGGAGCCGCGCTTGGAGCATGTCGGCGAAGAGGTGGTGGTAGCGGTACCACCGTCGCTGGTCGTCGAGCGGCACGAGGAAGAGGTTGTCGCGGTCGAGTGCCTCCAGCATCGCCCGTCCGTCGGTCCGTCCCGTGACGGCGTCGGTCAGGGGTCCTGAGAGCCGGGACAGCACGGACGTCCGGAGGAGGAAGTCCCGCACCGCTTCAGGCTGCCGGTGGACCACCTCCTCGACGAGGTAGTCCACGACGTGACGGTCGTCGCCGGCGAAGCCGTGGATGAACCCGGCGAGGTCCTCGCGCCCCTGCAGCGACAGGGCCGCGAGCTGGAGTGCGGCGACCCAGCCCTCCGTCCGGCCCTCCAAGGTGCTCACCTCGGCGGCGGACAGCTCGAGGCCCATTCCGGCGAAGTACGCCGCGGTCTCCGGCTCGGTGAACCGCAGGTCGGCGGCACGTACCTCGGCCAGCTCGCCACGGGCTCGCAGCCGCGCCAGCGGCAGCGGCGGGTCCGATCGCGTGGCGATGACCAGGCGGAGCTGTGGCGGGAGGTGGTCGACCAGGAATGCCATGGCCTCGTGGATCGCCGGCGCGTGGACCACGTGGTAGTCGTCGAGCACGAGCACGACGTCCTCGTCCGAGGCGGCCAGGTCGTTGATGATGCTGGTCAACACAGTGGTGATGGGCGCGCCTCCGGGCGATTCCAGGAGTGCCTGCGCGGACGCGCCCACCCCCGGCGCCGCCGTACGGAGCGCGGCGAGCACGTAGGCCCAGTACGACGAGGGGTCGCTGTCACCGGAGTCCAGGGACAGCCAGGCCACGGCCGGGCGGTCCGGCCGTGGCGCCCCACCGAGGAGCGACTGGGCGAGCAACGTGGACTTCCCGAAGCCGGCCGGCGCGGAGACGAGGAGCACCGCTGGTGCAGCCGCCAACCGCTGGGCCAGGCGTGGCCGGTCGACGAGCTTCCGGGTCACCCGGGGCGGGTAGAGCTTGGTCTGCAGCAGTGGCTCGCTGGTCACCGCGCCGACTCCTCTCGCCGCGAGCGGACGCGCATCCGCTCCCCCGGCCGGCCCCACTCCTTGCGGATGCCCTTGAGCCGCGGGCGCACGAGGTCGAGGGCAGCCGCGATCGTGGCGTGGTCGGACACGGAGGTCATTTCACGCCGGATTCCCAAGAATGGCAACCATAGTTGTCGTCGGACGTCAGCGGCGCGCGCTGGGTCCATGAACGAGTACGACGTGGTGGTCGTCGGTGGCCGGCCTCTCTGCAGCGCTGGTCCTGGCGCGCAGGCGCCGCCTGATGCCGCAGTCGCACCGGCTTCGTGCGCGGCTCCTGACCAGCCGCTGATTCACCCGGTCGCTCACCACGTGTGGTGATGCCCGCTCACCACATCGGCGCCTAGGTTCACGGTCCATCAGTCATCCAGCGGATCTGCGAAAGGCACCACCATGAACAGGTTCACCCGCAGCATTGCCATGGCGAGTGCGAGGCACCCCCGGCGCACCATCGCGACCTGGGTCGTCTTCCTCGGCGCCGTGTTCGCCCTCGCCGGAAGCGGCGGCGGCGCCTTCATCGACGCATTCAGCGCCAAGGGCAGTCAGAGCGAACGCGCCATGCAGCTGCTCGCGGAAAAGTTCCCCGAGGCGACCCATGCCCAAGCTCTGGTCGTCTTCGCGGTCGACGACGGCGAGACGCTGCAGAGTCAGCAGCCGGTCGTCGACGAGGTTCTGGCCGACGTCGCCCAGGCAGACCATGTCGTGTCCGTGGCCGACCCCTTCTCGTCCGGGACCATCTCGGACGACGGCCGGGTCGGCTACGCAACGCTCACCCTGGACGTCACGCCGGGCGAGCTGGGCAAAGGGGGCTTCGTGCCGCTGACGGAGCTGGTCGACGCGTCAAACACCGCCGACCTCCGAGTCGAGCTCGGTGGTGACGCCGTGTTCCTCGACGCTCCCGACGAGACGTCGCCGTTGGAGGGCGTCGGGATCCTGATCGCGCTGCTCGTGCTGCTGGTGGCGTTCGGGACCGTCGTGGCGGCCGTGGTGCCGATCGGTCTCGCCCTCGTGGCGGTCGGCGCGGGCATCGGCGGCATCTTCGTGCTCGCCAGCATCATGGACGTCTCGCCGTCGGCGATCCCGATCGCGGGGATCGTCGGGCTGGGAGTCGGCATCGACTACGCCCTGTTCATTGTCGCCCGCTACCGGGAGAACCGCAGCGCCGGGCGGGACAACAGCACCGCCCTCGCCGACGCGATGTCCTCGTCCGGAGCGGCGGTCGTCTTCGCCGGTGGCACCGTGATCATCGCGATGGCGTCCCTCGCCTTCACCGGTCTTGGCGCCCTGACCTCCATCGGCCTGGCCACCGCCATCGTCGTCTTGAGCGCGGTCGCGGCCGCCACCACCTTGCTGCCCGCACTGCTCGGACTGCTCGGCGACCGCATCGACACTGGCCGGCTGGTTCGTCGTCACCGCCCCGCCAGGCGCGCCGAGGAGACCGCGTGGTGGCGTTTCGCCCACCGGGTCTCGGGACGGCCCTGGCCCTACCTGATCGGTGCCGTCTTCGCCCTGCTTGCCTTCGCCGCACCGGCCTTCGCCATGCAGACAGCTTGGCCTGCGGCCGGTGATGCTCCCCGCGACACGACGTACCGACAGGCCTACGACCTGCTGGACGAGGGCTTCGGGCCCGGGATCAACGGGCCGCTGGTGGTCGTCGTCGACCTCGAAGTCCCTGGCGTCAGCGCCGATGGAGTGTCTGCGCTGGCCGAGGACATCCGCACGAGCGGTCGTATCGCCTCGGTCACCGAGCCGCTGACCTCCGCGGACGGCAGCACCGTGGTCTTCGCGGCCATGCCGACGACGGGTCCCGCCGATCTGGAGACCTCCGTCGCCCTGGCCGCGGTCCGTGACGTGCTGCCCGACAACGTGTACGTCACCGGGCTCACCGCGATGACCACCGACCTCAACGGCCAGCTCTCCGACACCCTGCCCCTCTTCATGGGGGCAGTGCTGATCGCGTCGTTCCTGCTGCTGATGCTGGTCTTCCGATCCGTCGTGGTCCCGCTCAAGGCCGTGGTCATGAACATGCTCTCGATCGGCGCTGCCTACGGCGTCCTGGTGGCCGTCTTCCAGTGGGGCTGGGGCAGCAGCCTGATCGGCCTCGAAGGACCGACACCGATCACCTCGCTGATCATCGTGATCATGTTCCCCATCCTGTTCGGCCTCTCCATGGACTACGAGGTGTTCCTCATCTCGCGGATCCGCGAGGAGTACGAGCGGACCGGCGACAACACCGAATCGGTCGCCCGAGGCATGGCCGGGACAGGGCGGGTCATCACGTCCGCCGCCCTGATCATGATCGCCGTCTTCCTCGCCCTCGTCGCCAGCCCCGTGCCGTCGCTGAAGATGCTCGGCCTCGGGCTCGCCACGGCGATCCTCGTCGATGCCACCCTCGTCCGCATGGTCCTGGTGCCGGCCACCATGGCCCTGCTGGGCAAGGCCAACTGGTGGCTCCCCGGCTGGCTCGACAAGATCCTGCCGCACCTGACCGTCGAGGGCGCCGCCCATGACAGCCAGCCCGAGCGGGAAGTCGATGCGACCTACCGACCGGCGACCGGGGGCCGCATGTCGGACGAGGAAGAGCTCGTCTCCCCCTGAGAGCCGACCAGCCGGTACGCAGGCCCCCGCGCTTTCCAGGCGGGGGCCTGCGTGCCGCCGTCGTTGTGGCCCGCTTCCTTCTCGTGATCGCCCTCGGTCTGGGGCTGATGAAGGACTCCAGGTTGTGGTCGCTCTGGTCACGGGCGACCCGCCGCCGGTCGTCGCGCTGACCGGGCACCCGACCTCTCCGGTTCACATCCTGGACCTGGGCCTGGTCGTTCCCCTGATGCTGTTGCGTCCCGCTGGTTGCGCCAGCGCCGTCCGTGGGGGCTTGTCGCCGCCAGCGTGCTTCTCGTCAAGGGCGTCACGGTCGGCCTCGGCCTGCTCGCCGCGAATGCCTTCGCCGTCCTCGCAGGGACAACAACTGATGCCCGCTGAACGCGCTCTGGGTGGTCATCGCTGCCGGAAGCGCCTGGGCCCTTGTTGTGCTTCTCTGACATGTCCATGCGGCGCCGTCAGCCTGACCGAGCGTGCGAGCCGCCTAACGGGGTCACGGCGACCTTGCGGCGTTGTCAGCGCCCGATGCGTCCGAGGTGGGTGTCCTTGAAGTCGGTCTCGTACTTGAGGCCGTACCCCAAGGCCCGGTCCATCCCGATGTGGGCGAGCCACACCAGCGCGACTCCCTGCCACAGCGGCTGATCGGCAACGAACGCCAGAACGCCGAGCACCGCCGGCGCCGGGTAGGAATGGGCGAAGTTGTACAGCCTCGCGCCCGCCGTACTCGATTTCGCGTAGCCGACCATGAAGACGTCGGGGACGAACAGCAGCACGGGCACGAGCCACCAGGGCTGGTCCAGCCCGGCGAAGTATGCCGCGAGGGCGGCGGCCAGGAGAACCACTCCCTCCGACCGGAGGATCCGCAGCGGCATCCCGGAGACCGCAGGCGTCGACGTCAGGACTCTGTGCGGCGCCTCCAGCGTCATGTGCGGACACCCCATGGGTACAAGGCTTCTCGGGCCATCACGCGGTTCCGCTGAGCTAGGCGGCGGGCGGTCTCCAGCGCCAGGTCGGAAAGAGCCTGCGCCGCGGCGGCAGCCTCCCGCTCCAGGGAGAGGTCGAATGCAGCCACCATCACTGCGATGCGCGCCGCGGCCTCTGTGACTGCTTGAGCAACGCGCGCCGCGGCGAGGGCGCTGTCGACCGTAGCCGTGTCAGCGGCAGCTTGCACCGTTGCGGCCATGCGTACCGCGACGACTGAGGTCTGGGCCTCGGTGCCTGAGGAGCCGACGAGCCTCTTGGCCTGAGCCGCCGCCCCGGCGAGCCGCGCCGCTTGCGCTGTGCCCAGCGACCGCATCTCGGCAGCGGCCAGGGCTGCCTCGCTGGCAATCACCCGGGCAGCCTCAGCAGCAGCGAACGTCCTGGCATGACGAGCCTTCACCGCTGCCGATGCCGCCCGCTCCGCAGCGACCGCGACCGACGCAGCCGTCTCCAGCACGGCCTCTGCCGCTGCCTGGGCCTGTGTCTCCAGGACGATGGCAACCGCCTCGGCGACCACGGCATCAGCTGCGACGGAGCCGACGTCGCGCGCGGCAGGCATGACCCGAGACTCCCGGAAGGGGTCCTGACCCAGAACCTCGAACATGAGCGCTTGAACGTCGGAGCTCCGGAATCGCCGATGCCCACCCGGGGTGCGCGTGGAGGCAATCCTGCCTTTCGTCGCCCAGCGGCTGACGGTCTTCGGGTCGACGAAGACCAGGGCCGCTACGTCCCCAGGGGTGAGGAGATGCTCGTTAGGTGCCTTCTGTGCGGCCATGGAACTCTCCTAGGTGGTAGCGACCCCCTCGCTCCGCACCCGGAACGCCATGGGAGATCTGTCGCCACTGTTTCAGAGAGTAGCCCCACATTCCCCGTTGCCCTGCGGCCACGGTGACTCGGCGAAGGTTGTCCGACAAGGTCGTCCCCTTTCGGGCTCAAGCGGTCCTGTTCAGGCGTTCCGCCGTCCCCGCGCTGCTCGTAGCGTCAACAGCGGGCACCTTGTCTCGCCGCGACACCGCGTCAGCCCCAGTGTGCTCCCCTACTAGGAGTTCCTCATGGAGCGCTTCGCCCGCCTCGTCATGCATCACCGCCGGATAGTCAGCGCCATCTGGTTGACGCTCTTCATCGGCGGCATGGTGTCGGTCAGCCCGTTGGGTGATCGGTGGTCGCTGGACTTCTCCCTGCCAGGACAACCGGGCGACAACGCCGAACAGCAGCTCATCGACACCTACGGCGTGAGCACCTTCGACTCCTATCTCGCCGTCGTGACAGTGCCGCAAGGCGAGACGGTCGAGGGGAACAGGGCCGCTGTGGCCGGTGTGATCAGCGCTGGAGTCGCGGCTGTTCCAGACGTGCAGCTTCGCGTGGTGGACTACGCCAGCACCAACGACCCGGGCTTCGTGACCGACGACGGCCGCACGACGTACGCCTTGATCCAGGCTCCGGTCCCGGTGACGTTCGGTCCCTACATCGAGACCCAGCTCGACCCCGCGCTGACCGAGGCAGCCCGGGCCGCCGGCTTCGAGAGCGGCCTGACCTCCTACGGGCTGCTGTCGGCGGGCGGTGACCAGGAAAGCTCGAGCGTCCTGATCGAGACCCTGATCGCCGCCGCCGGCGCGCTGCTGGTGCTGCTCTTCGTGTACGCGTCGTTCCTGGCACTGCTGCCGCTGCTCATCGCCGGGGTGTCGATCCTGGTCACGTTCATGCTCGTGCTCGGGCTCACGACGTTCACCGATGTCAGCATCATCGTCATGTTCCTCGTCGCGCTGATCGGGCTCGGGGTCGCCATCGACTACTCGCTGATCCTGGTGTCACGGTGGCGGGAGGAACGCGCGCACGGCCGCAGCAACGAGGAAGCGGTCGTCGTCGCGATGAAGACGGCCGGGCACGCCGTCATGGCCTCGGGCGTCACCGTGGCGATCAGCCTGCTGGCGCTGCTGATCCTGCCGGTGCCGGCCCTGCGCAGCATGGGCGTCGCCGGGATGCTGATCCCGCTGGTCAGCGTGGCTGTGGTGCTCACCCTGCTCCCGGCGCTGCTGTCCAGCGTCGGCCCGCGCATCGACTACCCCCGCATCCGCAAGGAAGGCGCCGCCTCCCGTGGTTGGTCGGCCTGGGCACGGCTGATCGTCAGGCACCGCGTCATCGCCACCGCGACGGCGCTGATGGTGCTGGGCCTCCTCATCGCGCCCGTGTTCAGCCTCAAGATCGGGCCGGGCTCCAGCTTGGAGTCCCTCGCGCAGAACGGCCCCCGCTTCGACACGCTCCAGACGCTGACAGACGGCGGCGTCGGCGCGGGGATCATCACCCCCATCGAGGTGCTCGTCCCCGCCAGTGACGCCACCGCGGCTGCCCAGGCAGCCCGCAGCGTCGACGGCGTCCAGCTGGCCGTGGTGGGCACCACCAGCGGCGACAGCGCCGTCATCGACGTGTTCCCGAGCCAGCCGACGCTCGACAGCGATACCTCGACGGTCGTCAGCGACATCCGGGCAGCCGTCGAATCCGCGGTGAGCGACCAGGTCGGCATCACCGGCCTCGGTCCCACCATCGTGGACTACTTCAGCGCGGTCTACGACAATTTCCCCTATGTGCTGGCGATGATCGCCCTCATCACCTTCGTGCTGCTGATCCGTACCTTCCGGTCGGTGCTGCTGCCGCTCAAGGCTGTGCTCGTCAACCTGCTCTCCCTGGCCGCCGTGTTCGGATCGGTCGTGTTCTTCTGGCAGCTCGGCCACGGCTCCGACGTTCTCTTCGACGTCGCTCCCACCGGCGCGATCAACTTCTGGCTCCCAGTCGTGATCTTCGCGTTCCTGTTCGGGTTGTCGATGGACTACGAGGTCTTCATCCTGACCCGGATGCGGGAGGAGTACGACCGCACCGGCGACACCAGCATGGCCGTCATCACCGGGATCGGCCGTACCGGCCGGCTCGTCACGTCCGCCGCCCTGATCCTGTTCTTCTCCTTCTCGGCCATCGCGACCTCGCCCGGGACCGACACCAAGGTGCTCGGAACCGCCCTGGGGGTCGGCATCCTCATCGACGCCACCATCGTCCGAGCCCTGCTGGTGCCCGCCCTGGTCAGCCTGTTCGGCCGGTGGAACTGGTGGCTGCCCGGCTGGCTCGCACGTGCCCTGTTCGTCGAGCCTTCGCCGCTCCACCCCGTCCGCATCGTGCCACCCGAAGCGCTGCCGAATCCGGGCAAGCTGCCGGTCGGCGTCAACTAAAAGCCACTCAGGCCCGAAACCCCGACAGGAAGTCCGCATGATCGCCATCAAAGGACTGAGCAAGCAGTACGGCACGACCCTCGCCGTCGATGACGTCAGCTTCACCGCCAGGCCGGGTCGGGTGACGGGCTTCCTGGGGCCGAACGGCGCCGGGAAGTCGACCACCCTGCGGATCATGGTCGGGCTCACCCGTCCCGACGCCGGGAGCGCCACGATCTCTGGGCGCCACTATGTGGATCTCCCCAACCCGGGACTCGAGGTCGGCGTGCTCCTGGACGCCTCCGCCCAGCACGCCGGACGCACCGGCCGGGAGATCCTCACCCTGGCCCAGCAGTTCATGGGTGTTCAGCGAAGCCGCGTCGAGGACCTGCTCGAGACCGTCAGCCTGACATCGGCTGAGGCATCGCGTCGGGTCGGTGACTACTCACTCGGGATGCGCCAACGGCTCGGGATCGCAACCGCGCTGATGGGGGACCCCGAGGTGCTGATCCTCGACGAACCCGCCAACGGGCTCGACCCGGCCGGCATCCGCTGGATGCGTGACCTGCTCCGCGGCTACGCCGACCGCGGCGGCACCGTCCTGCTGTCCTCGCACCTGCTTCACGAGATCGAGGTCATCGCCGACGACATCGTGATGATCGGCCTCGGCCGGATCGTCTCCATGGGCACCAAGAGCGCGCTGCTGCACGAAGCCGGCACCGTGGTCCGAGCCGTCGACCTCCTGGCGGTCGCGCTCGCGCTGACCGCGAACGGGCTGACCGCGGTCCCCTCCGACGGCGGGGCGCTGCGCACCGACGCGGACGCCGCCCGGGTCGGGGAGATCGCCCTGGAGGCCGGCATCGCGCTCACCGAGCTGCGGGCCGCCACCGGCGCCGGCCTGGAAGAGATGTTCCTCGAGCTGACCGCCGCCACCCAACGTGAAGGAGTGCCGGCATGACCATCATCGCAGCAGTCCCCGACCGCGCCTTCCGCACGGCCACGCCCCGCCCGATACCCCTGACTCGCATCACGGGGGTCGAGCTCCGCAAGATGTTCGACACCCGCTCCGGGTTCTGGTTGATCGCCAGCATCGCGATCACTTCGCTCCTGGCCGCCGGTGGCGTCATCCTCTGGGCCCCGGACGGCGAACTCACCTACTCCACCTTCGCGACCGCCATCCGCTTCCCGGTCGTCATCATCCTGCCGTTGATCGCGATCCTCGCGGTGACCAGCGAATGGAGCCAGCGCACCGGGCTCACCACCTTCACCCTGGTCCCGCACCGGAGCCGGATCATCACCGCGAAGGCGATCTCCTCGGTTGCGATCGCCATCGCCGCGATGGTGCTGGCCTTCGCGGTCGGTGCGGTCGGCAACCTGCTCGGCGCTGCCATAACCGGCAGCACCCTGGTGTGGGACGTGACGCTGACCCAGTGCCTGTACTACGTCCTCGGCATGGTGCTGAGCCTGCTGACCGGCTTCATGCTCGGGGTGCTCATCCGCTCCTCGACCGGGGCCATCGTGGCCTACTTCATCCTGACGTTCCTGGTGCCCACGGTGTTCAGCCTGCTGGCTGAGAGCCAGCAGTGGTTCCACGACCTGCAGCCGTGGGTGGACATCCAGTTCGCCCAGGCGGGTTTGTTCGTCTTCGCCCAGTCCCTCACCGGTCAGGAGTGGGCCCACATCGCCGTCACGGGCGTCACCTGGCTGCTCATCCCGCTACTCGTCGGCCTCCGCCTGGTGATGAGGTCGGAGGTCAAGTAGCGACCGGCACGCCGCCCGGCCCGCGATATGGGATCAGCCACGTGCTCTATCGAACGAGAGGAAAGCGCCATGTACCGAGGACGTTCCCTGGGCGGTAGCGGCCCGCGCCCGCGCGCCACGTCGGGCCCCCAACGACTGGCCCGGGCAGCAGCGGTACACCCGTGGCGAGTCGTAGCCGCGTGGGCGCTCGTCCTGGCCGCGTCCGTCGTAGCCATCGGGACCCTGATCGGTTCGGCGTTCACCTCCGACGGCAGCATCACCACCAATCCCGACTCGATGAAGGCCCAGCAGGTCCTCGCCGACAACTTCTCCCAGGCTGACCGGACCGACGACGCCATCATCATCCACTCCGCCCAGTTGACCAGCGAGGACCCACAGTTCCGCGGCTTCGTCGCCGACCTTCGATCGGCGGTCGAAGCCACCGGCGCTGCGCAGACGGTTCGGGACCCCTACGCGGCAAACGGGTTCGGCATCTCCGAGGACGGGCACGCGGCAGTGGTCACCCTCGTCCTCGGGCACGACCCCGAAGCCGGCATCGTGAGGGTTCTCGACGAGGTTCGCGCCGCCGACGCCGACGCCACGTTCGTCGTCGACATCACCGGCGCCAACACCTTGGACCACGATTTCACCAAGCTCTCGGAGTCCGACCTCACCAACGGGGAACTGAAGTTCGGCCTGCCGGCCGCGCTCATCGTGCTGGTCCTGGTCTTCGGAGCGCTGGTGGCCGCGTTCCTGCCCATGAGCATCGCGATCATCTCCATCGTCGTCACCGTGGCAATCTCCTCGGTGCTCGGACAGGTCACGCCCCTGTCGTTCTTCATCGTCAACATGATCACCGCGATGGGACTCGCCCTCGGCATCGACTACAGCCTGTTCGTGCTGTCCCGGTACCGGGAGGAGCGACAGGCCGGTCGCGACAAGATCGACGCCATCGTCGCCACCGGTGGCACCAGCAGCAAGGCGGTGCTCTTCTCCGGCACCTCCTTCGTCGTGGCCCTTCTCGGGCTGCTCCTGGTCCCGGACACCATTTTGCGCAGCCTCGCACTCGGCGCGATCATCGTCGGCGTTGTCACCATGGCCGCTGCCGTCACCCTGCTGCCGGCCCTGCTGTCCCTGCTCGGCGACCGGGTCAACGCCCTTCGGCTGCCCCTGGTCGGGCGGGACCACCCCGCCGAGAGCCCGTTCTGGACGCGAGCTGTGGATGCCGTCGTCCGCCGCCCGGCGACCTTCCTCGCCGCCGGCGTGATCATCCTCCTCGCGGCGGCCTTCCCCGTGCTGGGCCTGTCCACGGGTACGTCCGGGGTCAGCTCGCTACCCGACAGCTCCTACGCCAAGGCCGGCGCCCTCGCCCTCGAGCGGAGCTTCCCAGGCACGTCGACGACCGACCCGGCGCAGGTGGTCATCTCCGGGAACGTCACCTCCACTGAGGTCACCGCAGCGATCGAACGGTTCAAGGCCTCGGTCGTCGATGACCCGGACTTCGGGCCCTGGGATCAGCAGGTGGCCGAGAACGGCCAGGTCGCGGTGATCAGCGTGCCGCTGATCGGTGACCCGGACAACGCTCAGGCACGCCGGGGACTCGACCGGCTGCGCACGGACCTGGTGCCCGCCGCGTTCGACGGCACCGACAGCAGCGTCCTGGTCGGCGGCGCCACCGCCGAGAACGTCGACTACTCCGACGTCATCAACAAGTGGCTGCCCCTCGTCCTCGCCTTCGTCCTCGGGCTGAGCTTCCTGCTGCTGACCCTGGTGTTCCGTTCCCTGGTCCTCTCCGCGACCGCCGTGGTCCTGAACCTGCTCTCGGTCGGCGCGGCGTACGGCCTGCTCGTCCTGGTGTTCCAGCACGGGATCGGGGCCGGCCTGCTCGGCCTGCAGCAGGTCGAACGCGTCGAAGCCTGGGTGCCGATATTCCTGTTCTCGGTGCTGTTCGCGCTCTCGATGGACTACCACGTCTTCCTGCTCAGCAGGATCCGGGAACGCTACGCAGAGACCGGGGACACCAACCAGGCCGTCGTGCACGGCATCGCCGCCACCGGACGGATCATCACCGGCGCTGCGCTGATCATCGTGGTCGTCTTCGCCGGCTTCGCGGCCGGCCAGCTGGTCATGTTCCAGCAGATGGGGTTCGGCGTAGCCGTCGCCCTGCTTGTCGACGCCACCCTCATCCGGATGGTCGTCGTGCCCGCCGCGATGGCGCTCCTCGGACGCTGGAACTGGTACCTGCCCAGCTGGCTGAGCTGGTTGCCCGAGCTGCACGTCGAGGGCGATCCCGACCCCGCGCCCACTGCCGGCGGCAGCCACGGACACCCCCGACCGATCCGGCCGGCGACCGTCGTCCTGAGGAGCTGAACCTCATGACCGACTCCACCCGGCACACCGACACACGCACCTGGCTGCTCTGGCTCGTCGGCGCGCTCGCCTTCCCCATCGCCGGACTGGCCGGCACCGCCATCGTCGGCCGGGTGGATGACGCAGGCAGCGCGCTGATCGGTGGGACGCTCACCGGGCTCGTCCTGGGCGCCGGACAGGCGCTGGTGAGTCGTCGCCGACTCGACCCGCGGCGATGGGTACCGGCCACCGCGGCAGGGATGGGCGCCGGTCTGCTGCTGGGCGCCTGGACCGTCGACTACGGCACCTCCCTGGCCGATCTCATCCTCATGGGCGCCCTCACCGGTCTGGTCCTCGGCCCGGCCCAGGCGCTCGCCCTCCCCCGCCAGGCGAATCACGGCTGGAGCTGGGCGGTCGCGATACCGGCGATGTGGGCACTCGGCTGGACCGCCACCACGCTGGGCGGCATTCACGTCGAGGAGCAGTTCACCATCTTCGGCATGTACGGCGCCCTGACCTTCACGGCGGTCTCCGGGGCACTCCTGCATCGGCTGCTGCCCTACCACGACACCGTCCAGGCTCCCGTGGCCATGGCCCACGTCTGACTCCGGCTACGCAGCTCTGCGGCGACAGCGGACTTGTCGGTCCCGGCAATCCCCGTCACAAGCACGCGCGTCCCGAGCGGTTAGGCGCCGCTCTGCCCAGGGCGCGCCGGCAGGAGCTCTCGCTGTCCGAACGCGCCGGCGCCCCGGGACTCGGTAGTCCCGGGGCGCCGGCATAGCCATGAAACGGTCACCACCGCGTGTGGAACCACGCGTCCTTGCCGGCCGTCCCGAAGGCCGTGACGGACGCCGAGTCGCCCAGGGCTCCCCAGCTACCGCTGTTGAAGTAGCCGAGCGAGACCAGGCCGGGGTAGAGGCGGGCCTGGCTCGGGATGGCCTTCAGCCAGTCCGGCCGGCGGGGGTCGGCGATGCAGCCGTACTCACCCAGGCCGAAGGGCAGCTTCTTGGCGGTCACGTCGACCGGGTCCAGCAGCCCGCCTCGGATGGAGTTGTAGAAGGGCGCGACCATCTGGCCGAAGCTGCGCCAGTTGGTCGCCTTGTGGTTGTAGGGATCCCACATGATGACGTTGACGTAGTTGGGGCCGGGCCAGAGCTGCTGCAGGGACCAGGCCTTGCTGGGGTCCGTCGCGGTCCAGCCCGAGACCGTCCAGGCCCACAGCACGTTGGTGACGCCCCGGGCGCGGAACCGGTCGACGATGTACCGGTACGCCGCCGCGAACTCTGCTCGGGTGCCGGCGGCTGCCCGGATCTTGGCGGTGCCGCCGATGTCGGGGCGGTCGTCCATCTCGGGGTCGATGTCGACGATGAACTTGGCCGACGGGGTGGCCTTGACCTTGTTCGCCACCGCGTCGAGGTAGCGGTCGAGCGAGCCGCTGGTGACCTGCCGGTAGGTCCAGGTCTTCTGGGCGTTGCCGCTGCGATCGTAGGACGACGCCCCCGGCGCCGGCTGCAGGGCCGAGTCGTAACCGCCGTCGTAGGACACCATCTCCCAACCGATGTGAATGGTCCGGCCCGCGGCGGCCTGCGAGAGCATCCCCGATGTCGGCCACATGTTGTTGGTGGCGTCGAAGTCCTTGAAGTGGTGGATCAGGTCGAACTTGCGCCCGATCTTGGTCTCCATGGAGGTGGGGTCCGCACCACCCGACCCGTAGTAGCCGAACAGCGCGCCGGTGCCCTGCGCCGGCAACACCCCGGAGACGGTGGGGCTGGGAGGGGGCGGAGGAGCGGGAGTCGTCGTGGTCGCCAGCGGCGCGACGCTGACGTCGTCGACGAGGAAGGACTTGCCGGCGCCGAGGTCCCAGGCGAGGGCGTTCACATCGATGCTCGCCCCGGACTTGGCGGCCACCACGTCCAGCGTGAGCTGGTGCCAGGCCGTGTCGGTGGCCCAGTGGTAGCTCTGCTTGCTCGACAACAGCACGTTGCTGGCGTCGAACTGGAGCAGGCGCAGCACCAGGGAGGTGTTGGCCTGGCTCGCGCGCAGCCAGGCCGTCGCCCGGTAGGTCAGACCCGCGGTCGTGCTCGGAACGCTGTTCGGCGAGTCGTTCAGGACCGTGGTGGCCGCGGCGGCCGACGTGTTGGACACCCGGGCGGCGTAGCTGCCGGTGTGCCCGCCCGCGACCCGGGCCAGCGCCACGGGAGCTGAGCCGTCGTCCTTCGGGGTGGCGATCCAACCGGTGGTGCTGGTCTCGAAGGTCCCGTTCGAGACCTCCTCGCCGGCCGAGGCGGTCGAACCCAGGACGACATTGCTGGCGATGACGGCGGTCACGCAGGTCAGCGCGGCCATTCCTATGCGAAGGCCCTGGCGCCAGCCCGTGGCGGACGGCTTGGACCGATGGATTGTGTGGTCTGCCCGGTGCGCGGGCCTGTGCAGTGCTGTCATGGGGGCATGACGGAGCAAGGGAGATCCTCTCCTCACGCCTGCGGGGTGAGCTGTCGGGTTCGGGCGGGAGGTGCCCGGCCGCAATCACGCGGCTTCACCCCTAGGTCGCGCTAGCGACCGTCATCCATGGTTCCCCCGCCCCTGCCGAGCGTGTTCGAAAGCCTGGTCGCGTGCGGGGCAGGATTCGGCGAACCGCACGGACAGCGCCAACGGGTGGGCGCGGGCCTCAACTTAGAGGTTGCTCTCAGGACACGGCAAGTGACGCACGGCAACTTGAGGGGAAGTTGAGACGATCCTGACCTCGGCCCAACCTGCCCGGGCCGCACTCTGCCGCCGCGAGGGTTCGCTCCAACGGCTAGATGTACTCGGCCATCAGGTTGGTAGCCGGCTGACGGGTGGGTGCCCTGCGAGTGCGCTGTGGCGTCGGTCAGTGTTGTAGTGCTCGAGCCAGGGTGCAAGGGCGGCGGTGCGTTGGTCGTTGCTGGTGAAGATTTGCC
>NZ_DASVSG010000132.1:0-2136 GCF_036388195.1 Jatrophihabitans sp. | reverse complement strand
CCCCGGCGCCCTCCAGGTTGGGCTGACGGGTCTGCATCGCGACCACGTCGGCGCGACCACGTCGGGTAGGGATATGCGGAGCCCAAAGCCCGCCAGACTGAATGCCATGAAGACGGGGGCCTCCCCCCGGAGCACGCTGCTGGTGAGAGCCGACAGCCGTGACGGAAGGAGGCCCGGTCCTCATGTTGCACGTTGGGTTGGACCTGAGCAGGACACGTCTGGATGTGCACGCCATGAACGAGGCAGGCACGCCGGTGCTGGTGACGACCGCGGCGCCCGACGCCGGCGGGCTGGCCTCGCTGGTCGCCCGGGTCGGAGAGTTCGGCCAGCCGGTGGCGGCGGCGATCGAGTCCATGACCGGCGCCCGCTTCGTCCACGACCAGCTGGAGCTGCGTGGCTGGGAGGTGGAGGTCGCCGACGCGGTCAAGGTCAAAGGGCTCGCGCCGCTGGCGGCCAAGACCGACCGGATCGACGCCTGGGTGCTCGCCGAGCTGTCTCGCCGCGACCTGGTGCCGGCGATCTGGCTGCCGGATCCGGCGGTGCGTGCCGAGCGGGAACGCGCCCGCTGGCGGCTGCACCTGGTGCGCCACCGCACCGCGCTGAAGAACCGCATCCACGCCACGCTGCTGACCTTCGGCCACCCGTGTCCGGTCGCCGACCTGTTCGGCGTCGCCGGCCGGCAGCTGCTGGCCGACCTGCACCTGCCCGAGCCGTGGGCGGGCGACGTGGCCGCCGCGCTGGCTCTCATCGACGACCTCGACGAGCAGATCAACGGCTGCGAGGCGGCGCTGCGCACCTTCGGCGCCAACCACCCGTACGTGCCGCTGCTGACGACCGTGCCGGGCATCGGACCGGTGCTCGGCTACACCATCGCCGCCGAGATCGGCGACATCGCCCGGTTTTCCACGCCGAAGAAGCTGGTCGGCTACACCGGGCTGTGCCCGACGGTCTACCAGTCCGGCCGCAAGGACCACCGGCACTCGCTGGCCAAGAACGGACCGAAGTACCTGCGCTGGGCGCTGATCGAGGCGGCCACCCACGCCGCCCGCCATCCGGTCTACGCCGAGCGCTACCAGCGGACCCGGGCCCGCCTCGGTAAGCAGCGCGGCGCCAAGATCGCCCGGATCGATCTGGCCCGCCAGCTGGCCGAGGCGATCTGGCACATGCTCACCACCAACCAGCCCTTCGCTCCGGCAGGCGCCGCAAAACCTCTGGCCGCGTAGACGGCCCCGCACTGAATTGCGCTACCGGAGCGAAGCCCCTCCCATCCGACCTGGTCCTCCCCGACGAGGAGGCGATAGAGAGATGAGCCCGGCTCCCCACCCACCCGAGCGAGACCCGCCCAGACGCTGAAGGCGTCGCTCCTCTTCGGCGGCTCGGCCATCTTGCCGCCGGATCGTCTCGCGTCCAGGTCGTTCGTCCTCGCCGCTGCGCGGCTGCGGGCGCTCCACCCGGACCCGCTCCTCACCGACGGCGATCGACCCTTGCCGCGAAAAGGAAACGATGAACGACAACCACGTTGACTCCGGCCCCCGTCTTCATAGAGAGGTTTTCTCACCAGGATTCGCCGTCCACGGACGGGCAAGAGAGGCATCTCTGCAGGTCAGCGCCGTGAGTCGGCCGAGCGCCGAGTGCCTCTTGGCGGGAGCCTGTTCCGAGGGGCCGCGCTGGAAGTCCCTGACGACTCGCTGCAGGCCTGGCCAGCGGCGTCTACCGCAGCCTTCAACGGGCGCGGATTCCAGGTGAGAAAACCTCAGTGAGGTTTTCTCACCTGTTTCCGCGGTCGAGTGAGGTGAGCACCAATGCGGCGGCGACAATCGCGCCGATGCGCTGCGGGCTGACGGTGACCCGGTCAAGGGCCCGCCAGCGGCCGAGCAGGGCATGGCCTCGTTCGGCGGGTGCGCGTAGTGCGGTGATCAGGGAGTTGTAGCAGCGGTTGTCGGTGTGCAGCGGCCCGTCGGGCTGGTGCTTGATCGGGACGTGCACCCCGATGCCGGCGCCGGTGTAGCCCTTGTCGGCCAGCACCGGCAGGCCCCGGGCGGCGTGCGGATAGAGCGCGGGCAGGACGAGCTCGCGGGCGGCGGTCAGATCGTGGGTCGAGCCGGGCCGGACCTCGGAGACCCACAGCGGAAAGCC
>NZ_DASVSG010000131.1:0-27087 GCF_036388195.1 Jatrophihabitans sp. | reverse complement strand
GAACGCCGCCCTCAGCTGGAACGCCGCCCTCAGCTGCCCGGCCGGCACGGTGATCGCCACCGGAACCCCGCTGACCGGCGTGCGCAGCTACCTCGCCGTCCGGGGCGGCCTCGCGGTGGCGCCGGTGCTGGGCTCCCGGGCCACCGACACCCTGTCCGGGCTGGGCCCCCCGGCGCTGAGCGCGGCACAGCAGCTTCCGGTGGGTGCTGCGGCGACGGGTGATCCTGGCGAGTTCGACAGCGCCGGGCGGCGCGGAGCTGCCCCCGTGCCGGTGGCGGCCGGCCCACGGCTGGGCTGGTTCGACCCCGGCTCCGTCGGCCGGCTGTTCGACTCGGCGTGGCAGGTGCGCCCGGACAGCAACCGGATCGGCATCCGGCTGACCGGGCCGGCGCTGCGGCTCCGGCCGGACTACGAGCGGGCCGCCGCGGAGCTGCCGTCCGAGCCGACCCTGCCCGGAGCGGTCCAGGTGCCGCCGGACGGCCAGCCGATCGTCCTCGGCCCGGACGCCCCGGTCACCGGCGGCTACCCGGTGATCGCGGTGCTGCCGGGGTCTGAGCTGGACCTGCTGGCTCAGCTGCGGCCAGGTGCTGAGCTGCGGTTCACACCGGTCCCGACCGCGCCGGGCTTCGAGCTGCCCGGCTTCGAGCTGCCCGGTTTCGAGCTACCGGGTTTCGAGCTGCCCGGCTTCGAACCGGGCTGACGCGGACGGGCCAGGGCTCAGCGAGCCGTCCGGCCCTCGGTGCGCAACGGCCGGCCGACCGAGGTGATGCACCTGCCGTCGGACAGCCGCCATTTCCAGCCGTGCATCTGGCAGGTCAGCACCCCGTCGGCGACCTGGCCGAACCGGGTCAGGTCGGCCTTGAGGTGGGGGCAGCGGCGCTGGAACGTCCAGCCGTCCACCGTGATCGACTCCTCGTCATTGGCGGCTTCGGCGAAGTAGCCCTCGGCGTAGTTCAGCCGCTCCTCGGACAGGCACTTGAAGAAGGTGTAGACGAACTCGTTGTACGGCCCGATCCGGGTGGCGGTGAACCGGCAGGACAGGAACAGCGAGTTCACCCAGTCGATCTCGTGCTCGAAGATCAGCTGCTCCAGGTAGGCCCGCTTGGTCTGGAACCGGTAGCGGACCTTCTCATCGGCATAGGGACGTACCTCGCGCGTGACGAAATCGAGCACGAAGTCGATGTCCCCCCGCTCGTCGTCGGTGGCGGTGAACCGGACGCCGCCGTTGATGCCCGCCGCCATCTGGTCGGCCTCCTCCAGCAGCGGGGTGAACCAGGCCTTGATCTCGGCCAGCACGTCGATCTCGGGGTGCGCCCAGGTGCGCTTGCGCTCCTCCACCGCCGGTTGCCGCCGCTCCTGCATGTCGCGCAGGTAGGCGGTCTTGTCGGCGAACATCTTGTCGACCTCGGCATCGGAGATCGGGTGGTCCAGCGGGCAGCCCGGCTCGTCGACACGCGCCACCGTGCCGGGCAGCAACAGCCGGCCGTTATCCCGGCCCCGCTTGGCCAGCCAGTCCAGGTACACCTGCTGATCGGGGAAGATGTTCGACTCGTCACCGAAGATGTCGTTGAAGCCCCACAGCTCCTCGTCCAGGAAGCAGGGCGGGCCCGCGGTCGGAAAGACGTAGCTGGCCTGCAGGTCATCGATGTAGCGCAGGCTGCGGTCGAACTGTCGCTCCCGCTTGGTCGCCCCCAGCGCCTGCTTGGCGCGCTTGGGCAGGTCATAGACCATCGGGAACCAGATCGCGCCGGAGAACTGCAGCAGGTGCGCGTCGACGTGGCCGAGCTTGGCGAACGAGGTGAGGTCCGCGGGCCGGGCATCGTTCTGGTTGAGCAGGATGTGCCTGCCGTCGGAGAGCCACAGCGAGGAGTCCCCGATCGGGCCGTCGGTCGGCGAGATCAGCGAGTTGATCATCACCTGCAGCCCGTCGAGGTCGATCACCTCGTCGTTGCGGGTCCTGACGAAGGAGCTGAATCCCAGCGCCCGCAGCTGATCCTCGAGCTCGCTGGTCGGGTAGTTCGGCAGCAGGACGGTGGCCTTCTTGCTGACGTAGCGCTTGAGGTGCTCGGGATCGAAGTGGTCGCGGTGCAGGTGCGAGACGAACAGGTAGTCGACGTCGCCGAAGGTGTCCCAGTCGAGTTGGGAGTTGTCGGGGAACGGGAACCAGGAGCCGAAGTAGGCCGGATTCACCCAGGGGTCGGTGAGCACGCTGCCGAACTCGGTCTCGATCAGCACGCTGGCATGGCCCAGGCCGGTCACTCGCATGAACTGTGCTCCACTCCGCCGCGCAGGTGTTCCGTCGTCCCTACAACGGTAGCCGCTGGCCGGGACCGGGCCGCGATCCAGTCAACGCGCGTCGCGGGCCTGGGATTCCTCGGTGTCCCGGCCGCCCAGCGCCTGCAGCACGAACGGCAGCAGCTCTCGCAGCGCCTTGCCGCGGTGGCTGATGGCGTCCTTGTCCGCGGGCGGCAGCTCGGCGCTGGTCAGCTCGTAGCCGTCCGGCACGAAGATCGGGTCGTAGCCGAAGCCGTGCGTTCCCCGGGGAGAGCGGATCAGCCGGCCGGGCATCCGGCCCTCGCGCACTATCTGGCTGCCGTCCGGGGTCACCAGCGCCGCCGCGCACACGAACGATGCGCCCAGCCGCTCCTGCGGGGTGTCGGCCAGTTGCTCCAGCAGCAGGTTCAGGTTGGCGGTGTCGTCGTGCCGGGCGCCGGCCCAGCGCGCCGACAGCACCCCCGGCATGCCGTTCAGCGCGTCGACGGCCAGGCCCGAGTCGTCGGCCACCGTGACCAGGCCGGTGTGCTTGACCGCCTCCACCGCCTTGATCAGGGCGTTCTCGGCGAAGCTGGAGCCCGATTCGGGCACCTCGTCGAAGGCCGGCACGTCGGCGAGCCCGAGCACCTCGACCGCCATCCGGGGTTGCAGGATGCGCCGCAGCTCGTCCAGCTTCTTGCCGTTGCGGGTGGCCAGCAGCAGCCGGGCTGTCATCATTCCACCCGCTCTTCGCGCGAGCGCTCATCGCTGCGATTCGCTCCGCTCCTCATTCGCGGTGCTCGCCCTGGCAGGATCAGCTGCTCGCTCATCGTCCCAGCGCGTCCTGCTGGTGACGGGCCAGCTCTGCGCACCCGGCGACGGCCAGGTCCAGCAGCGCGTCGAGCTCGTCGCGGCGGAAGGGCGTCCCCTCGGCGGTGCCCTGCACCTCGACGAACTCGCCGCTGCCGGTCACCACCACGTTCATGTCCGTCTCGGCCCGGACGTCCTCCTCATACATCAGGTCCAACCGGGGCTCGCCATCGATCACGCCTACCGACACCGCCGACACCGCGTTGATCAGCGGGTCCGTACGGGCCAGCGAGCCGCGCTTGCCCAGCCAGCCGATCGCGTCGGCCAGCGCCACGTACGCGCCGGTGATCGCCGCCGTCCGGGTGCCGCCGTCGGCCTGCAGCACGTCGCAGTCGATGGCGATGGAGTTCTCACCCAGGGCGGACAGGTCGACCGCGGCCCGCAGCGAGCGGCCGATCAGCCGCGAGATCTCGTGGGTGCGGCCACCCAGCTTGCCGCGCACCGACTCGCGGTCGTTGCGGGTGAGGGTGGCCCGCGGCAGCATCGAGTACTCGGCCGTCACCCAGCCCAGGCCGCTGCCCCGCCGCCAGCGCGGCACCCCCTCGGTGACCGAGGCCGCGCACAGCACCTTCGTCTCGCCGAACTCGATCAGCGCCGAACCCTCGGCATAGGCCTGCCAGTTGCGGGTGATGGTGATCGGGCGGAGCTGGTCGGCCGCGCGGCCGTCGGGACGGGTCATGCCGGCCAGCGTAGTCAGCACCGCTGACAGCGATCCTGCCACCGGTCCGCCCCTGACGCGGCCGGACCGCCGGTGGCGAGCATGGGGGATCATGGCGGTATGCGCACCGAGACCTTCGAGTTCCGTACCGGCGACCGGGCCCAGGTGCGCGACATCACCGAGACCTGCAGCGGGTTCCTGCAGGCCGGCGACGAGGGGCTGCTGAACATCTTCGTTCCGCACGCGACCGCCGGGGTGGCGATCCTGGAGACCGGGGCCGGCAGCGACCAGGACCTGCTCGCCGCGCTGGCTGACCTGCTGCCGGCCGACAGCCGGTGGCAGCACCGGCACGGCTCCCCCGGGCACGGCCGCGATCACGTGCTGCCCGCCCTGATCGCGCCGTACGCGACGGTGCCGGTGGTCGCCGGCCGGCTGCAGCTGGGCACCTGGCAATCGGTCTGCCTGGTCGACACCAACGTCGACAACGCGGTGCGGACCGTCCGGCTGAGCTTCGTGACCGGCTGAGATGCGCGCCGTGCGGGTTGCCGGCGGCGAACCGGGAGCGCGGGCGGTGAGCCTGGCGGCCGGCAGCGCGCCATGGCTGCCGGGAACGCTGGCGGTCTATGACCGGTTGTTCGCCGCGGCGGGGCTGGAGCCGGCGCGGGTCCAGCACCTGGCCCTGGCCGCCCGGGACGCGCTCACCGGCTGGGCGCCGGACCTGGCAGCCGAGCTGGACCGCTACGCCGAGGCAAGCGGGCTGCCGCCGTGGCGGATCCATGCCGTCAATGCCCGTACCGAGCTGCTGGCCGCGGCGGAAGCCGCCAGCCGTGGCGAGTGCTCCGCGGTGGCCGGGGCGAACCGGGCGGGGGTGATGATCGGCGCGCAGACCTGGGACTGGCACCAGGAGCTGTCGGCCGGGTGGGCGGTGCTGGAGTATCCGCAGGCACGCTTTCCCTTCGTCACCCTGACCGAGACCGGCCTGCTGGCCAAGATCGGCATCAACTCGGCCGGCCTGGGCGTGCTGTTCAACATCCTGATCCACAGCAGCGACACCGGCGACGGCGGTGTGCCGGTGCACGCGGTGGCCCGCCGGATCCTGGACTCCGCGGCCGACGTCGAGGCCGGCATCTCGATCCTGCGCAGCGCCCCGCTGTCGGCCTCCAGCTGCTTCACCCTGTTGGACTGCAGACAGGTCGCCTGCCTGGAAGCCTCACCGGCAGGGGTGGCCGAGCTGCCGCTAGCCCGGTGGAGCGTGCACACCAATCACTTCCAGGACCCGGAGCTGGCGGCGACCGCCCTGCCGGCAGCTCCGGACTCGGACAGCCTGCCCCGGCACGAGGTGCTGCTGGCCCGGTTCGCCGAGGAGTCAGCCACCCCCGCTGGCGGTCCGGGCAACGCTGCCGAGGAACTGGCCGACCTGCTGTGCGCCCACGAGGCCGACGGCGCCGCGGTGTGCTGCCATGCGGCGGCTACCGCCCCGCTGGGCGCCGGCTGGCAGACCCTGGCGACCATCGCGCTGGAACCGGCCGGTCGCCGGATGAGCGTGCTGGCCGGCGGGCCGTGCGGCCGGCCGGAGCAGCGCTGGCGGCGGTTCCGAGCGAGCTGAGGCCGCCGCGGGTCGCAGCAACGGCCGGGTCAGGCCTTGGCCTTGCGCGGCCGGCGCCGGTGCAGAACGGCGCCGAGGGCCGCCCCGACGGCGAACGATGCCAGTTGGTTGCCCCAGAACTCATGGTCCTGCACCCGGGGCAGCAAGCCGTTGAACAGGCCCGAGAACACCACTCCCACCGCCACCGCGATGGCGATCCACCGCACCTTGCGGCCGAACAGCGCACGGGCCAGCAGGTACCCCAGCCAGCCGAGCACCACCCCGCTGACACCGACGATCACCTGATCGGAGGGCCCGGCCAGCCAGCCGACCAGCCCGCTGGCCAGCACGGCCGCTGCGGTGACGACGGCCAGGGACCGCAGGCCCGAGGTCAGCATCAGCCAGCCCAGCACCGCGAACGGGATGGACAGGGCGGTCAACTGGGCGGCGCTGGCGTGCAGCAGCGGGGCCAGCACGATGCCCGCCAGGCCGTCGACCTGACGCGGCTTGATCCCCAGCTCCAGCAATGGATGGCCGAGCGCGGCGTCGATGCCCAGCACCGCCCACAGCACGGCGAGCGCGAGGGTCATCACGACCACGGCGCCGCTCGGACGGGTCGGCCGGATCTGCAGCAGCTTGGTGTCGATCAGCTCCTGGCGACGCTGCTGCTTGCGGGTCAGCGGTCGCGGCGGCGTGGGCTGCGGCGGTGTGCTCACCCCAGCAGGCTACCGCCGTCCGAGCGCCGGCAAGCGGTAGCCGGCGGGCACGCTCAGGCCCAGAGCTGGCCTTCCAGCTTCTCCGCGGACTGCTGCAGGGAGCCGGAGTAGGCGCCGGTGGACAGGTACTTCCAGCCGCCGTCGCAGACGATGAACACCACGTCGGCGCGCTCGCCTGCCTTCAGGGCCCGCTCACCGGCCGCCAGCGCGGCGTGCAGGATCGCCCCGCTGGAGATGCCGGCAAAAATGCCCTCGTGCTCGACGAGGTCCCGGGTTCGGCGCAGGGCGTCGTAGGAGCTCACCGAGAACCGCGAGGTCAGCACCGAGTCGTCATACAGCTCCGGCACGAACCCCTCGTCGATGTTGCGCAGCCCGTAGACCAGCTCGCCGTAGCGCGGCTCGGCAGCGATCACCTGGATGCCCGGCGCCTTCTCGCGCAGGAAGCGGCCGGCGCCCATCAGGGTTCCGGTGGTTCCGAGCCCGGCGACGAAGTGCGTGATGGTGGGCAGGTCGGCGAGCAACTCGGGGCCGGTGCCCTCGTAGTGCGCCTGGGCGTTGGCCGGATTGCCGTACTGGTAGAGCATCACCCACTCGGGGTTCTCCGCTGCCAACTGCTTGGCCATGGCCACCGCCTGGTTGGAGCCGCCGGCGGCCGGCGAGAAGATGATCCGGGCGCCGAACATCTCCAGCAGCTGCCGGCGCTCGGCCGACGTGTTCTCCGGCATCACGCAGATGAGGCCGTAGCCCTTGAGCTTGGCGATCATGGCGAGGGAGATCCCGGTGTTGCCGGAGGTCGGCTCGAGGATGGTGCAACCCGGCGTGAGCCGGCCGTCCGCCTCGGCCGCCGCGATCATCATCAGGGCCGCCCGGTCCTTGATCGAGCCGGTCGGGTTGCGGTCCTCGAGCTTGGCCCACAGCCGGACCGCGGGCTGGCCCGGGGCGGCATCCCAGCGCGGTGACAGCCGGGGCAGTCCCACCAGTGGCGTGCCGCCGACAGCGTCGGCCAGCGAGTCGTAGCGCGTCACCGGACTGGATCGGCGAGCCCGGGGGCCGGGCTGCCACCCGCGAGACCACAGGCCGGGCTGCCGCCGGTTCCGGGCTCCGCGCTGCCGCCGGCGACGGCCGGGAGGATGGTGACCGCGTCGCCGTCGGTGAGCGCGGTGTCCAGCGAGCCGGTGAACCGGACGTCCTCGTCATTGACGTAGACGTTGACGAAGCGGTGCAGCGAGCCGTCCTCGGTGACCAGCCGGTTCTTCAGCCCGGTGTGCCGGGATTCCAGGTCATCGAGCAGGGCGGCCAGGTTGTCGCCCTCGCCGGGAACGGTCTTCGCCCCGCCGGTGTACGTGCGCAGGATGGTGGGGATCTTGACCTCGACGGCCATCAAAAACTCCTCTGAAAAAATCGATGTGCTGGGGTGACACCGAACCAAACCATCGATGCCGCCGCAATATGCCGACAGGCTGGCTGCAGGCCATGTTTACCGGGTGATGCGCCGGATGCCTACCCGGTGACTGCGCCGGAGCTGTCCACCAGCTCGACCGGTTCCTCGGTGACCACGCCGTCGACGATCCGGTAGGACCGGAACTCGATCGAGTCCGGGTCGGCGGTGGATACCAGGACGTAGTGGGCGCCCGGTTCCTGCGCCAGGTTGATGTCGGTGCGCGACGGGTAGGCCTCGGTGGCGGTGTGCGAGTGATAGATCACCACCGGCTCCTCGTCGGCGGAGTCCATCGCCTGCCAGACCTTGAGCTGCTCCATCGAGTCGAACTGGTAGAACGTCGGCGAACCGGCCGCGTTGACCATCTCGATCAGCCGCTCGGGACGGTCCGAGCCGGCCGGTCCCGCGACCACGCCGCAGGCCTCGTCCGGATGGTCCCGGCGGGCGTGGGCGACGATCGCCTGGTGGATCGCCGATGGAAGTCTCAACACAGCTGTCCACGATATCGGGCCTCACGGCAGGGCATGCATCACCAGCAGGTCCTGCACCGCGGTGAGCCAGGCGTAGATCTGCACCGCCGGCTGGCTGTCGTCGAGGTCGGCCTCCTCGGTGACGCCGAGCCGGGTGCCCAGCCCCAGCCGGAGGTCATTGAGCTCCCGCAGCCACCGGTCCAGGGCCTCGTCGTCCAGCTGCATCCGGCCGCCGCCGGGGGGCAGCTCGGCCCGGCAGGCCTGCAGCCGACCGATCCGGCCGGCCTGCAGGTCGCTGTGGACCAGCTCCCGGTACTCCCGGGATGCCTCCTCGTCATCGGTGTAGCCGTCCGGGTAGAGCCGCTGGATCACCGGATCGTGCGGGTCCGGCTCGGCGAGGGCTTGGGCCAGGTCGTCGAACAGCCCTGCCAGCAGGGCCGCCTCGGACTCGGTGAGCTCGACGCGCAGCATGCCGGACTTGCGGCGTGCCTTCATCGGCCGGCCAGCAGCGACGCGGTCACGAATCGTGCTGGATGGTCGCCCACAGGCCGTAGCCGTGCAGGGTGGCCGTGTCGCCTTCCATCCGCTCGCGGGGACCCGAGGAGACCACCGCACGGCCCTTGTGATGGACGTCGAGCATCAACGCGGTGGCCTTGTCCTTGGGATAGCCGAACACCTTCATGAACACGTGTGTGACGTAGGACATCAGGTTCACCGGGTCGTTCCAGACCACGGTCACCCAGGGGCGGTCGGCCTCGGCGGTCTCGTCAGCCTGCTGGTCGGCGACCGCCTCCCGTTGTGGAGTGAAGGTCGGCGTGGACATGCCTCCATGGTGGCACGGGCGGTTCTGACACGATCTGGGGCATGCCCGCCGAGTCCACCGCCCTGTTCACCGACCGTTACGAGCTCACGATGCTGGCCGCCGCGCTGGCCGACGGGACCGCGCAGCGGCGCTGCACCTTCGAGGTGTTCGGCCGCCGGCTGCCCGCCGGGCGCCGGTTCGGGGTGGCCGCGGGGTTGGGCCGGCTGATCCCGGCGATCTGCGACTTCCGGTTCTCCGGCGACGAGCTGGACGCGCTGGCGGCAGCCGGCGTGATCGACGAGCGCACCGCCGGCTACCTGGCCCAGTACCGGTTCACCGGCGACATCAGCGGCTATGCCGAGGGCGAGCCATACTTCGCATACTCGCCGATCCTGAGCGTGACCGGCAGCTTCGCCGAGGCGGTGGTGCTGGAGACCCTGATCCTGTCGGTGCTCAACCACGACTGCGCGATCGCCGCCGCGGCCGCCCGGATGGTGGTGGCTGCCGGCGACCGCCCGATCATCGAGATGGGCTCCCGGCGCACCCACGAGCAGGCCGCGGTGGCCTGTGCCCGGGCGGCCTACCTGGTCGGCTTCGCGGCCACCTCGAACCTGGCGGCCGGAGCCCGGTACGGCATTCCGACGACCGGCACCGCCGCCCACGCCTTCACCCTGCTGCATGACAGCGAAGCCGCCGCCTTCGCCGCCCAGGTCGAGTCGCTGGGCACCGATACCACCCTGCTGGTCGACACCTACGACATCAGCCGGGGCATCGAGACCGCCATCGAGGTCGCCGGGCCGGGGCTGGGAGCGATCCGGATCGATTCGGGTGACCTGGCCGTGATGGCGCACCAGTCGCGCGCCCAGCTGGACCGGCTCGGCGCCACCGAGACCCAGATCGTGGTCAGCGGCGACCTGGACGAGTACGCGATCGCGGCGCTGGCTGCCGCTCCGGTGGATTCCTACGGGGCCGGCACGGCGGTGGTCGTCGGCTCCGGCGCCCCGACCGCGGGCCTGGTCTACAAGCTGGTGGAGGTCGATGGCCGGCCGGTGACCAAGCGCAGCGAGAACAAGGCCAGCGCCGGGGGCGCCAAGCTCGGCTACCGGCGGCACCGGGCCTCGGGTACGGCCACCGAGGAGCTGGTGGTGCAGCGCCGGGCCGGTTTCGAGCCGGCGACCGGGGACCGGCTGCTCAGCGTGCCGGTGCTGCGCGACGGCGAGGTGCTCGCCCACCCCACCCTGGCGGACTCGCGCGAGCACCACCGAGCCGCCATGACGGCGCTGCCGTGGGAGGCGCTGAAGCTGTCGGCCGGCGATCCGGGGCTGACGGTGAGCTTCGGCTGAGCCGGGTCGCTAAGCTCGGCGGCCACCCTGATCGAACGGATGCGGGAGAGGCAGATGGCTGAGGTAGTGCTGTTCCATCACGCGCAAGGGCTGACCCCCGGGGTGGTGGCCTTCGCCGAGGAGATCCGCCGCGCCGGACACACCGTCCACACGCCGGACCTGTTCGACGGGCGCACCTTCGACACCCTCGAGCAGGGAATGGCCCACGTCGAGACGCTGGGCTTCAGCGAGGTGCTCGATCGCGGCGTCCGCGCGGTCCAGGACCTGCCCGACCAGCTGGTCTACGCCGGTTTCTCGCTGGGCGTGGTGCCGGCGCAGTGCCTGGCCCAGACCCGCGCCGGGGCGAGAGGGGCGCTGCTGATGTACTCCTGTGTCCCGACCTCGGAGTTCGGCTCGTGGCCCGTCGGGGTGCCGGTGCAGATCCACGGCATGGACGCCGACCCGATCTTCGTCGGCGAGGGCGACATCGAGGCCGCCCGGGCCCTCGTCGAGGAGGCCGAGGACGGCCGGCTGTTCCTCTACCCCGGCGACCAGCACTACTTCGCCGACAGCTCGCTGCCGTCCTATGACCCGGACGCCACCGCGCTGCTGCTGCAGCGGGTGCTGGGCTTCCTCGGCGAGCGGTAGCGGCTAGCTGTAGCGCCCGGGATCGGGGTCGCGCTGGCCGGCCCTGCTGCCCTCGGCGCCGATGGCGGCCTGGCCGGCGGACTCCACCGCGCGGTGCTTCTTGTCGGCGTGGGCTTCGCGCTCCAGCCGCGGGATCAGGTGCGGGTAGTGCGCCTCGAACGCCGGCCGGTCGGATCGGATGCGCGGCATCGAGGTGAAGTTGTGCCGCGGCGGCGGGCACGAGGTGGCCCATTCCAGCGAGTTGCCGTGGCCCCACGGGTCATCGGCGGTGGCGATCTCGCCGAACCGGTAGGACTTGTAGACGTTGTACAGGAACGGCAGCATCGAGGCCCCCAGCAGGAACGCGCCGACGCTGGAGATGGTGTTCAGGGTGGTGAACCCGTCCCCGGGCAGGTAGTCGACATAGCGGCGGGGGAACCCTTCGGCGCCGAGCCAGTGCTGGACCAGGAACGTGGTGTGGAAGCCGATGAAGGTCAGCCAGAAGTGCAGCTTGCCCAGCCGCTCGTCCATGTAGCGGCCGGTGAACTTCGGGAACCAGAAGTACACCCCGGCGTAGGCGGCGAACACGATGGTGCCGAACAGCACGTAGTGGAAGTGCGCCACCACGAAGTAGGAGTCCGAGACGTGGAAGTCGGCCGGCGGGCTGGCCAGCACCACGCCGGTCAGGCCACCGAACAGGAAGGTCACCAGGAAGCCCATCGAGAACAGCATCGGCGACTCGAAGGTGATCGAGCCGCGCCACAGGGTGCCGATCCAGTTGAAGAACTTCAGCCCGGTCGGCACCGCGATCAGGAAGGACAGGAAGGAGAAGAACGGCAGCAGCACCACGCCGGTGGCGAACATGTGGTGCGCCCAGACGGTCAGCGACAGCGCGGCGATCGACAGGGTCGCCAGCACCAGGCCCTTGTAGCCGAACAGCGGCTTGCGGGAGAACACCGGGAAGATCTCCGACACGATCCCGAAGAACGGCAGCGCCAGGATGTAGACCTCGGGATGGCCGAAGAACCAGAACAGGTGCTGCCACAGGATCGGGCCGCCGTTGGCCGCCTCGTACACCTGGGAGCCCAGGTGCCGGTCGGTCCACAGCACCAGCAGCGCCGCGGTCAGGATCGGGAACGCCAGCAGCACCAGCAGCGACGTGACCAGGATGTTCCAGGTGAAGATCGGCATCCGGAACATCGTCATGCCGGGCGCCCGCAGCGTGAGCACCGTGGTCACCATGTTCACGCCGCCGAGGATGGTGCCCAGCCCCGACAACGCCAGCCCCAGGATCCAGAAGTCCGCGCCGAAGCCGGGCGCGTGGGTGCCGTCGTTGAGCGGCAGGTAGAACGTCCAGCCGCCGTCGGCCGCGCCGCCGGGGGTGAAGAAGCCCAGGCACGCCACCGTCGCGCCGAACAGGTACAGCCAGTAGGAGAAGGCGTTCAGCCGCGGGAACGCCACGTCCGGCGAGCCGATCTGCAGCGGCAGCACCAGGTTGGCGAACGCGAAGACGCTGGGGGTGGCGAAGAACAGCAGCATGATCGTGCCGTGCATGGTGAACAGCTGGTTGTACTGCTCCGGTGACAGGAACTGCATGCCGGGACGGCCGAGCTCGGCGCGCATCAGCAGCGCCATCAGGCCGCCGAGCAGGAAGAACGCGAACGAGGTGACCATGTACATCCGGCCGATCAGCTTGTGATCGGTGGTGCGCAGCACCTGCAGGAACATCGAGCCGCTGGCGACCGGGGCTGCCGGGTACGGGCGGCTGACGATCGGCGACGGCTCGAGGTCGAGCGGGCTCGCCGCCGAGCTGGTCCCTGCAATGGTGGTCACATCCAGCCTCCGGGTCGGACACATGGTCAGACTCCGGCCGTCCGGAGTTGCTTGCCGGGCGTCTGCTGGTCAGCAGAATAGCCATCCGGCCGCCATCCCGGCGCACCGGTCCGGCCGGGCGTTTCCGGCCAGGGCCGCATTAGCTCCCGGCGCAGATCGGCGGGGTCAGGCCGGGGTGGTTCTGCCCCGCGCGGGCCGGTGGGCCTACGGTGGAGGCAGGCCGGCACGGGCAGCCGCAGGCGAAAGGTGGGACATGACAGCCATCCAGGGCTCCGACGCGCTCGTCGACCTGATCGCGACCCGGCATTCCGGGGTGCTGGCGACTCTCAAGTCCGACGGCCGGCCGCAGCTGTCCAACGTGAACTACGCCTTCGCCGCCGGTCCCAGGACCGGCGTGATCAGGATCTCGATCACCGCGACCCGGGCCAAGTACCGCAACCTGCGGCGCGACCGGCGAGCCAGCCTGCACGTCAGCGCACCGGACTTCTGGTCCTACGCGGTCGCCGAGGGCGAGGCCGAGCTCAGCCCGGTGGCCGCCGACCCGCACGACGGCACGGTCGAGGACCTGATCGCGCTGTACCGCGACGTCCAGGGCGAGCATCCGGACTGGGACGACTACCGGCGGGCGATGGTCGCCGACCAGCGGGTGCTGCTGCGCATCGCCGTGAGCCGCGTCTACGGAATGGCGCCTTCCGGCTGAGGCCAGGTCCGCTGGGTTCACCGCTGGCTTGCCGTCCCCTCGTTACCTCCAGAAAGGCGCCCCGATGTCATTGAAGATCGGCTACAAGGCTTCGGCGGAGCAGTTCGGGCCCCGCCAGCTGCTGGACTACGCGGTCGAGGCCGAGCAGCAGGGGCTGGACAGCGTGATGATCTCCGACCACTTCCAGCCCTGGCAGCACGACGGCGGCCACGCCCCGTTCTCGCTGTCCTGGCTGGCCGCGGTCGGCGAGCGCACCAGCCGGGTGCAGCTGGGCACCAGCGTGCTGACCCCGACCTTCCGGTACAACCCCGCGATCATCGCCCAGGCCTTCGCCACGCTGGCCTGCCTGTACCCCGACCGGATGATGCTCGGCATCGGCACCGGCGAGGCGCTCAACGAGGTCGCGGTGGCCAGGTTGGAGTGGCCGGAATTCAAGGAGCGGTTCGCCCGGCTGCGCGAGGCGGTGCAGCTGATGCGCCGGCTGTGGACCGAGGAGCGGGTCACCTTCGACGGCGAGTACTACCAGTGCACCGACGCCACCGTCTATGACCGGCCCGAGCAGGGCGTGCCGATCTACATCGCCGCCGGCGGGCCGGTGGTGGCCAAGTACGCCGGCCGTGCCGGGGACGGGTTCATCTGCACCTCGGGCAAGGGTTCCGAGCTGTACCAGGACAAGCTGATGCCCGCGGTCAAGGAGGGGCTGGCCGCCTCGGGCCGGGAGCTTGCCCAACTCGACCGGATGATCGAGATCAAGCTGTCCTACGACCCCGATCCCGAGCAGGCCCTGGAGAACACCAGGTTCTGGGCGCCGCTGGCGCTGACCGCGGAGCAGAAGCACGGGCTGCACGACCCGATCGAGATGCAGGCCGCCGGCGCGGCGCTGCCGATCGAGCAGGTCGCGAGCCGGTGGATCGTCGCCAGCGATCCCGAGACCGCCGTGGCAGCGATCCGGCCGTACCTGGACTACGGCTTCAACCACCTGGTCTTCCACGGCCCCGGCCACGACCAGTCCCGGTTCCTGTCCTCCTTCGGCGAGCAGGTCGTGCCGCTGCTGCGCGCGCTCGGCTGAGGTGGCGGTGTCTGACGCCGGCATCAGACGCGTCCGCGAGCCCGACGTCGCGGCCGTGGTCGGCCTGGTCCACGAGCTTGCCGAGTACGAGCGGGCGCCCCTGGAGTGCCAGCTCACCCGCGGCCAGCTGCGCCGGGCGCTGTTCGGGCCGGAGCCGGCCCTGTTCGGCCACGTCGCCGAGGTGGACGGCGCCGTGGTGGGCTGCGCGCTGTGGTTCCTGAGCTACTCGACCTGGCAGGGCAGCCACGGGATCTACCTGGAGGACCTGTACGTGCAGCCGGCGCACCGCGGCCGCGGGTTGGGCCGGGGCCTGCTGGCAGCGCTGGCCGAGGAGAGCTGCCGGCGCGGTTTCGCCCGGCTGGAATGGTCGGTGCTGGACTGGAACATGACCGCCATCAAGTTCTACGAGTCGCTGGGCGCCCGTCCGATGGATGGCTGGACCACCTTCCGGCTCAGCGGCGCGGCGCTGAAAGCGTTGGCGCAGTGACCTGATCCGCCGCGGACCGGCCTGTGCGTCCAGGCTCGGCCCAAAGCTCGGGAACGATCTCTATCGACCACAGCGCCTTCACCGCATGCTCGGATTCCTAGGTCATCGACTCCACTCCCCCGAACCGCCACTACCTCAGCCACACACGGCGCGTTCCAGTTCACCGCATGATCAAAAGCAGATTCAGAAAGAATTAGTCGGCAGGGCCTTGTGCTCACGCTCTCCACGAGGGCACGGTAGGACAACTGCCGATGAGGAGTTCCCGCATGACGCTGATCCGATTGCCCGTCCGCGTCCTGGCGCCGGTATTGCTGCTGGCCGCCGCCCTGCTGGTCTTGCTGCTCAGCGGCAGCGGCGCCCCCTCGGTCAGCGCGGCCGGTGGAGTGCCACGTCCTGATCATATCGTCGTGGTGGTGATGGAGAACCACTCCAACAGCGATGTGATCGGAAATTCCGCGGCGCCCTACATCAATTCCCTCGCAGACAGCGGCGCAAACTTCACCCAGTCCTACGCGCTCACCCACCCCAGCCAGCCCAACTACCTGATGTTGTTCTCCGGCTCCAATCAGGGAGTGACCGACAACTCCTGTCCGCATACCTTCGACACTGCCAACCTCGGAGCCGCGCTGATCGCGAAAGGCTTGACGTTCAAAGGCTATTCCGAATCCATGCCGTATGACGGCTACACCGGCTGCAACAGCGGCGCCTACGCTCGCAAGCACAGCCCGTGGATCAACTGGAGCAACGTCCCCGCCTCGTCGAACCTGACGCTGAACGCGTTCCCCAGCGACTACAACCAGCTGCCCACGGTGTCGTTCGTGACCCCGAACCTGGACAACGACATGCACGACGGCACCGTCGCGCAGGGTGACTCCTGGCTGCGGGAGCACTTCGACAGCTATGTCCAGTGGGCCAAGACCCACAACAGCCTGCTGGTGCTGACCTTCGACGAGGACGACAACAACTCCGGCAACCGGATTCCCACGGTGTTCGTGGGAGCGTCGGTCAAGCCCGGTGAGTACTCCGAGCGCATCACCCACTACAACGTCCTGCGCACGCTGGAAGATGCCTACGGCCTGCCGTACGCCGGCGCCAGCGCGAGCGCCGCCCCGATCACTGACGTCTGGGGCCTCACCGCTCCCACCAGTCCTGCTCCTACCAGCCCCGCTCCCTCCCCCACCGGTCCCGCTCCCGACCCGGGCTGCGTGACGGCGCAATTGCTGCTCAACTCCGGCTTCGAGCGCGGCGTCGCCGCGCCCTGGACCGGAAGCGCCAGCGCGGTGGTCCGCGAGAACTCCGCCCAGCAGGCGGCTGGTGGCAGCTGGATGGCCTGGCTGGGTGGCGACGGCACGACGGACACCGACTCGCTCAGCCAGGTGGTGACCATCCCCGCCGGCTGCCACGCGCAGCTCAGCTTCTGGTTGGACATCGACTCGACAGAGTGGAAGCAGGCCGACAACGACACCCTGCGGATCACGCTGCGATCGCTGACCGGCTCGGTGCTGGCCACCGTGGACACCCTGTCCAACCAGGACGAGACCAGCGGTTACCAGCGGTTCACCTATGACGTGTCGGACTACGCCGGCCGCCAGCTTGCGGTGACGTTCACCGCGACCGAGAACTCGTCCCGGACGACGTCCTTCTACCTCGACCGCACCGGCGTCCACATCAGCTGAGGGCCGAGGCGGTCAGTTCCCCTTGACGTTGACGATCTGGCGCAGCGTGTGCCGGATCTCCCCCAGGTCGGCCGCGTCCCGCATCACCACATCGATGTCCTTGTAGGCATCGGGGTGTTCGTCGAGGAAGGCGTCCGAACGGCCCCAGGCGATCCCGCGCATCCGCTGGTCCAGGTCGGCCCTGCTGAACCGCTTGCGGGCAGCCGCCCGGGAGAAGTTGCGACCGGCGCCGTGCGGAGCCGAGCACAGGCTGAGCAGGTTGCCCCGGCCCGTGACGACGTAGGACGCCGCACCCATGCTGCCCGGGATCAGGCCGGGCTGACCGGCGCGCGCGGATATGGCGCCCTTGCGGGACAGCCACACCTGCTTGCCGTAATGGGTTTCCCGCTCGGTGTAGTTGTGATGGCAGTTGACCTCCTCGACCCGCTCGACGGGCCGGTGCCAGCGCTCGAAGGCGGCGACCATCCGGTCCATCATCTCCTCCCGGTTGAGGTAGGCGAATCGCTGCGCCCAGCGCAGTGCCCGCAGGTAGGAGTCGAACTCCGGCTCCCCTTCGACGAGGTAGGCCAAGTCCCGGTCGGGCAGATCGACCGACCGTCGCCGGCACTGTTGCTGGGCGATGCTGATGTGCTTGACCGCCAGCTTGTTGCCCACCCCGCGTGAGCCGGAGTGCAGGAACAACCAGACCCGGTCGGCCTCGTCCAGGCTCACCTCGAGGAAGTGGTTGCCCGAGCCCAGGCTGCCCAGCTGCAGCCGCCAGTTCGGGCTGGCCGCCTGTGCCTGGTCGACGCCGGCCAGCGCCTCCAGCTCGGCGATCCGCGGCTCGGCGCTGCTCTTGACGGACTTGTTGTACTTGCCGGCCGACAGCGGGATCGCCGCGCTGATCGCCCGGTGCAGCGCGGAACGGTCGGCGGGCAGGTCCCGGCCGTGGTGCTGGGTCCGCACCGCGAGCATGCCGCAGCCGATGTCGACGCCGACAGCCGCCGGCATGATCGCTTCGACGGTGGGGATGACCGAGCCGACCGTCGCCCCCTTGCCCAGATGCGCGTCGGGCATCAGCGCAAGGTGCGGAAAGATGAACGGCATCTGGCTGGTCGCCTCGGCTTGAGCGCGGGTCTGGCCCTCCAGGATGGAGGCCCAGTTCAGCAGCCGGTCGTTGATCCGCTCCATGTCCCCATTGTGGTCGGCCAGCCGGCCTGGTTGGCGCCGACCGCGCCGCTCGGGCGTGCCGCGTAGGTAGGCTCGCAGGAACGGGGTCGGGGCGACTGAGCTGCCAGCGGGCATCGACGCCGAGTGCAGGGGTAGCCATGCAACGACCGTCCGGCAGCGCGGCCACCTTCACCGCGCCGGTCGGCTCCCGCGAGGAGCCGGAGATCGAGGAGGCCTTCGACCGGCTGGTGCAAGAGGGCGACGATCGGCTCTCCCGCCCCTTGCTGCCGCTGCTGGCCACCGGGTTCCTGGGCGGGATCGATGTCGGGGTCGGCGTGCTGGCCTACCTGGTGGTCAAGCACGAGACCGGCAACTCGCTGCTCGCCGCGCTGGCGTTCACCATCGGGTTCGTGGCGTTGCTGATGGCGCGCAGCGAGCTGTTCACCGAGAACTTCCTGGTGCCGGTCACCGCCGTGGTCGCCGGCCGGGGCTCGATCAGGCAACTGGCGCGGTTGTGGGGCGTGACTTTGACGCTGAACCTGGCCGGCGGCTTCGTGATGGCCGGCATGATCGCGGTGGCCCTGCCGGACGTCCGGCCGACCGCGGTCGAGGCCGGCGCGCATTACGCCCACCTAGGCGTGTCTTGGCGCTCGTTCTTCCTGGCGGTGCTGGCCGGCACCGTCATCACGCTGCTGACCCGGATGCAGCATGCCAGCGACGACATGGGAGTCAAGCTCGTGCCGGCCGTGCTGATGTCGTTCGTGCTGGTCGCCGGGCAGCTGTTCCACTCGGTGCTCGACTCGATCCTGATGTTCGCCGGGCTGCTCAGTGGCGGCGCGGACTACAACTGGGCCGACTGGTTCGGGGCGCTGCTCTGGTCCAGCTTCGGCAACCTGGTGGGTGGCCTGGTGCTGGTGACCTCGGTACGGCTGCTACGGGTGCCACACCGGGTCAAGGAGGAGCGCCAGGAGAACCTCGGCTGATCGCGACTCAGGGCTCAGGCGGGGCGGTGCAGCGGGGTCACCGACGAGTCGTCGGCGAGCGCGGCATCTGCCGCCTTGTGCTCCACCACGGCGATCACCCGGCCGCTCATGAACCGCGCGGTGCGCACGGGGGTGCCGCCCCTGGTCACCTCGGTGACCTCGACCAGGCCGCGGCCGTGGCTGACCTCGACCCGGCGACCGGCCCGGGTGGCGGTGATGGTGTAGGTCCGGCTGCCTTCGCCGGCATCGATGACGATCTCTACGCTGTCGCCTCGCATACCATTCTCAACTCCCTTCGACCCCCCAGTATTCCTGACTTGGGGCGTTTCGGGGGGCTGTCAGCGACGATCGGCGATCAGTGCGTGGCGATCGGCGATCAGTGGGTGGCGCGGCGGTCGGCGATCAGTGAGTGGCGATCGGCGATCAGTGAGTGGCGCGGCGGTCGGCGATCAGCCGGCGGGCCTGGGCCAGCGCCGGCGCCGGGTCACGCCACCGGCCGATGCTGTGCGCCGCGCCGACTCCGGCACGCAGGGTGCCCGCCAGGTCCCGGGCCAGGCCACCGCGCCGTTCCAGCAGCGCGCGTTGCAGGTCGCCCTCCCACCAGGAGTACCGGACGCCGGCCGCCGCGGTCACCGGGGCGACGTCCCGGCCGGTGGCCAGCGCCGCCCAGGCCGCCGGAAGGTTGGCGCCGGCCCGTACCGCCAGCGCCAGCGAGCCGTAGAAGCGGCCGTTGAGGTCGATCAGCCGCGGGATCCCGTCGGCCGGCACGAGGAACTGCAGCTCGGCAAGGCCGAACCAGCCAAGAGCGCCGAGCAGGTCCGCCGCCCGCCCGGCCAGCTCCGGATCGACCGGCACGCTGACCGCGCGGCAGCTGGCGCCGGCGCCGGGCGGCCAGACTCGGGAGGCGATCTGCATCGACTGGGCGACCACCTCCCTGCCCTCGGCGGTGGTCACCGCGGCGTAGGCCATCAACCGGCCGTCGAGGAACTCCTGCACCTCGGCCTCGCCGCCCAGCGCGGCGATGTCGGCGACCCGGCGGCGAGTGGCCGTGGCGCCGACCACCACGTTGGTGTCGATGCGGGGCGGAGCGCCGGCCTGACCGGGCCGGGCGTGCATCCGGGCCTTCACCACCACCGGCCGGGCCTCGTCCGAGAGCGCGTCCGGCGCCAGTGATCGCGGCACCTGGAAACCAGCGGCTACCGCGGCCTCGGTCAGCCGGGCCTTGTCCAGGGCGTTGAGCACGACCTGGTGATCGGCGTGCGGCACTACGGCCGGCACTGCGCGACGGTGCTCCGACAGCGTCAGCACCTCGGCCTCGCCCGCGCCGAAGACCACCTCGTAGCCGCCGTCGGCCACCGCCCGGGCCACCGCGTCGAGGAACGCCGGTTGGTCCTGATGGGCAGCGGGCACCCGGTGGCTGCGCCAGCAGGCGCGCGACGAGGACGCCAGGCCGCGGCCGTCCGGCGCGGCCACGCCGACCTGCCAGCCGGCCTGCGCCAGCGCGCGCACCGCTGCCAGCGCGCCGCGGCTGAATCCCTGCTCGACCACCAATGCCCGCACGCCCACCCCCGGTTCGCACTGCACGCGCAGGACCGGTGTGCTCTGGCTGGACGCGTCGCTGAGCCACCCTAGCGCCGGTGATCGAGAGCTCCGGCCACGCCGGAAATGAGCCGGTTAGCTGTCGTGATCTGACAGGTTATTGACGGCGTGGTGGCCTGAAGGGTGGGAGGACTTCCTGGCGTAGTGGAGGTGTCCAGGCATTCACTCGCAGGAAGCCCGTCCGACAGCGTGAAGCGAGCGGATGTGAAGCCCACCTCGGGTCCCCATGGGGCACGGACGTCCGAACGCCATGGACCGAGGGCTGACATCGTCACGATGCCTTGGCCGCCGCGGCCATGGATGCGGATGTCGAACGGGCCGTCATGGTCACGTCACCGCCTGGCGCTGAGCCTGCTTGGCTGCCAACTCGCCGAGGTCGCTGCCCCACCGGCGTGCCCGGTCGATCTCGCCTTCCAGGAGCTGGTTGTCCCGGTTGACATAGAAGCTGGCCGGCTCGGCGATCAGCGGCAGGCCGTGCTGGCGCAGCCGTCGCACGATGCCGTGCGTCGCGCCGCCGGTGACGATCGACGGGGCCTTGATGCGGGTGTCAAAAGCCGCCGTCTGCAGATCGGTGGCGCTGATCCCGGTCAGCCACTCACGCACTCCCGGGTCGCCGTGCCGGGCCTCGGTGCGCAGCCCCTTGTCCAGCCCGTCGGTGATGGCCTGCTCCCGGGTGCTGCCGCGGGTCATCCCCCGAACGTGGGTCGGGCCACCGACCACCAGCAGGTCGATCCCGGTCAGCTGGCGGTGATCGGCATCGCGCACCGACAGCACGCTGACCTCGGCTCGCGCCCGCAGCCCGGCCGCGATGGCCTCGGCAATGTCGTGGGTGTTGCCGTAGATGGACTCGTAGACGATCGCTGCTCGCATGACATTCTCCTGTTGGTCGGTTCGGTTCCGTGTGGGTGGAATCAGCGCTGCTCACCGCCGGCAGCCAACCTTTGAGCGGCTGTCGGAGAAAGCTGCCGGACGGTGACGTCCAGGCGGGGGGCGGCGGCCGCTAGCCGGATCTTGGCATCGACTGCCACCAGTTGAGCGCCTCGCCCGATCACCGGGTTCAGGTCGATCTCGGCGATCTCCGGATGGTTCTCCACCAGCCATCCGAGGCGGACCAGCAGCTGTGCCAACGCCGGCCGTGACACCGGCGGGCGGCCGCGATAACCATCGAGCAGCTTTCCCAAGCGCAGCTCGGCGATCATCGCCTCGGCATCTGCCGCGCCGACCGGCGCCAGCCGGAACTGCCGGTCAGCCAGCAGGTCGGCGAAGATACCGCCAGCTCCGACCATCACGACCGGCCCGAACTGGCGATCCTGAAGGCCGCCCACGATGAGCTCGGTCCCACCAGCCACCATGGGCTGCACGAGGATGTCGACGGCGCGGCCGGTGACCATCTCCGAGTACGCGGCCCGCACCATGGCGGCGTCGGCCAGGTCGGTGCGGACGCCGCCGACCTCGGTCTTGTGCACGGTGCCGTCGGCAAGCTTCATCGCTACCGGGAAGCCGAATTCGGCCGCAGCCGACACGGCGTCCTCGATCGAGGTGACCACCCGCTGCGGACAGAGCTCGATGCCGTACATCCCGAGCAGGGTGGCGGTGGCACTGGCGCCGAGCCAGGACGGCCCGGCCGCCAACCAGGTGCTGATCAGCAGGTGGGCGCCGTCGACATCCACCTCCGGAGGGCAGCGGACCTCGGCCTGCGGCAACCGGCGGATCCGGGCGTAGCGCCACGCAGCCGCCAGGGCTTGGGCTGCCCGCTCGGGAAAGCTGAACACCGGCAGCGGCCGCTCGATGCAGGGCAGCCGGAGGGACCGGTCCTGCTCGCCGACCTGGACGAGCACGAGCGGCCTGACCGAACAGCCGGTCGCGTGGCCCACGGCATGGGTGAGCTCGACGGGATCACCCACCAAAGTCTCGGTGAACACCGCAAGCACCGAATCGACCTCTCCGGAGTTCAGGAGGGCTTCGATCGCCGCTCTGGTCTGCGACGGCTGTATCGCGGCGCCGAGGTCGACCGGGTTCTGGGTGGAGGCAGCCGTCGGAGCGGCGCTGGTGAGCATGGCCCTCAGCTCGTCGCTGAGTTCGGCGACCACCAGTCCGGCAGCGGTGGCGGCATCGGCCGCCAGGATCCCAGGGCCACCGGAGTTGCCGATTATCCCGACCCGTGGCCCAGCCGGCAGCGGCTGGTCAGACAACGCCCGAACCGCGTCGAGCAACTGCTCCATGGTGTCCACCCGGACCACGCCGGCCTGATCGAACAACGCGTCCACCACCACGTCCAAGGACGCCGCAGCCGCTGTGTGCGACTGACCGGCTCGTTGACCGGCTTCCGATCGCCCGGCCTTGATCGCCAGGATCGGCTTGGTCCGTGACACCCGGCGGGCGATTCTGGCGAACCTGCGGGGGTTGCCGAAGGATTCCAGATACAGGCCGATCACCTGGGTGCGCTCATCGGCCTCCCAGCACATCAGCAGGTCGTTGCCGCTGACATCGGCCTTGTTGCCCACCGACACGAATTGCGAGATGCCCAGGCCGACCCGCTCGCTGGCCCGCAGCACCGCAATGCCCAGAGCACCGGACTGTGACACCAACGCCAACCCGCCGGGGGTGAGCGAGAGCGGCGCGAAAGTAGCGTTCAGCCTCACCGTCTCGTCGGTGTCGATCAGGCCCAGGCAGTTGGGGCCCACCAATCGCATCCCGTACTGCCGGGTGATGGCCACCAACCGGTCCTGCTCGGCGGAGCCCTGCGCGCCGGACTCGCCGAAGCCCGAGCTCAGCACCATCAGCGCGCCCGTGCCACGCCGCCCGCAGTCGGTCGCGGTCTGCAGCACCTTCTCGGCGGGGACGGCGATGACCGCCAGGTCCGGCGGCTCCGGGAGCTCGCCGGCGGACGGGAAGCACGGCACCCCGAGCACCTGGGAGTGGCCCGGGTTCACCACGTAGAGGCTGCCGGCGTACCCGCCTCGCAGGATGTTGCGCAGGACCTGATGGCCTACCGACTGCTCGCGGCGACCGGCTCCGATCACCGCCACCGAGGCCGGCCGCAGCAGCGGGCGCAGGCTGGCCAGCTCCGCGGTCCGGTCGCGGCTGTCCATCGCCGTCACCATCGTCTCGCTGGGGTACAGGTCGATCAGGTAGCGGGTGACACCGAAATCGAGGTGGCCGGTGAAGGCGAACCCGAGGCCTCGCAGCGCCTGCACCATCGCGCTGTTGCCGGCCAGCACCTCTGCCACGAACTGCTTGATCCCCATCCGCCGGCCGATGGCTGCCAGGTGTTCCAGCAGCAGGGTGCCGATCCCTTCGTGCTGATGCGCGTCGCAGATCAACAGCCCGATCTCGGCGCTGTCATCGCTGTCGCAGTCCAGCGCAGCGACACCGATGACGGTTCCGCCGATCTCGGCGACCAATGCGTGATGCCTCGGGCTGGCCGGTTGCAGCAGGACGTCGACGTAGCTGTCGGCTGCCAGCCTGTTGGCGGCGAAGAACCGCAGGTAGATGGACCGGTCGGATGCGGCCGCGTTCAGGGCCACCAGCGCGTCATGGTCCGTGGGGCATGCAGAGCGAATGTGCACCATGCCGCCGTTGGTACGCAAGGCATCGGCGTCGATCAGCTGTCCAGAGGTCATGACTTCACTCTCACCGTTGCCCGCGGATCCCGGCAGGGCCGAAAGCCCTCACATGGCCTGGTCATCGGAGCTGGCGGGGTCGCAGGGACCGTGAACCACGGGACGTTCGGCCCTGCCTATCCGGTCGCCGGCCGACTTCACTTGGTGGTGGGACGGCTTACCACCACTGCGCGGCCCAACCGCGCGGTAAGCCCGCCTCGACACATGAGTAGGAGCAATCATGAAAGCCGTCGTTGTCACCGACTTCAACTCCGCCCTGGAGATCCAGGATGTTCCTGTTCCCACGCCGGGCCACGGTCAGGTGTTGGTGAGAATGGAGAGCAGCGGTCTGTGCCACACCGATATCCACGCCGCGCACGGCGACTGGCCGGTCAAACCACGGCCACCGTTCATCCCCGGCCACGAGGGCATCGGCCACATCGAAGCGCTCGGCGCCGGAGTGACCACCCGCTCGGTAGGCGACCGGGTGGCGATTGCCTGGCTCGGTTCGGCTTGCGGGTGCTGCCGGCACTGCATGGGAGGTTGGGAAACCTTGTGCGAGTCGCAGGAGAACTCCGGCTACTCGATCAACGGCGCATTGGCGGAGTACGCCGTGGCCGCAGCCGCCTATGTCACACCAGTGCCTGACGCGGTTTCCTCCACCGACGCCGCGCCCCTCAGCTGTGCCGGGGTCACCACCTACAAGGCAATCAAGGTGGCCCGGGTAGCCCCCGCTGAAACAGTGGCAATCTTCGGTGTCGGAGGCTTAGGGCACCTGGCGCTGCAATACGCCCGGATCGCCGGGGGCTTCGTGATCGGTGTTGACATCGAGGACACGAAATTGGCGATGGCCACCGAACTCGGGGCAGACCATGTGATCAACGCCCGCACCACCGATCCGGTTGCAGCCATCCAGGAGCTGGGCGGTGCGGATGTCGCCGTCGCGTTGGCTGCCTCTGCCGCGTCCTTCGACCAGGCTTACCGCTCCCTGCGACGCGGCGGCCGACTGGTCTGCGTCGCATTGCCGGCCGGCAACGCGACCTTGAACCTGCCCATCTTCGACACCGTTCTGAACGGCAAGACCGTCATCGGCTCGATCGTGGGAACGCGCAATGACCTTGCCGATGTCTTCAAACTGCACGCCGCGGGACGCACCAAGGTCATCACCGTCGACCGCAAGCTCGACGAGATCAACCAGTCGATCGAGGACGTTCTCTCCGGAGCGATTCCGGCCCGGGTGGTCTTCCAGTTCTGAAGCCGGATCACTGACGTCCTGCGTAGGTAACCCAGTGAACAGATCACAGCACGACCGTGTCCCGCTGAACCGATCGCCGAAACAACAAGGAGAGATCGATGAGTATTGAGGAAAGCGCCCAGGCCAGTGACCGGGTCGTTGTCGGCGTAGACGGATCCAAGCCATCGCATGAGGCGTTGCGATGGGCAAGGTTCATGGCTGACGTGACCGGCAGCACGCTGGAGGTGACCATGGTCTGGCAGTGGATTTCAGCCTACGGCGCAGGCGCGGCCGGCTGGGCAGCCTTTCCGCCCGACTGGAACCCTGCGGAGGAGGCACGCCGAGTGTTGACCGATACCGTGGCGGAGGTGTTCGGTCCCACGACGCCCGAAGGCATGATCATGACGGTGCGTGAGGGTGGCGCAGCGCATACCCTGATCGAGATGAGCGGCGGGGCTCGGATGCTGGTGGTCGGCAGTCGTGGCCATGGCGGCTTCGCCGGCCTGCTGCTCGGTTCGGTCAGCGCTGCCTGCGCCGAGCACGCCAACAGCCCGGTCCTCGTCATCCACGGCATGACGCCGCCACCGCCACCGCCAAGCTCAGCGTGACCGGCGGCTCGCAGAGCGCCATGGCCCGGCCGAAGCGGACGATAACCGTCGGGATCGGCGACCAGGGCGCGGTTCAGCTTGTGGACTGGGTCGCGGCGGTGGCCCGCTCCGGAGACGTCGTGCATTTGGTGCACGCTTACGGCTCGTGGCCCTACGCTGCCACGGACTGGCAACTGCCCGACGACAACGACGACCTGCTCTATGCGGCCTCGGCGCGGCACGCTGCCTACGCCGCGGCCATGCTGCGCAGGAAGCGGCCCGACCTGGTGGTGGACGACGAAGTCGTTCGGCGCCCGGCGGCCCGCGTGCTTGCCACGGCTGCCGCCGAGGCGGATCTGATCGTGGTCGGCTCTCCACACCGGCCTGGCAGCCGGTCGGCTCTGAGCCGGTTGGCACAGCGTTCGAGCTGTCCGGTGCTGGTCATAGCCGACCAGCCGCCCCCCACGGCGCCGCAGCACGCGCCGGTGACTGTCCTGCTGCGAGACCTGGCCAATGACGACGCAACGATCGAGGCCGGATTTGAGGCGGCGGCCGAGCGGCGCAGTGGGCTGATCGCGCTGCGCGCATGGCAGCCGCGATCTGGCGCCAGCGTTGCCCGGGCCGAAGCCGAGGAGCAGCTGGCTGTGGATCTGTTCCTGGCCGCCTGGACGAAGCGGTTTCCGGCTGTGGGTGTGTCCATCCAGTTGCGGGCCGGCGATGCTCGCTCGGCTCTGCGCGAATACGCCGCCGGCGTCCCCCTGCTCATTCTGGGAAGCGGTCCCGCCGCCGACGCGCCGGGGCCAACCCTGGACACAGTGGTGGACACCGCCCTGCAGGTCAGGCACGCTCCGACGTTGCTCATCCCGCCATCGTCATCACAGAGCTGGCTGGCCTCGAACGGGCTGGGTCAAGCCAAGGAGCCGGTCAGCTAGGAGCCTGGGCTCTGCGTACTCCATCCTGGGCCTGCCGCCCGTTCCACCGAGCAACCGCGGGCTGAGTGTGGCAGGTGAGGTCAAGGACTTTCGTCCCACAGGCTAAGGCCTTCGGCCTCCGGTGGCAGGGCTGCCTGATCAGCACACTGAAGTCACACCCACTGAGGAAGGAAGAAGATCATGACGATGCAACGCGGAACCCAATCGTCCTACCCGCACGAGGACCTGGTGATTCCTGGCGCGGTCGTCACTTCGACCGCTGCCAAGGCGCTGGCCGTGCTCCGGATCATGACCGGCTTGGTCTTCCTGTGGGCGTTCCTGGACAAGACCTTCGGCCTGCACTACTCCACGCCCGCGGCCAAGGCCTGGATCAACGGCGGCTCGCCCACCAAGGGATTCCTGTCCTCGGTGGAGGTCGGCCCGTTGAGCTCGACGTTCCACTCGATGGCCGGCGACACCTGGGTGAACTGGCTGTTCATGCTCGGCCTGCTCGGC
>NZ_DASVSG010000130.1:0-3191 GCF_036388195.1 Jatrophihabitans sp. | reverse complement strand
CGCCGGAGTTGATCGAGTTCAGGTCGAACCAGAACGCCGAGATCATGTTCTTGGCGACCTGGCCGCGTACCAGGTCGGTCAGGTAGCGGGTCTCGATCCGCAGCGCGGTGTCGACGTCGACCTGGCTGCCCTCCACCGCGGCGGCCAGGATGTGGTGCGGCGCCGGCATGGGGGCGCCCTTGAGCTGCTTGCGCAGGTTGGCCGGAAAGGCAGGCAGCATCGCGGCGAAGGACGGGTTGGCCGGCGTCCCCCCGGGGATCTTGTATCCCTTGCGGTCCCAGGGCTGAGCCGGCATGGAGTTCGCGGCGATCCAGCGCCGGGCCGCGGCAAGCAGGTCTTCGGGCGAGCTGGCCAGCTCGTCGACGATCCCGGTGGCGACCGCGTCGGCAGGCGCCAGCCGCTGGCCCTGGAGCAGCAGCTTCATCAGGGCGTCGGCGATTCCGAGCATCCGGACGGTGCGGACCACCCCGCCGGCGCCGGGCAGCAGGCCGAGGGTGACCTCGGGAAAGCCGAACTCGGCCTTCGGACGCTCCAGCGCGACCCGGTGGTGACAGGCCAGCGCGATCTCCAGGCCGCCGCCCAGCGCGGAGCCGTTGAGGGCCGCAACCACCGGCCGGGGAAAGGTCTCCAGCCTGCGCAGCTCGCCCTTGAGCTTCTCGGCGGCGGCGAAGAACTCGGCCGCGGTCTCGTCGGTGACCTGGCTGAGCAGCCGCAGGTCGCCGCCGGCGAAGAAGGTGTCCTTGGCAGAGGTCAGGATCACCCCGGTGATCGCGTCCTGCTCGGCGTAGAGCCGGTCGACGATCGGGCCGAGGGACTCCCGGAAGGCGGTGTTCATGATGTTGGCGCGCTGCCCGGGATCATCCATGGTCAGCGTCACGATGCCGTCGGCGTCGCGGTCCCAGCCGATCATGCCGGTGGCGCCGGTCGTCCCGGCCAGGTCGGTGGTGCCGGTCATCAGACGCGCTCGACGATCGTCGCGACGCCCATGCCGCCCCCGACGCACAGCGTGGCCAGGCCGTACCGCTGGTCCCGGCGTTCCAGCTCGTCGATCAGGGTTCCGAGGATCATCGCCCCGGTCGCGCCGAGCGGGTGGCCCAGCGCGATCGCCCCGCCGTTGACGTTCACCTTCTCGGCGGGCAGGTCCAGGTCGCGCAGGAACTTCAGGACGACGGCGGCGAACGCCTCGTTGACCTCGAACAGCTCGATCTGCTCGCTGCCCAGGCCTGCCTTGGCCAGCGCCTTGCGGGCGGCCGGCGCCGGGCCGGTGAGCATGATCGTCGGCTCCTGGGCCACCACGCCGGTCGAGACGATCCGGGCTCGCGGGGTCAGGCCCAGCTCGGCGCCGGCCTGCTCGCTGCCGATCAGCAGCAGCGCCGCGCCGTCGACGATGCCCGAGGAGTTGCCCGCGGTGTGCACGTGGTTGATCGGGCCGACCCAGTGGTACTTCTGCTGGGCGACCGCGTCGAAGCCGCCCATCGAGCCGATGCCTTCGAACGAGGACGGCAGCTTGCCCAGCGTCTCGACGGTGGTGCCGGGCCGGGGGAACTCGTCATGGTCGAGCAGGGTGAGCCCGTTGCGGTCGCGCACCGGGACCAGCGACCGGCCGAACGCACCGTCGGCCTGCGCCTTGGCCGCCTTGGTCTGGGAGTCCGCGGCGAAGGTGTCGACGTCATCCCGGCTGAAGCCCTCCAGCGTGGCGATCAGGTCGGCGCTGATCCCCTGCGGAACGAAGCTGGTGGCGTAGGAGGTCTCCGGGTCCATTGCCCAGGCGCCGCCGTCGGATCCCATCGGGACCCGGGACATCGACTCGACCCCGCCGGCCAGCAGCAGATCCTCCCACCCGGAGCGGACCTTCTGGGCGGCCAGGTTGACCGCTTCCAGCCCGGAGGCGCAGAACCGGTTGACCTGGACGCCCGCGCCCGAGGTCGTCAGCCCGGCGGCGAGCGCGGCGGTGCGGGCGATCACTGCGCCCTGGTCGCCGATCGGGGACACCACGCCGAGGATCACGTCCTCGATCCGGGCCGGGTCCAGGCTCGGGTTGCGCCGCTGGATCTCGTCGATCAGGCCGACCAGCAGCGAGATCGGCTTCGCCTCGTACAGCGACCCGGTGTGCTTGCCACGGCCCCGCGGCGTGCGGATCGAGTCGTAGACGTATGCCTCGGTAGCCATCACCATCTCCTTGGACCCCGCTGTGTTACTACACGGTAACCGGGTGCCGTCCCGACCGCGCCTTTCGAGGTGGCGGGGCTGCCGGGCGCTGACGGCGGGGTTTCGCCGGGATGGCGCCGAGTTGGCGCGCCGAGTTGCGTCGGGGTGACGCCGAGTTGCGCCGGGATGGCGCCGAGTTGCGCCGGGATTGCACCGGGTCAGCCGGCGAGCAGGCCCGGCAGCTGGTCGAGGGCCGCCTGCCAGGCCGGGGCGGCCGGGTCGATCACCCCGAAGTGCCCGCTGGTCACCTCGACCAGGCTGGCGTCGTCACCGGCCGCCCGCGCCGCCTGCACGTAGTCCACGCTCTGGGAGAACGGCACCGTGTCGTCGTCGCGGGCGTGCAGGCAGCGGACCGGAACGCCCAGCGGCAACCGCTCCCGCGGGCTGGCCAGCCGGTAGCGGTCGGGGACCTCGTCCGGCATGCCTTCCAACAGCCGGGCCACCGCGCCGTCGCCGAGGTCGTCAGCGGCCCCCTGGATCAGATCCAGCACACCGGCCTGGGAGATCACCCCGGTCACCCGCACCCGGGGCGCCGCGCCCGGAGTGCCGGTAGGTAGGCCCGGCCGGCTGGCGGCCCAGGCAGCGAGGTGGCCACCGGCGGAATGCCCGATGGCCACCACCCGGTCCAGATCGAGGTCACTCAGCCCGGCGAGCAGGTCGATGCCGGCCGCCACGTCGGACAGGGTGGCCGGCCAGCCGCCGCCGTTGCCGACCCGGCGGTATTCCAGGTTCCAGGCGGCCCAGCCCCGGCCGGCGAGGTCAGCGGCCAGCGGCTGGCCCAGGTCGGCGGCGTACTGGGCCTTCCAGAACCCGCCGTGGATCACGACCACGGTGCCCGGCCGCCTTGGACCGGCCGGCCGGTACAGCTCGCCGTACTGGGATGGGTCGCTGCCGTAGTCGTGCCGGCTTACGCGCGGCGCCTGGTCGGTGTCCGTCACGGCGCCAGTCTGCCTGAGCGCACTTGAATCGGGTGGAAGGTGTGA
>NZ_DASVSG010000129.1:0-13472 GCF_036388195.1 Jatrophihabitans sp. | reverse complement strand
GCCCGCAGCGCGTCGATGATGATGCCGGCCGAGTTCGGGGAGTCCCAGACCTCGAGCTTGTACTCCAGGTTCAGCGGCACCTCGCCGAACGCGCGGCCCTCGAGCCGGACGTAGGCCCACTTGCGGTCATCGAGCCACTGGACGTAGTCCGACGGGCCGATGTGCACGTTGCGCGAGCCCAGGTCGTGGTCGATGTTGGAGGTGACGGCCTGGGTCTTGGAGATCTTCTTCGACTCCAGCCGGTCGCGCTCGAGCATGTTCTTGAAGTCCATGTTGCCGCCGACGTTGAGCTGGTAGGTGCGGTCGAGCACCACGCCCCGGTCCTCGAACAGCTTGGCCAGCACCCGGTGGGTGATGGTGGCGCCGACCTGGGACTTGATGTCGTCGCCGACGATCGGCACGCCGGCCGCCTCGAACTTGGCCGCCCACTCCGGGGTGCCGGCGATGAACACCGGCAGCGCGTTGACGAAGGCGACCTTGGCGTCGATGGCGCACTGGGCGTAGAACTTCGCCGCGTCCTCCGAGCCCACCGGCAGGTAGCAGATCATCACGTCGACGGCCTGGTCCTTGAGGACCTTGACCACGTCCACCGGCTCCTCGTCGGACTCGTCGATGGTGAGCCGGTAGTACTTGCCGAGGCCGTCCAGGGTCGGGCCGCGCAGCACCGGGACGTCCAGCGGCGGGACGTCGCACAGCTTGATGGTGTTGTTCTCCGACGCCACGATGGCCTCGGAGAGGTCCCGGCCGACCTTCTTGGCGTCGACGTCGAAGGCGGCGACGAAGTTGATGTCACTGACGTGGTACGGGCCGAACTTGACGTGCATCAGACCGGGCACCGGCGCGGACGGGTCCGCGTCGCGGTAGTAGTGCACGCCCTGCACCAGCGATGCGGCGCAGTTGCCGACACCGACGATGGCTACCCGGATGGCACCGCCGCCGGAGCCGTTCTGGTTGTCTTGCGAACCCATCGGGTTCCTCCTTGGTTGTTGGGTGCCGCACCTGGCTGGTCTTGAACTGGCGTGGCGGTCGGTCTTCGTGGTCAGGGCCGTCGTCAGGGGCTGGGGTTGGGCCCGCGACGCTCGGTTTCGATCAATTCGTTGAGCCAGCGGACCTCGCGATCCGCCGATTCCAGGCCGTGTTCCTGCAGCTGGAGGGTGTAGCGGTCCAGCCGCTCCCGGGTGCGGGCCAGCGAGCTGCGCATGCCGTCGGCCTGCTCGGTCATCCGCTGCTTGCGCCCCTCCAGGATCTGCAGCCGGATGTCCGAGCGGGTCTGGGCGAAGAAGGCGAGCCGGGTGCCGAAGCCCTCGTCGTCGTAGGCATCGGGGCCCACCTCGGCCAGCAGCGCCGCGAAGTGCTCCTTGCCCTCGGCGGTGAGCCGGTAGACCCGCTTGCCGCGCCGGGACCGGGTGCCGAAGCCACCGGCCGGCTCCTCGATCGGCACGTCCTCCTCATCGATCCAGCCGGCTTCCTGCAACCGCCGCAGGGACGGGTACAGCGAGCCGTAGGAGAACGCCCGGAACGTCCCGAGGAGCGCCGAGAGCCGCTTGCGCAGCTCGTAGCCGTGCATCGGGGCCTCACTGAGCAGGCCGAGGATGGGGATCTCCAACATGGTGCTGCCCTCCTCTCGACCCGATATATCAGCACGATACATCAGGTCGAGATATCACCTACACTCAGTCGAGTGGAACACGCCCCGGGCGGGTCGAGAAATGGCCGGCCCAGGCGCCCGAATGCGGGCTTTGGCCCCACCGTGGGCACCCAGCAACACCCCGTACCCTGCGAGTAGTCCGCCAGCCCGGCTGGCGTGTTGTGCTCAGTGATGGGCCCGAGTGGCCGACATTGAGCAGTAGACACCAGCAGTAATTCCCGATCCACCTGATGGAGCGCTGATCCACCTGATGTGGCGCTGAGCAAGAAGGAGTTCTTCGTGGCGGGTTCCTCCGCGCCTCAGCAGTCCCGATCCGTGCCCGGCAAGGGCCCGGCCCGGCGGGCCGCGAACCAGCCGAGCCGGTGGCAGCAACGCCGGGCGGCCAAGAAGCGCCGGCTGGCCAAGATGAGCCGCCAGAAGCGGGTGCTGCGCCGGATCGGCCTGGTGCTGACCGGTCTGCTCGGGCTGCTGGCGCTGCTGGCCACCGTGGTGGCCGTCGGCGTGTACTCGGTCGCCCGCGTCCCGAGCCCCGCGGAGCTGCAGACCAACCAGTCCGCGATCGTGCAGTACGCCGACGGCTCGACCATGGCCACCATCGACGGCGGCGAGAACCGGATCATCGTGCCGCTGTCCAAGGTCCCCGGGCACGTGCGCGACGCGGTGATCGCCGCCGAGGACCGTGGCTTCTACTCCGAGCCCGGCATCTCGATCAAGGGCACCATGCGGGCGGCCATCAACGACCTGCGGGGCGGCGAGACCCAGGGCGGCTCGACCATCACCCAGCAGTACGTCAAGAATGCCTACCTCAACTCCGAGAAGACCCTGAGCCGCAAGCTCAAGGAGCTGGCGATCTCGCTCAAGCTCAGCCGGCAGTACTCCAAGGACGAGATCCTGGAGAGCTACCTCAACACCATCTACTTCGGACGCGGCGCCTACGGCATCGAGGCCGCCTCCCGGGCCTACTTCGGCGTCTCGGTGGACAAGGTCAACGTCGCCCAGGGCGCGCTGCTGGCCACGGTGATCAAGTCCCCGGAGTACTTCGACCCGACGGTCACCCCGTCGGCGTCCAAGGGCCGCTGGCAGTACGTGGTGGACGGCATGGTCAGCACCGGCAAGCTCGGACGCGACCAGGCTGCCGCGCTGAAGTTCCCGGCCACCGTCAAGATCCGCAACTCCAGCTCCGCGCTGGACGGCCCGCTCGGCCTGGTCTGGCGCCAGGTGAAGTCCGAACTCAGCGCCGACGGGGTGGACCCGGCCACCATCAACACCCGCGGGCTGCGAATCCAGACCACCATCGACCGCGGCGCACAGGCCACCGCCCAGGACGCCATCAAGAAGACCTACTCCAACCTGACCCGCAAGCAGAAGAACATGCGCCCGGCGCTGGTCGCGGTGGACCCGAACACCGGCGGGGTGATCGCCTACTACGGCGGCGCCAACGGCGCGGGGCTGGACTACGCCCAGTCCTGGCGGCCGCCGGGCTCGAGTTTCAAGCCGTTCGTGATCGCCACTGCCCTGTCCCAGAACCTCAAGGGCGTGAAGCCGGCCTTCACCATCCAGTCCATGTTCGACGGCTCCTCGCCGCAGACCATCGACAACCTGCCGTTCTCCAACGACCCGACCGACCCCGACTACGGCACCTACACGCTGCGCCGGGCCACCACGCTGTCGCTGAACACGGTGTTCGGCAAGCTCACCTCGCTGGTGGGGCCGGCCAACGTCGTCAAGACCGCCCACGCGCTGGGCATTCCGGCCACCGAATCGGAGTCGGGCGCGAACCCCGGCGCCCCCACCCTGATGCGCAACGGCACCCCCGACAACTACGTCGGCATCGGCAACTACCCCGTCCGGATCCTGGACCAGGCGGTCGCCTACGCCACGCTGGCCAACGGCGGCCTGGCCCGGCAGTCCTACTTCGTGCAGAAGGTCACCGACGCCAAGGGCAACGTGATCTACCAGCACAAGGACAAGGCCAAGCGGGTGCTCGACAAGCGGGTCACCAACGACACCGCCCTGGCGATGAAGGACGTCGCCGAGAGGTCGGGCATCGGGCTGGCCGACGGCCGGCCGGTGGCGGCCAAGACCGGCACCGTCGGCATCCAGGACACCGGCGACTCCAGTGACGGCTGGACGGTCGGCTTCACCCCGCAGGTCAGCGTCGCGTCCTGGGTCGGCTCGGACAAGGTGGAGCCGATCTATGACGCCAACGGCAACTCCGAGTACGGCCGGGACATGGCCGGCACCGCCTGGAAGCGGTTCATGGACGGCTACCTGAACGGCAAGCCGGTGCTGCCGATGCCCACCACCCAGCAGATCGGGCAGCCGCAGCCGTCCAGCACGCCGCCGCCGAGCACCAGCGCGTCTCCGACCCCGACCGTGTCGAGCACGCCGCCGAGCACCAGCGCCGCGCCGACCACGTCCGCGCCGCCGAGCACCTCTGCCACGCCCACCCCGACGCCGAGCACCAGCTGTGGGCTGCCGATCTGCCCGTCCACGTCGGCGCCCGGGTCCAGCGGCGCGCCGGGACCGACGGCCAGCTCGTCCACGAAGAAGGCGGCCGCCCCCGCCTCGGCGACACCGACCCGCCGCCCCTAGGCCGGGAGCGTGCGAGGATCGTCGCCGTGACCGAGCCGAGCGCCTCTCCCGCGGCGGTCCGGCCGTCCTCGGCCTCGGCTTCGGCTGAGGTGCCGCTGCCGTCGCGGACCGACCCGACCGCGGCCCGGGCCAGCGCCCTGGTCGGCGGCCCGGTGGGGCGCTACGCCCGCAGCAACGCCGGCTGGTGGACGCCGTTGCGGGTGCTGCTGGCGCTCGGGGCGTTCACGCTGCTGCTCGGCTACGGCGAGAAGCTGCCGTGCGCCGACGGGCAGTGGGTGGCCTCCAAGCAGTACACCCATGCCTGCTACTCCGACGTCATCCCGCTCTGGGGCGCTGAGGGGCTGGCCTCCGGTGCGGTGCCCTACCGCGATCACGCCGTGGAGTACCCGGTGCTGACCGGCGGGTTCATGTGGCTGACCGCCGAGCTGACCCGGGCCTGGCACTCCCTCGCCGAGAGCGGCGCCGTGCCGGGCCAGGACCAGGGCGTGGTGTTCGGCGTGCTGACCTGCCTGCTGCTGGCGGTCTGCGGGCTGTTCACGGTGGCTGCCACCGCGGCGGCGGCGGGCCGGCGGCGGCAGTGGGACGCGGCCGTCCTGGCGCTCAGCCCGCTGCTGGTCTTCCACGCCTTCTCCAACTGGGACCTGCTGGCGATGGCGTTCGCCTCGGCCGCGCTGTGGGCCTGGGCGCGCGACCGGCCGGTCGCCGCCGGCGTGCTGATCGGGCTGGGCGCCGCCGCCAAGCTGTACCCGGCGCTGCTGTTCGTGCCGCTGGCGCTGCTGGCCTACCGGACCCGGTGCTGGCGTCCGGTGCTGTGGGCGGCCACTGCCGCGGCCGGGGCGTGGCTAGCGGTGAACCTGCCGGTGGCGCTGACCTGGACGGCCGGCTGGAAGGAGTTCTACGCCTTCTCCGAGTCCCGTCCGGCCGAGGCGAGCACGTTCTGGGCGATGCTCAAGCACTACTACCCGCACACCTTCGGCTCCCCGCTCGACAGCGGCTGGTCCCCGCCGGGCCTGGCGGTCGGGCTGGTGCTGCTGGCCGCGCTCGCAGCCGTCGGCTGGCTGGCGCTCACCGCCCCGTCCCGTCCCCGGCTGGCCCAGCTGGCGTTCCTGACGGTGGCCGCCTTCCTGTTGACCACCAAGGTGTGGAGCCCGCAGTACTCGATCTGGCTGGTGCCGCTGCTGGCGCTGGCCCGGCCGCGCTGGCGCACCGCGCTGATCTGGCAGGCCACCGAGATCGCGGTCTGGATCGCCACCCTGCTCTGGCTGCTCGGCGGCAGCGACCCCAACAAGGCGCTGCCCTACGAGGGGCTGACCTGGGTGCTGCTGCTGCGCGACGCCACCCTGCTGGTGCTGGTGGCGCTGATCGTGCGCGACATCCGCCGTCCGGAGCTGGATGTCGTGCGCTCGGCCGACGAGCCCGATCCCGGGGCCGGGCTGTTCGCCACGTCGGCTACCGATCGGCTGCTCGGCGCCGGCCGGGGCCGGGCACGCCACCCGGACGAGCACGACGACGACCCGGACGGGCTGGACGACGACCCGGACGAACCGGACGACGACCCGGACGAGCACGACGACGACCCAGACGAACCGGACGACGACCCGGACGGCGAGCTGGCCGGCGGTAATTCAGCAGACCGCCCCTACCGGCTCGGTTAACCTTGCCCGGTCGGCTTCACCTCGTCCGGCGGGCCGGTCGGCTCGTGACGGTGGGCTGGAAAAACGGTTGGAGTTCTTGTGCTGCTGCGGATGTCCACGCTGTTCCTGCGCACCCTGCGCGATGATCCGACCGACGCCGAGGTGCCCAGCCACCGGCTGCTGGTCCGCGGCGGCTACGTCCGCCGGGTGGCGCCGGGCATCTACTCGTGGCTGCCGCTGGGCATGGCGGTGCTGGCCAACGTCGAGCGGGTCGTCCGCGAGGAGATGGCCTCGATCGGCTCCCAGGAGGTGCACTTCCCGGCGCTGATCCCGCGCGAGCTCTTCGAGGCCAGCGGGCGGTGGGCCGACTACGGCGACTCGCTGTTCCGGCTGCAGGACCGCAAGGGCGTGGACTACCTGCTCGGCCCGACCCACGAGGAGCTGTTCACGCTGCTGGTCAAGGGCGAGTACTCGTCCTACAAGGACTACCCGCTCTCGCTCTACCAGATCCAGACCAAGTACCGCGACGAGGCCCGGCCAAGGGCCGGCGTGCTGCGCGGGCGCGAGTTCATCATGAAGGACTCCTACTCCTTCGACCTGTCCGACGAGGGCCTGCGGCAGTCCTACCAGGCGCACCGGGACGCCTACGAGCGGATCTTCAGCCGGCTGGGCTTCGACTACCGGATCGTGTTCGCGGTGTCCGGGGCGATGGGCGGCTCGGCGTCGGAGGAGTTCCTGGCGCCGACGCCCTCGGGTGAGGACACCTTCGTCCAGTGCACCAGCTGCGACTACGCCGCGAACACCGAAGCGGTCGAGATCGCCGGCCCGCCCGTCCAGGACGGGTCCATCCAGCCGGCCAGCGTGGTGCTCGACACCCCGGACACACCCACGATCGCGACGCTGGTGGACCGGCTCAACAGCCTGGACTGGGCCGAGTACGGGCTGCCGACCCGACAGTTCAGCGCAGCGGACACCTTGAAGAACGTGGTGCTCAAGACCCACCAGCCCGGCGCGGACCGGTGGGAGCTGCTGGTGGTCGGCGTGCCCGGGGACCGCGAGGTCGACATGAAGCGGCTTGCCGGGCAGCTCGAGCCGGTCGAGGTGGAGCAGGCCGACGCCGAGGACCTGGCCGCGGTGCCGGAGTTGGTGAAGGGCTACATCGGCCCGCAGCTGCTGGCCGACCTGAAGGTGCGCTTCCTGGTCGACCCGCTGGTGGTCGAGGGCAGCGCCTGGGTGACCGGGGCCAACGAGGAGGGCAAGCACACCGCTTTCGTGGTGCGCGGGCGGGACTTCGACCCGGCCGGCGAGGTCGGCGCGGTCGAGATCCGCGACGGCGACCGGTGCGCCCGCTGCGGCTCGCCGCTGCAGATCGCGCGTGGCATCGAGCTGGGCCATGTCTTCGCGCTGGGCCGCAAGTACGCCGACACCTTCGGGCTGACCGCGCTCGGCCCGGACGGCAAGCCGGTGACGATCACGATGGGCTCCTACGGGGTGGGAGTCACCCGGGCCGTCGCTGCGCTTGCCGAGCAGACCTATGACGAGGCGGGCCTGTGCTGGCCGCGGTTGGTGGCGCCGGCGGACGTGCACGTGGTGCCGACCGGCAAGGACGCCGCGGCGGTGGCCGAGGCCGAGCGGATGGCGACCGAGCTGGTGTCGCTGGGGGTGCGGGTGCTGCTAGATGACCGCAAGGCCTCGCCCGGGGTGAAGTTCAAGGACGCCGAGCTGCTGGGCGTCCCGACGATCCTGGTGGTCGGGCGCGGGCTGGACGACGGCGTGGTGGAGCTGCGCGACCGCAAGTCCGGCGAGCGGCGGGACGTGCCGGTGGGCGATGCGGTGAGCGCCGTCCATGCGGAGGTGTCGGGCGGCTGAGGCTCGGGGAGGCTGCTAGCTGGCCTTGCTGCGCAGGTAGCTGATGTCCTCGGCCTGCCCGGCGGCCGGTGTCTCGACCAGCACGTCGCAGCCGGCGGCCCGGACGATGGCCGCGATCGCCTCGGGCTCGATGAACCCGGTGCCGAGGTTGGTGTGCCGGTCGGCGCCGGAGTCGAAGGTGTCGCGGCTGTCATTGGCGTGGATCAGGTCGATCCGGCCGGTGATCGCCTTCACCCGGTCGACGATGCCGGTCAGGTCCTCGCCGCCGGCGTGCGCGTGGCAGGTGTCGAGGCAGAAGCCGGGGCCGTACTCGCCGATCGCGTCCCACAGCTGGGCGATCCGGTCCAGGTGCCGGGCGATCGCGGCGGTGCCACCGGCGGTGTTCTCGATCAGGATCGGCAACGGGAAGCCGCCGCTGTCGGCCTGGTAGGCGAAGGTCTTGCGCCAGTTCTCGATGCCGACCGCCGGGTCGTCGTTGGCGCCGACGTGGCCGCCGTGCACGATCAGCCCCTTCGCGCCGATCGCGGCCGCCGCCGCGGCGTGCTGGGCCAGGATCTTGCGGCTCGGGACCCGGATCCGGTTGTTGGTGGTGGCCACGTTGATCACATACGGCGCGTGCACGTAGACGGCCAGGTCGGTGGCCCGGAGCGCGTCGGCATGCGGGTGCTCCTTCGGCGCCTTCCAGCCCTGCGGGTCGGCCAGGAAGAACTGGACCGCTGCGGCGTCGACCTGGGCGGCCGCGGCCAGCGGATCGGTGGAGTCGACGTGCGCGCCGATGACGAGGGAGTCAGCCATGGCGCCTAGGTTACGTCCGGGCCCTGACATCAGTCACCCGCGGCGGCCTGCCGGTCCCGGGTGGGCAGGTAGGCGATGCCGAGCAGGGCGTCCGTGCAGCCTCCACGAGCTCCGCGAAATGGGCCGCCGCCGGGACTGGGCCTTCATGACAGCCAGACACCTCAGCCACCAAAACCATTGCGCGTCAACGTGCCGTTCTCGGGAGCGGTTTGGGCGGTTTCGGCCGCTGGCCGCTGGGTGGGCGTGACCAATGGGCGCCTGTTTCGTTGTGTTCTTCGTCGGCCCTGGGACGATGCATGCGGGTCGGCAGGCTAAGATGGTGCCTTTCCGGACCTTCAGGACGTCCAAGGCGCCACAGACGGTACAGGGTGAGGGGAGCGCTGATGAGTCCTCGTCGCATCGCCGGCGTTGCCGTCGCGGCGGCCGTGGTCTCCGGCTCCGGCCTGCTTCTGCTCGGCGGCACCAGCGCGGCCGCCCCGCCACCGCCGACGCCCGTCACGCTGGATGCGACCGGCATGTCCTCAACCAGCTGCCCGGCGCCGTTGAACGGCTCGATCGCGGTCGTGCCCGGCACCACCGTGAAGTTCACACCGGGAGTGGTGCTGAGCCTCGGACAGAGCATGACCCTGACGGTGCTGTCGAAGGCGAACACCACGCCTGCCCCGACGCCGAAGACGTATCCGGTGCCCAACACCGGCGTCAGCGTGCCGTTTCCGAGCGTGCAGGCCTATGACCTGACCTGGAAGACCAGCGGCGTTCTCGGGTTCACCCAGAAGGGCAAGCTGGTCGTCGCCAGCAACGTCAAGGACTGCAAGGTGGCGGTGCAGCTGCCGGTGCCGAGCGTGTCCGCCTCGGTCGTGCCGAGCCCGATCACGAGCGGGATCAACGGCGCGATCGGTGGCGTGGTGAGCAGCGCCAACGGCGCCCTGGGGCCGATCAACAGCGCGCTGCCCTCGGTTCCCGGGGTGCCGGGCCTGCCCAGCGTGCCCGGGCTGCCGAGCGTTCCGGGTGTCCCCGGTCTGCCCGGCGGCAATTCGCCAGGTGTCACCCCGCCACCCGGGGCGAACGTCCCGGGCACCAGTTACAAGCCCACCGGGCCGACGGTGGCCGACCGCACCGTGCCCGATGGCTACGGCACCGGCAGCGGTCTCGGGGGCAGTTACGTCCCCGTCACCGGGTCGACCAGCGCCGGCGGCCAAGGACAGGGCCCACAGCAGGCCGCGGGCAACGCCGCGCCAGCTGGCGCCTCCTCCTCCGCGCCAGGGGTCAAGTCCGGTGGCTCGCCACGCACCGTGGAGCTGGCCTCGACCCGCCCCCGGTCCGCGCTGGGCGCGCTGCCCACCCTCGCGGTGATCCTCGCCATCCTGGCGCTCTCGGGCGCCACCGCCTTCTACGCCCGCACCTTCCTGCTGCAGCCGGCCGAAGCGACGGTCAAGGCTCCCGTCAAGCCACAGCGCTGACGGTCCGCCGCTGAGACTGGGCCCTGACCCGCGCTGGGCCCTGACCCGCGCTGGGCCCTGACCCGCCGATTTCCGTCGCCGGACGCCAGCCGGTAACCTGTCAGGGTTGCAGTCTGGGCGATGGACGTCAGGTGTCCGCCGCCCGTGGCCCGCCTTCGCGCGGGTGTCACCAGACCGCTTCACCCTCCTGCCACGGACCGTCCGTGGCCGCCAAGTCCACAGGAGGCTGGGTTAATCCCATGCGCCATTACGAAGTCATGGTCATCCTCGACCCCGAGCTGGACGAGCGCACCATCGCTCCGTCCCTGGACACCTTCCTCTCCGTCATCAAGAAGGATGGCGGCACCGTGGAGAAGGTCGACGTCTGGGGCCGCCGCCGGCTGGCGTTCGAGATCAACAAGAAGTCCGAGGGCATCTACGCCGTCATCGACCTGAGCGCCGAGCCCGCGTCGGTGATCGAGCTGGACCGGCAGCTGAACCTCAACGAGTCCGTGCTGCGGACCAAGGTGCTGCGGCCCACCCCGCAGAAGGCCAAGTCCAAGAAGGCCCAGGACAAGGCCACGGCGAAGCGGGCCGAGCGGAAGTCAGCCTGATGGCCGGCGAAACCGTCATCACCGTCGTGGGCAACCTGACGGCCGACCCGGAGCTGCGGTTCACCCCGTCCGGCGCCGCGGTCGCCTCGTTCACGGTGGCCTCGACCCCGCGCAACTACGACCGGCAGACCAACGAGTGGAAGGACGGCGAAGCGCTGTTCCTGCGCTGCTCGATCTGGCGCCAGGCCGCGGAGAACGTCGCCGAGTCCCTGCAGCGCGGCATGCGCGTCGTGGTGACCGGACGGCTCAAGCAGCGCTCGTTCGAGACCCGCGAGGGCGAGAAGCGCACCGTCATCGAGCTCGATGTCGACGAGGTCGGCCCGTCGTTGCGCTACGCCACGGCCAAGGTCAACCGCACCCAGCGCGGCTCGTCCGGCGGCGGCTTCGGCGCCGAGGGCTCTGGCGGCGGCGCGCCGGCCGATGACCCGTGGGCCTCGTCCGGCCCGGCCGCGGCCTCGTCCGGCAGCGGTTACTCCGACGAACCGCCCTTCTAGACCTCTTCCACTGATCGCACGACTTTCCTGAACCGAAGACGGAGTTCCCACTGATGGCCAAGCCACCGTTACGCAAGCCCAAGAAGAAGTCGAACCCGCTCAAGACCTCCCGCATCGAGGCGATCGACTACAAGGACACCGCCCTGCTGCGCAAGTTCATCTCCGACCGGGGCAAGATCCGCGCCCGGCGGGTGACCGGCGTCAGCACCCAGCAGCAGCGCGAGATCGCCAAGGCGGTCAAGAACGCGCGCGAGATGGCGCTGCTGCCCTACACCTCCACCGCGCGCTAAGGCAGGACGGCTATGAAGATCATCCTGACTCGTGAGGTGGCGGGCCTCGGCGCGCCCGGCGACATCGTCGACGTGGCCGACGGCTACGGCCGCAACTACCTGGTGCCGCGCGGCGCGGCGATCGCCTGGAGCAAGGGCGCGGAGAAGCAGATCACCCAGATCAAGCGCGCCCAGGACTCCCGGGAGATCCGCGGCCTGGGCCACGCCAACGAGATCAAGGCCCAGCTCGAGGGGCTGGCCGTCACGCTCAAGGCGCGCGCCGGGGACGGCGGCAAGCTGTTCGGCTCGGTGAGCCAGGCCGACGTCGCCAACGCCGTCAAGGCCGCCGGTGGGCCCACCGTGGACAAGAAGCGGGTGCACCTGCCCGGGCACATCAAGACCACCGGCGCGCACACCGTGACCATCGAGCTGCACCCCGGCGTGGTCGCCACCGTGCCGGTCACCGTCACCCCGAGCAGCTAACCCGCACCAGTAGCCACACCGCCGCGCTCGGCGGGACCGGAGTCACTTCCAGTCCTGCCGAGCGCGCTGTCGGTATGCCGCGCTGACCGCGCTGTCGGCCTCACACCAGGTAGTCGCCGGGCCAACCCGCAACCGGGTCGCGGCCGAACCCGACGGTGCTCCGCGCGGTGCCGTCCGGACGGGTGGAGACGGCCGAGTAGCCCGCGAGCACCGACGGCCCCCGGCTGTCCTCGTCCGGGCCGGCGGCCGGAACCAGGATCACCGACGGATGCGCCCGGCGCAGCTCCTCGCCCAGGGTTGTCGGGTGCTCGGAGCCGAGCGGCCCGACCGACGCCTGCACGGCGGCCTCGACGTCGTCGGGAGCGTCGGTGATGAGGGTGAGCAGGTGATTGCTGCAGCTGATCGGCAGCCGCCGGCTGTCCAGCAGGCGTTCCAGGTTCGCCGCGTCGGCCCGGTCGCGCGACAGCACGACGGCGCACCTGCCGGTGGCGCCCACGAGCGTTGCCTCGGGGTACTTCTCCCTGAGCAGCCGCCAGGTCTCCGTGCGGCCGGTGAGGTAGACCGGCACCTGCTCGCGGACGGCCTGCTCCACCACCTGCGGCGGCGCCGTGGCGAGCACGGACAGCAGGTGCGAGAGCCCCAGCGCCTTCACCACCGGCTCGATCGCGGCGTGAGCACGTCCTAGGGTGGCGGCAGGCACGGTGATCGTGGTGGCTATCCCCAGGGCCGCGAACGGCACGGACCTGCGCAGGGCATGCAGCGCGAAGCCGTAGCTCGGCAGCAGGGTCACCGCGCGCGGCGGTGGCGGCACGGACGGCGAGCCGGCCCGGGCGTAGTCGAGGGCGCGGTGCGCGAGCCAGTTGGCGAGCAGGACCAGCTCGTGCTCGAGCACTCCCCGCCAGTGCTCCTCGGTCAGCCGCGGGTCGAAGGTGTCGGCTGCGAGCCGGTCCAGCTGGGCGGGCCGCAGGGCATCCTCGACCAGCTGCAGGTCCAGCGCCGGCTCACACCCGCTGTCGATGACCCTGCCGACCTCAGTCATGCACGCCCAAGCTCATCCACGGCCAAGCTCATCCCCGCCCAAGCTCATCCCCGCCCAAGCTCATCCCCGCCAGGCCACCCGCTGCCGGACCGAACCCGGCCCGGTGCGGTAGTGCTGCAGGATGCCGTCGAGGAACCCCCAGGCAAGCCCCGGGCCGACGGCGGCATGCCGCAGCGAGTCCTCCGGCAGCGGGCCGTACCTCAGCAGCTCGGCCAGCCGCTGCGCCGGACGGTCGTCATGCCCCAGTCCCTCGTCGATCTCGTCGTGTTCCCAGAGCGCCCGCAGCAGGGCTGCGCCGGTCGGGCTGCGGTCGGCTATCGCGCTGTAGAACTGGGTGTGCCGGCTGGTGGGGCGGCATTCGGACAGGCTCTTCTGCAGGAACGTCGACACGGCCAGGTAGGCCTTCCAGTCCTGGTGGCCCAGGTTCTCCAGGAACCCGACGAAGGCGACGGTGGTCGGCAGCGGCCGCATGGCGGACGGGCGTTCGACGCCGCCGCACTGCAGAAGCGTCTTCTCCAGCATCGTGCAGTGCGTCAGCTCGTCCTCCAGGTGCGCGATGAGCTGGCGGCGGACGGCTGCGCTGGTGCTGGAGG
>NZ_DASVSG010000128.1:0-39294 GCF_036388195.1 Jatrophihabitans sp. | reverse complement strand
CGCGGTCGTCGGGGTGCCCGAGATCAACCCGGTCGAGGCGTTGATGCTCAGCCCGGCCGGCAGGCCGGTCGCCGTCCAGGTGTACGGAGCGGTGCCGCCACTGGCCGACATCTGCTGGCTGGTCGCAGTACCCACCGTCCCCGTCTTCGAACCCGGGTTGGTCACCGTCACACCACCGGTGGTGGAGCACGTCGGGTCAGCGGTCTGCGCGGGGACGCTGACCGCGTCCCAGGCAGCCTTAACCTTGTTGAAGTTGGTGCAGTTGCCGGGGGTGAGGTTCTTGGCGGCGTTCAGGGTCTGGGTGCGGTACCTGAAGTACGTCATGCCCGAGGTCTTGGCCAGCATGGCGTTGTAGAAGATCTTCCCGGCGGTCTGGATGCCGATGCCCACCAGGTTGGACGAGCCGTTGCAGGTGGTGCTGGTCGGCTGGCCGTTGGTGGGGTTGGTGCCTTCGGCGAGCAGGTAGAACCAGTGGTTGCCCGGGCCGGCGGCGGAGTGGGTCTCCATGGTCGGGATGGAGCTGGAGTAGCAGTTCGGGTCACCTGCGGCCGACGGGTTGTACATGTTGCGGATCGGGCCCTGGCCGACCAGGTTGACCTCTTCGCCGATGGTGTAGTCCGGCGGGTCGTAGGCGGTGGACTGGTTGGCGTACCACTCGAGCATCGTTCCGAGGACGTCGCCGGTGAACTCGGCGACCGCGGAGGAGCCGATGCCGCCGGGGGTGGTGTTGTCGATGGCGTGGCCGTACTCGTGGCCGACGACGTCCATCGAGGAGATCCACTCGCCGGCGTTGTTCTTGCCGATGGCGACCCGGGAGCCGTCCCAGAAGGCGTTGACGTCGTTGAGGCCGACGTAGATCGGGAAGCCGCCGCCGGAGCCGTTGATGCCGTTACGGCCGAGCCAGGCGCTGAGCATCTTCCACTGGGTCTGGACGCCGTACAGGCTGTCCACGCAACCGGTCTCGATGTTGGTGCCGACGCCGTTGCCCCACACGTCATCGCTGCCCGAGAGCACTGCTCCGCCTGAGTAGTTGCGGCAGGAGATGTTGGAGCGGATCGGGTCGGTCATCGTCCAGGTGGTGCTGGTGGGGTGGCTGGTGTCGATGGTCAGCGGGTTCGGGCCGTTCCACTTGCCGGTGCCCGTTCCCTCGTGGACCTCGTCGTAGGAGTGGGCCAGCGCGCCGGTCCTGGCGTCGGTGAACACGTGCAGCTTGCTGGGCTTGGCGCCGGCGTGGCTGGCGACGACCGTCTCGTAGGCCAGCCGCGGCGTGCCCAGGGCGAAGATCACCTTGCGGGTGCCGGCGACCTTGTCCAGGGTCTTGTACTTGGCGTGCGACTTGGCCTTGGTAGCAGCCTGCGCGGCGGTCTGGGTGGCCGCGGTGTCGACGTTGAGAACCTTGTCCTGCGCGGCCGACGTGGACAGCACCTTGCCGGTGGCGTCGGTGACGACGACGAAGTCGCCGCCGTAGACGGGCAGGCCCTTGTAGGTGCGGTCATACGGCACGTACTGCAGGCCCTCTCGGGTGGAGATCACCGAGTGGGCGATATACGCGTCGTCCTTGCTGGCATGGATGGACGCGGGCCGGGAAGCGACCAGGCGGGCCGCGGATTGCGCGGCCAGAGCGGCTGGGGACGCCTTGGGGCTGGGCGCGGCGGTGGCCGGGCCGGTGGTGAGCACGATGCCAGTGACGGCCAGAGCCGCCAAACCCGTCAGGGTGACGATCGCAGTTGAGCGACGAGGTCGCTGGGGAAGAACCATGTGTGGGTTCCTTCAGGGGTCGGTGAAACAGGGTGTGGGGGGTGGGACGGGCAGGCCTTGATCCAGCATGTGGGCGCGCGCGCTCGCTCCGACTGTGTTGACGGCTGAAAGCGCCCCCGCGCGGTGTTACTGCCCGTAGCGGACGGTAGCGAGATTTGCAGTCAATTTCAATGGCAATTCTTAGATTTCGCGTGATGAGAAAATAAAGTATTCCTGGGACTGGTGGGATCACGTAGCGAGTAAGTACCTCGCGGCCTTGCAAGATGCTTATCAGGCCGGTGAGCGGTACTAGTCCCATCGTCCGATGGCGCTCGTGCCGGGCGGAGAGGAGAAATGAGTCAGACAGTTCGACCAGCCGCTTGGAGATGGATATGAACCGCTTGTTCCTGGTGACCGCAGCCGCGCTGACCGCGACCGGACTCGCCGCGGCGCCGGCGGTGGCGGGTCTGGTTCACAACCCCTCGTTCAGCCACCAGTTGCCGGTTCGTGCTCCCAGTGATGCCCAGACCGTCGAGGTCGGCGACGATTCCGCGCTGACCGTCCGGCCATCCACGGCCACCAGCGACCCGACGCCCACCGCCAGCCCGTCCGCCACCCCGAGTCGGTCCCGGACGCCGGAGCCGGGCGATGACCGTGGCGGTGACCGGACCGGCAGCCGGACTCCGGAGCCCGGTGATGACCGTGGCGGTGACCGGACCGGCAGCCGTACCCCCGAGTCCGGCGATGACCGTGGCGGTGACCGGACCGGCAGCGCGACCCCGGAGCCCAGCGATGACAACGGCGGGAACTCCGGCAGCGGCTCGGACAACTCCGGTAGCGGCTCGGACAACTCCGGGAGCGGCTCGGACAACTCCGGAAGCGGCTCTGGCGATGATTCTGACGACGACTCGGACGATGACGCGTCGGGCAGCGGCTCCAGCGGCAAGAATGGCAGCCATGACGGCTGAGCCGGGGGGCTTGCGGCGGTGACCGCCCCGAACGACAGCAACGCCGGAACGGTCCCTGCGACCGCTCCGGCGTTGCCGGCTGTGCAGGCAGGAACAGCAGCCGAGCCGCGGGCCCCGCACTCCGGGCCGCCGCAGTGGCGGGTGCTGGTGTCGCCGCGGGCCAGCGCCCCCCGGCCGGCATCGCTGCGGCGGATCATGGCCCAGGTGGCCGTCGCCGCGGCGGTGGCGTTCGCCGTCGTCGCGGTCCTCGGCATCCTGGTGTTCCAGCGGATCGCCAAGCAGGAAGCCGTCCACCAGGTGGCTGAGGTGACCGACATCCTCGCCGAGAGCGTCGTTCAGCCGGCGCTCACCGACGCGATGGCAACCGATCCGGCACGGGCATCCGCGGGCCTGGATCCGGTGGTGCGCAAGGGGCTTCTCAGCACCCAGGTGGTGCGGGTCAAGCTCTGGAGCCCGCAGGGACTGGTGCTCTACTCCGATGAGCGGCGGCTGATCGGCAAGAGCTTCGAGTTGGATGACGAGGCCCGGTCAGCGCTGACCGCCCCGCGTACCGAGGCCGGCATCACCGATCTGGATCGGCCGGAGAACACGTTCGAGACGGCGCCCGGCAAGCTGCTCGAGGTCTACCGCCCGGTGTGGACGCCCAGCGGCAAGCCCCTGCTGTTCGAAGCCTATTTTCGTTACGACCTGGTCTCCCAGCGCAGCGACGAGCTGTGGCGCGGGTTCTCGGGCGTGATGCTGAGCAGCTTGGCCGCGGTGCTGGTGCTGCTCACCCCGTTGCTGTGGCTGTTCTACGGGCGAGCGCGCTCGGCGCACCTGCACCGGGAGCAGTTGATGCGACGGGCGCTGGACGCCTCGACCGAGGAGCGCAGGCGGATCGCGGCGACCCTGCACGACGGCGTGGTCCAGCAGCTGGCCGGAGCCGCCTTCCTGGTCGGTGGCGAGGTGGAGCGGGCCAACTCCCACGGTGAGTTCGCCCGAGCCGAGCGGCTCGCCGAGGCGGCTGCGACGGTCCGCGACGGGGTCGCCGGCATGCGCTCGCTGCTGGTCGACATCTATCCGCCCAGCCTGACCGCCGGCGGGCTGGCCGCGGCGCTTGCCGACCTGGTCCGCACGCAGTCGGGCTCCCCGGCGCGCATTCAGCTGGATGCCGATCCGGCCGCCGCGGCAGCGCTGGACGCCGAGCAGCAGCAGGCGGTGTTCCGGGTGGCCCAGGAATGCCTGCGCAACGCGGTTCGGCACTCCGATGCCGGCGCCATCCGGATCGAGCTGAGCCAGCAGCCCGGATGCATCCGGCTCGAAGTGATCGACGACGGCCGCGGCCTGGCGCCCGAGCGGGCCGAACAGGCTGCCGCCGAAGGCCATTTCGGCCTGCGGTTGATGACCGACGTGGCGGTCGCGGCGGGCGCCAGGCTCTCGGTGGCCAGCAGCGCCGAAGGAACCCGGTTCCGGATGGAGGTCCCTACGTGATCAGGGTGCTGCTGGCCGATGACCACCGACTGGTACGGGCCGGGCTGGCCGGTCTGCTGGACACCGCCCCTGACATCGAGGTGGTCGGCGAGGCCGCTGACGGCCGGCAGGCCGTGGACCTCAGCGCCGCGGTAGCGCCGGATGTGATCCTGATGGACCTGTCGATGCCGGTGCTCGACGGGATCGAGGCGACCCGGCTGATCCTGGACCGGGATCCGGCCATCCGGGTGATAGCGCTGACCTCCTTTGCCGACAAGGACAAGGTGAGCGACATGCTCGCCAGCGGCGCGGTGGGATACCTGCTCAAGGACAGCGAGCCGGCCGAACTGCTGGCAGCGGTGCGCTCGGCCAGCGCCGGTGGCGCGCCGCTGGACCCACGGGTGGCGATCACCTTGCTGCCCAACCGGCAGCCGACGTCGGCGCTGGATCAGCTGAGCAGCCGTGAGCGCGAGGTTCTGGCGCTGGCGAGCCAGGGCCTGGCCAACAAGCAGATCGGCCGGACGCTGGGCATCGCCGAGCGCACCGTGAAGGTGCACCTGGGCAATGTCTTCCGCCGGATCGGGGTCAGCGACCGCACCTCGGCCGCCCTGTGGGCCCGCGATCACCTTCCCGAAGCCCGGTCGTCCTGACCGACAGCGGTACCCCCGCCAAGGTCCTCAGCCGCGGGCCTTGGCGGTGGCCCTCCGGTTCGCCTTCATGATGGCTTCGACCAGCTCCGGCTTGGTCATCCGCGATCGGCCGGGGATGTTGAGCCGCTTGGCCAGTTCCATCAGGTGCGCCTTGGTGGCGTTGGCGTCCACTCCTTCGGCGGTCTGGCCGCCGCGCCGGGCCCGCGCGCCCCGCTTCGAGGCGTGCTCGTCGGAGGGACCCTTCTTGCCGTCCTCCTTCGGCTCCCAGTGATCGCCGACCTTCTCGAAGGAGTGCTTGAGCGAGGAGAAGGCGGTTCGGTGTGCCCGCTCGCCCTCGCCGTACTGCTCCACCGCCGCATCGTGGGTCGCAGACCAGGTCTCCTGTGCCTTCTTCGGTGAGCGCTTCAGCGTCGAGGGCAGTTCTTCCTTGGCAGGCATGGTGTTCCTCCCTTGGTTCGGTGATCTGGATGGGCGACGCGCGAGCCGCTGGTGAGGAGCCGGACTCAGGTCGGCGTCGAGGCGTCGGTGTAGCGCAGCAGGGCAGCGATGCCCTGCTCGACGTACTGGTGGCCGCCCGGGGTGATGACCAGGCGCGCGCCGCTGCCCACCAGGGCCCGGACCAGCGCCGCGTCCAGCCGGTCGTGCTGGATGTCGGTGACCCCGAGGTCGGTCAGCTCGGCGTCGGTGCCGGCCAGCAGCAACGGGTCCGGCCCGATCGAGCAGGTCGCGGTCGAGGACGGATCGTCGGAGAGCACCAGGGTGTCGACCTGGGCCTTGCGCAGGGCGTCCAGGACGGCGGAGATGCCGGTGACCGCGTAGTCATGCCGTCCGACCGCCTGCTGCAGCCGGGCCAGGATGTCATGCCGCTCGGCCCAGAGCTGGTGCAGCAGCGCCGACCGCACCTCCTCATCCAGGGCCTCGCGGGACGTTCCTTCGGCCCGTGCGCCGTGTTCGAGCTGGCGCACCGTCACCCGCTGCGGCAGCACCTTGGTCAGCTCCTCGGTGACCAGGTTGCGAGCCCGGGGGTCGCCGGCCACCAGGACCACCCGCACCTCGGGCGGCAGGTGGTGGTTGATGGTCTGGGCCACCTCCTTGCTATTGCTCTCCCAGGCGTTCTCGACCCGGTTCTGGAAGGCGCGCTCGTTCCAGACGTCCCGGCCGGTCTTGCGCAGCGGGTACTCAGCGCCTCCCTCGACCGACATCTGGTCGCTGTGGATCTCGTCCAGGACGGTGTAGACGTCGGCGCCGGTCCGGTCGATCAGCACGGTCAGGTGCGGGATCTGGGTGGACCGGTCGACCAGGTACGGCAGCACGTGCGGCAGCGGCGACCAGCGCGCGAGCTCGCGCAGCGGTGGCCGGCGGGTCACCTCGTCGAGCAGCACCTCTCCACCGGCGGCCACGATGAACTGCCCGTGCCGGCCGGCCACCTCGGTGTGGGCGCCGGCCACCTCGTCGACGGCAGCCAGGGTCTTCTCATCGGCGCCCTCCTCGGCCAGCCGTTCACGCTGGCCGCGCCACCGGAGCCCGACTTCGGTCTCACCGGACTCCGTCGCCCGGGTGGCATCCAGGTAGACCGAGACGAACGGGCCCTGGTGGCTGTAGAGCGCGGAGATGGGGTCAGGAATCTGCATCGATGCGTCACCTCGTGATCGGAACGACTTGGGCGCGCTGCTGGGCCTCGGCCGACAAGTCCCGCTAAGTCGGTCATCGTTTCCTCGATACTACGACGCGGCCCGCTGGCTGCGGCGACCGCCGTCCGACGGCATCGCCCGGGAGCCAGCCGCTGCCCTGGCGGCAGCCGCGGCTCAGGGCTGGGTGTAGCTGACGATTCCCAGGCACATCTCGTCGGAGGACCCCTCGCCCCAGACGACGTAGCGCGGCGGCAGCTTGGCCAGCGCCGGCAGCTTCTGGCGCAGGGTGGCATCGTGCGTGCAGCTCACCCGCAGCCGGTCCCCGGCGTGCACGGTGAGGGTCTGGGGCAGCACGGTGGCCCGCTGGTCGTCGAAGTCCCAGACCTTGATGTCGAGCAGCCGTCGGGTCGTGCCGTCCTGGCGTTGCAGGTCGATCCGGATCGATTTGCCGAGCAGGTGCATGTGCCCGGCGACCGCCCGCAGCTGGATCGTCTCGCTGACCGGCCGGCCGCAGCTCTGGGTGGTCCCGCTTCTGGGGTTGGTGAACGACCCGTCGCACAGCAGCTGCAAGCCGGCCACCACCCGTCCGGAGTTGGCTCCGAACCGGCGCATCACGTCGATGACTGCGGCGTCCCGGTCGCACAGCGGCCCGGTTTCGCCGGCCGGGCAGGGCAATTCGACGGGCGCCGGCAGCAGCAGCGTCTGCAGCGGCTGCAACCGGGAGCCCGCAGCGGCGACCCGCAGTTTCACCGTGGTGCTGTCGGCGCCGTCGCCGTTGAGCAGGTTATAGTGCATCTGCAGGATCAGCCGGGTGCCCGCCCTGGCGCGCTGGCCGGTGCCCTGGGCGAAGCGCTGCTCGCCGCCCGAGGTCGCCCAGGCGGCCACCCAGGGCGCGGAGTTCAGGCCGCCGAGGTCGGCGGCATTGCCGGGCAGGCCCGGTCCGCCGAAGCAGGACCAGCCCAGTCGCGGGTCTCCGGCGTCCTTGGCCTTGGCCGCGCTGACCTGCTCCGGATCGGCCCGGTAGAGAATCGCGTGGTGCACCAGGTTCGGGTTGCCCGGCTGCAGCACCACTCCGGACAGGAAGGAATCTGCGCTGATCTTGGGATCCAGCAGGATGCACCGGTAGTCGTCGGTGCCGCCGGGGTCGGCCTTCGGGCGGTAGGCGCCGCCCGGCATCGGCAGCGTGATCCAGCGCTCGCCGGGGCGAAGGGCCGCGACCGCCACCGAGCTCGCCGTGCCGGAATGGCCGCCGTGTGCCGACCCGGAGGGGGAACTGCCCGCGCCGGCCGAAGCGCGGGAGGTCAGATCGGCAGCGGTCGGACCGGCGCCGGAAGGGCCCGCGCCGGAAGAGCCGGCCGGCGACGAGGTACAGCCGGCCAGCAGCGAACCCACCGCCATCGCGACGAGGGCTGCCCGGGGCAGGCGAGATCGCCGGCGGTTTCTCAGCACCGCTACATTCTGCCCGTTCCATCGCCCGCCCGCAGCCAGGGCCGCAACCCGCGTCCGCGTCCCGCCAGGGTCGTTCCTGAGGTTGTGGCCGGTGGTCAGAAGCCGGCAGCCGGCGCCGGGGGCGGCCAGCCCGCGCAACCGCACTCAACCATCGGCGGAGGCGCCGCATCCGACCCCCTAGGACGACGGCCGCGAGCGGTCAAGGCTCGCACCGCACAGACGAAGCCGGCTGCCTCGTCCGCGTGACGGGGCAGCCGGCTCGGTGTCGGTGCGGGGCTGATCGCTCAGGAGCAGATCGCCGTGCTCGGGGTGTTGCCGTAGGAGTTGATCATCAGGATGCGGTAGCAGGTGCCGGCCGGCGGGCTGGAGTAGTCGGTGGCGGTGCCCCGGCTGCCCGAGCCGCTGATGGCCGGGTACTGCGAGCCGACTGAGAGCCAGCTTGCCTGGGCGTCGGTGCTGCGCTGCAGGACGTAGCCGGTCTCGTCGTTGGCGTTGTCGGTGAAGCCGATGACCATCGAGGTGCCGGTGTTGGTCAGCGTCAGGCTGGTCGCCGCCGACGGCTGGCCAGGAACCACGTAGGAGGTGCACGACACCTGGGTGTCGGAGCCGCCGCCGACGTTGATGGCCCGTACGCACACCGTGTGGGTGCCCTTCACCGTGGACTTGTAGCCGCTGAAGCTGAAGCCGTGGTTGTCGCCATAACCGGGGTAGCGGGCGTTCAAGCCGGAGTAGGCGGTGCTCGCGGTCTTGGTCTGGGTGACTACGCCGTCGAGCACCAGCGAAACCTGGATCGGAGCGACGGTGTCGAAGTCGAGGGCCCAGCCGGCGACCGTGTAATAGCTCCAGGTGCTGGTGACGGTGTTGGTCGACAGCTGGCCGATCGGCTTGGCCGGCTGCTGGTAGGTGTGGACCGCCACCCGGACCGGGGCGCTGCTCGAGCAGGCCACCTCGTTGCACCTCTCGGCCGAGACGTAGTACTCGATGTAGCTTCCGGCCGGAGCCGTGGTGTCGGTGAACGAGGTGGTGTTCGCCGAGGTGCTGAAGTACGAGGTCGCGGTGCTGCCGACGACCCGGCGGATGTTGAAACCGGTCTCCGTGGTGGACTGGTCGGCCCACTGCAGGGTCACCGAGGTCTGCAGCACCGACGTCGCCGTCAACGACCCCGGGGCCGTCGGGGCCGGTGGCGGCTGCTCTTCGAAGCAGTAGTCCGGCGGGTCGTAGCTCTGGCACGGGTGGATCGCCGACGCGGGTGCGGCGGTTGCCAGGAGGGAGGCCAATCCGGTGAGGGTCGCTGCGGCGGTGAGCGCCAGAACCCGCTTCATTCCTCGCACGTTCTTTGCCTTTCTGGTGGGTGGACGATGCCGAGAAAGAGCGCCTCACAGCGCGCTGGATACCAGCGGGTTTGGGCAAAGATCTACAAGCAATGCGCCATTCGTTTGGGTATCAAGCGCACACCGGGCATCCCGGATGAGTTGTCGGAGCGATAACAAAGGTCGACGCGAGCACGGTCCGGCCGGTCGTCGCCAGGGTCCGAGTAAGCAGCCCGGTGCCGCAGCCGAGGTCGATAATCGTGCGCGCATTCACCTCCCCGGCGAGCGCGCGGTAGAAGTCGTGATCGGCCCCGGCGGGATTGTCCAAGTCGTAGAGCGCGACCAGGTCGCGGTCACGGTACGGATCCTCCGCCCACACCGCAGGACTCTCCTCAGGAGCGGGTCGGGGTCGGGAACTGCGAGCGCAGGACGCGGTCCCAGACCCGCACCGGCAGCAGCCGGCGCTGGGTGACCAGGACGTGCGCCGACGGCGTGACCCGCACCCGGACCGGAGCCCGGCGAGCGGTGATGGCCCGGGCGATCACCTTCGCGACCGCCTCCGGCTCACCGCCCAGCCTGGCCAGCGGACCGCGCTCGTACACCTCCCGGGTGGCCTCGGCCACGCTGCGATTGAACTCGTCGTAGGGCCCGGGCTGGTCGCCCGGCGCGGGAACCTCGGCGACGGCCCGCTCACTGAACGATGTCCTGATGATTCCCGGCTGGACGACCGTGACGCCGACCCCGAAGCCGGCCACCTCGAAGCGAAGGGCATCGGACAGCGCCTCCACGGCGTACTTGGTCGCGTGATAGGAACCACCACCGGGAAAGGTGAAGTTCGCGCCCATCGACGAGACGTTGACGATCCGGCCGGCGCCGCGCTGGCGCATGGAGGGCAACACCAACTGGCACATCCGCAGCAGGCCGAACACGTTCGTCTCGAACTGCCTGCGGACCTCGTCCAGATCCAGGGTCTCCAGCGCGCCGGACTGGGAGTAGCCGGCGTTGTTCACCAGGGCGCCGACGGCCCCGGCTTCGGCCACCACCGTATCGACGGCGGCCTGCCTGGACTGCTCGTCGGTGACGTCCAGCGAGAGCGTGCGGCAGCCGGCCGCCTTGAGGCCGGCAAGCGCCGCCTCCTGGCGGGCGGTCGCGTACACGGTGTGCCCCTGCCGGGCCAGCAGCTCCGCCGTCGCCCGGCCGATCCCGGACGAGCACCCGGTCACCAGCGCCGCGCCTACCGATGACGACATGGCGGCTTCCTCCCTGCGGGCCTCGCTGATCGTCCAGCGCGCTCAACTCTGTCATGGCCTGCGCGAGCGGGTCGATAGCTGGCCGCCGGGCAGCTACTGCCAGGTGTTGTTCAGGGTGAGGCTGCTCCCGGTTCCGGTGTTCACCGTGCGGTTGCTGGAGCCTTCCCAGGTGATCGTGCCGTCGGAGTTCTTCTTGATGTACTTGTACTGGATGGTGGTGTTCTTCGGCAGCCACACGGTGCTGGACCAGACCGGGTAGCCACCGGAGGACAGCGCGGTGGCCAGGTTGGTGTTCCAGGCGCCGAGCAATGCGTTGTCCCCGGCTACGAATACGTTCTGGCCGAAAGCGGTGCTGGCGTTCACATTGAAGGTCACCGCGACCGCGCTGCTGGTGCTGGCGGTGGAGTAGCTGTGGAAGGCGACCGCGCCCTGTGCGGGCACCGTGATGGTGGCGGCGCCGGAGCTGTTCACGGTCACCAGCGGGCCGCTGCAGGTGGTGCCGGACGCCGTCCCGTGGATCACGTCGCAGTAGGTGCCGGCGGCCATCCCGGTCGTGAAGGTGCGGGTCACCGCTGCGTAGGTGTTGTTGATCGCGACGAAGCCGCCCGAGCCGCGGCTGAAGGAGATGACGTTGTTGCCGTCGCTCCACCAGTTGGCCACCGCCTTGCCGGCCACCGCGTTGTGCCAGCCCACCATGCCCAGCGTCGCCTGCTGGCGGTGCTGGCACAGCCAGGTGCCGATGGTGCCGCAGTCGGCGGCGGTGACGAAGCCGTTGGCGTCGGCGGGGGGTGACTGGTCGTTGTTGGAGTAGGTGAAGCTCGAGTAGACCTGCGGTGCGCCGTAGCCCCAGGCCAGGGAGAAGATGTTGGCCAGCTGGTAGGTCGAGCCGTTCTTGTAGTTCAGGGTCGAGCCGTCGCGGGCGGTGTCGTGGTTGTCGACGAAGGTGACCGACTTGTTGCTCGGCTCCATGCCCCAGCTCTGGCCGAAGGTCTGCAGGTTGGCGATGCTGCCCTGGAACTGCTCCTTGAGCTTCCTGCCGTAGGTGAATTCCAGCACGCTGCCGTTGGCGTGGTAGCCCGTCCAGTCCACCGATCCGCCGGGGATGACCTCCTGGTAGAGGAAGTTGGGACGGCTCAGCTGCGCCTTGATCGCCGCGATGTCGGCGGCGTTGATGTGCTTGGCCGCGTCGAGCCGGAAGCCGTCGACGCCCAGGCTGAGCAGGTCGTTGAGGTAGGCGGCAAGCTTGCCGCGCACGTAGCTGCTCCCGGTGCGCAGGTCCGCCAGCTGCACCAGCTCGCACTTCTGCACCTGGGTCTGGTTGTTGTAGTCGTAGATCTGGCCGTCGGAGTTCGGACAGTCGCCGGGGTAGTGGTGGAAGTCCTGGCTGCCGTACAGGCCGGGGTAGGTGTACTTGTTGGTGAAGGTGGTGCCGGCGTATCCGGTGGTGCCCTGGCCGGTCATGTGGTTGAGCACCGCGTCGGCGTAGACCTTGACCCCGGCGTTGTGGCAGGCGGTGACCATGGCCGCGAAGGCGGCGCGGTTGCCCAGCCGGCTGTTCACCTGGTAGCTGACCGGCTGGTAGACCTCCCACCACGGGTGCCCGGGACCGGCCAGCGTGACCGACTCCTGCGGCGGGGCGACCTGCACCCCGCCGTAACCGTTCGGGCCGAGCACGGTTGCGCATTCGTTGGCGACCGAGCTCCACTTCCACTCGAAGAGGTTGGCGATCACGTCGCCACGCGGCGGGGTGCTGGCGGCGGCAGCGGGCGCGGAGCCGGTGAACACCGCCGCGACCAGGGTGGCTGCCAGCAGCATGCTGGCGACGAGGCTTGCGCCTAGGGTTGACCGGATACGGCTACGGGGCATCGTTACTCCTCAAACGGAACGCGGCGGATGCGACGGGCCGTTCGCGGGTTGTACGGGTAAAAAGCCGATCAAATCGTGCACGCGCCCACGGAAGAGCTTAGCGCTGAAAACGCCCACGTCCAGGCTGGACGTGGGCGTTCTCAGAGGAGCCGCAGAGGTGACGACGCGACGGCTGGATCAGCTCATCACAGCTCGTTGGACGAGCCGCTGGAGTCCCAGTAGTGCCAACCGACGCTGGTGAGGGTGTACGCGGTGAGAGCGCCACTGGTGAGGGTGTAGAAGCTGCCGTCGTCGCAGCCGTAACGCTCCTTGTTGTACGTCCCGGAGGTCTGGAGCTTGTACGTCCCGTAGGTCGCGTAGGCGGTGGTGCGCGGCGGGACCGGCGCGGTGAAGGACGAGGCCGTGGTCACGGTGATGCTGGTCTGGGTGGTCCTCGTCTGCGCGTAATTCACCCCGAGGGTGACGATCCCGAGATTGACGCCGCCCGAGAACGTGGTGGTGGTCGAGTAGGTGGAGGTGTAGGTGGTGGCGTTGGAGTAGCTCTCGGTCCAGTTGACCGTGGTGGTGTAACTGCTGTTCTGGAAGCTCCTGGTTGTGATCAGGGGTGTGTGGGCGACGCTGCCGACACTCTGCACGTCGTACCACTCGTTGTAACACCAGCCGCCGGGCGGGATGGCGTGCGCCGCCGTCGGCGCGGCCAGCATGCCGGCGCTGATGCCGACAGCCGCGGCCAATGCCGTCATGGTCCTGCGTAGCCGGCGCGGGGGGACGCCCTTTTCAGACCTGATTCTCACGCGAGTACTCCTCGGACGGGGGGAAGGGACGGATGCCGCGGTAACGCACGGATTACAAAAGTCCTGTAATGCGCACGGAGCGTAACAGCCCCTTTAGGCCTGTACAAGAACGATTCTGATGATTTGCGAGGTCGGGGCTGGTGGCCCGTGACAGGGCCGCAGGCGCCGGGGACGGACACCTGCGTGGGGAATCGTCATGGTGGTTCCACCGGCCGGTGATCAGCAGTGGGGGCGGCTCAGACGCGCGTCGAAGGCCCAGTCGTGTTACTGGCCGACCACGGCGTAGAGGATCTTGAGCCCGCCGACGTTGCCGCCGTAGGACAGCTGGCTGAACCGCTGCCAGCCACCGTTGCCGATGACCTGCGGCGAGTGGACGTCGCCGGTGCCGGTGCGGGTGGTGTCGCGGTAGTACAGCAGCCGTCCCTGCTGGTCGACGGCGTACAGCACCCCGGGGCCGCCGGCCACGAGGTGGCGCATGTTCTGCCAGCCGCCGGTGCCGATGACCGACGGGGAGTGGACGTCGCCGGTGCCGTCGCGGGTGGTGTCGCGGTAGAACAGCAGCCGTCCCTGCGCATCGATCGCGTAGATGATCCCGTCGCCGCCGTAGGTCAGGTGGCGCATGTTCTGCCAGCCGCCGCTGCCGATGACCTGCGGCGAGTGGACATCGCCCGTGCCGTTGCGGATGGTGTCGCGGTAGAACAGCAACCTGCCCTGTTGGTCGACGGCGTAGAACACGCCGGGGTCGCCGGCGAACAGGTGACGCATGTCCTGCCAGCCACCGCCGCCGATGACCGACGGGGAGTGGACGTCGCCGGCGCCGTTGCGGGCGGAGTCGCGGTAGAACAGCAACCTGCCCTGCTGGTCGACGGCGTAGAGAATGCCGTCCCCGCCGGACAGGACGAACTTCATCGCCTGCCAGCCACCCTGTCCGATGACCGACGGTGAGTGCAGGTCGCCGAGGCCGTCGCGAGTGGTGTCCCGGTAGAACAGCAGCTGGCCCGCGGCCAGCGGTGGCGGCGACTCGCGCTGCACGATGCCGCACTCGGAGTTGCCCTCGAAGGCAGGCACGCCGGAGAGGTAGCCGCCGACGTAGAACTCCTGTTCCGGGGTCAGGTTCTGCGCCAGCTCCGCGGTGGTCGGCGGGATCAGCGAGTCGGCGATGTCCTGGGCGAGGTGCGGCCACAGCTCCGGCTGCAGGAAGCGGGCGAAGAACATCGTGACGGTGTCCGTGGTCAGGGCGCCGACGTACGGACACGACCCGCGCGGCGGGTTGCAGGCCAGCGGCACGTTGTAGAGGTAGTCGAAGTGGTCGGCCTCGTCGAACGTCACCCGGTATTTCGGTTGCGGGACGGGATTCCACAGCGAGTCCGCAAGATCGGCCTGCGTCTCGGACGAGGTGTACTTGCCCCAGGTGAACAGCCGCGCCGGCGCGCCCTGCCAGATCGGCAGCTGTTGGTTCGGCCATTCGGCCCAGACACCGCTCAGCGAGACGACTGCGGCCACCGGCCGGGTGGTGGCGAGGATGCCGGCATGCAGCGCGCCGTAGGAGTGCCCGGCCAGGCCGGTCGCGGGCGAGGGCAGCAGGCCGTCGCGGTGTTCCCAGCCGGCCCGCATCCAGTCGTGCAGCTCACGCAGCGATGCCTGGGTGTCGGGATCGTGGGGCGGGAGCATGTCGATCCCGGGAATCTGCGGCACCGCGACGACGTAGCCGGCCCGAGCGAGCTGGGCGGGCAGCTGGAACCACTTGCGGTACTGATCGGTCTCGGTGCGGCAGCTGCCGTGGAAGAACAGCACGAGGGGGTAGCGCCCGCAGCCGAGCAGGGGCACGGCGTCCTCGGGGGAGCCGTCCAGGCTGGGAAAGAAGACTCGCACCGTCAACGGCGCCCCATCGGCAGCCGTGTACTCCCGGTAGCCGTAGAAGACGGGCGCCAGAGCGCTGGGCTGCCAGCCGATCGGGCAGCTCGGGTCGAGAGGACGCCGGATTCTTCGCATGGCCGCAAAAGTAGACCCTGGCGTCAGCCGTCGGGACCCGTTTCGATCAGCCGGTCGCGCCGTGCGGCAGTCGGCGTGGTCAGCCCGTTACGGTCGCATCACTCCACCGGGCATCAGCGCCTTGGCGATCCTGGTGACCGCGGCGGGGGTGCCGGAGTTGTACTCCCACGGCGGGCCCTTGACCAGGATCGCCACGGCATATCGATCGGAGCTGACGTAACCGGTGGAGTTGTAGTCCGAGGCCTGGCCCCAGTCGTCGTCGTCCTGGCCCCAGCCCTGCTTGACGGCGGCATTCCGGTCGGCCTGCTTGAGTCCGAAGAACTGGTAGGTGCCGTCGGAGGCGTACTCGGTGGCTCGGTGCATGGCCTTGGACAGCCACGGCCAGACCAGCGGGTCGGCCTTGACCTTGGCGTAGAACCGCGCCATGCCGACCGCGCTGATGTGCGTGTTGCCCCACCAGCCGACCCTCGTCGGCGGCGATCCGAGGTTCGGGATCTTGTAGTGCTTGGCGATCCAGGTCACCACCTCGTCACCGCCGGCCAGGCCGTACAGCGCATCCGCCGCCCCGTCGTCGGACTGGGCGATCATGCGGTAGGCGGTGTCAGCTTTGTCTCCGGTCAGCTGCTTGGTGGCCAGCAGCCGGGTGGCGATGAACACCTTCACCACCGATTCCGTGGCGAACATCTCGTCGTAGTCACCAGCGGCCCACAGCTTGCCGGTCGTGGTGTCGACGACGGCGACACCGGCCTGATACCCGCGCGAGGTCGCAGCACGGACCGCGGCCTTGATTCCCGGGCTGCTGATCGGCACGCGCGCGACGGACGGGGCGGACTTGGCCCGCGCCGGCGCCGAGGGGGTAGTGGCCGGGCGTGACGCGGTCGGCTTGCGCGAGGTGGGGGCGGGGGACGTCCCGGTGGCCGACGCATCGGACGGCGTCTGCAGCACCGAGCCTGCAGCGGTCTCCGGCCGGCTCTGGCTGGTGGTCTCGGCGCTGCCCGGCGGCAGGACGCCCAGCGCGAACAGCGAGACGACGCCCGCGCCCGCGCCGAGCGGGAGGAGCGCCAACCAGCGCCGCCTGCTCATGCGGCGGCGCCGATCCGGTCAACTGTCTTCGAAGGCATCCATTCCAGTGAACCACCATTTCCAGGCCTCGCCACCACGGCGGGACGAGTGACACGCCACACTTTTCGGTCGGATCTGGACAGGGGCGATAACCGTTGGACTCGGTGAACCGGCTCGATCAAGATCCCTGCCATGAGCCTTCGCATTCAATGCCTGTGTATCGACACCACCGATCCGGACCGGTTGGCGACCTTCTGGCAGTCGGCGCTCGGCTGGCGGCGCACGTATCAGGAGGACCATGAGGTGGTGCTCGAGCCGCCGGTCGGCAGCCCCGAGGACGGCATCGTGCCCGATCTGCTCTTCCTGCGCGTCCCGGAGTCCAAGGTCGGCAAGAACCGTCTCCATCTGGAGGTCCGGCCGGACGACCAGGCCGCCGAGGTGGCCAGGCTGGAGGGTCTGGGCGCCCGGCGGGTCGATGTCGGGCAGGGTCCCGATGTCAGCTGGGTGGTGATGGGCGATCCGGATGGCAACGAGTTCTGCGTGCTGAGGCCGCTCACCGAGCAGGAGCTTGCGGGCTAGCCGATGGTCGCCGTGACAGCTGGCGGGCTTGCTTGAGAAACTGCGGGAATGACTGACTTCCTCGGCGAGGACCTGACCGGCGCCCGGTTCTCCAACGTCCAGCTGACCGGGGCCCGGTTCTCCGATGTCGATCTCACCAACGCGCGCTTCCAGCTGGTGGATCTGACCGGGGTCACCATCCGCGGCGCGGCCCTGGTGGACGTGGAGATCTCCGGCGAGGTCAGGAATCTGCGGGTCAACGGGGTGGATGTCGTGCCCCTGGTGGAGGCCGAGCTCAACCGCCGCTACCCCGACCGCGCAAGGATGGCCGCGACCGATCCCGACGGGTTCAGGGAAGCCTGGACGATTCTCGAGCGGTTGTGGGACAACACCGTCGAGCGGGCTCGCCGGTTGCCTCCGGAGCTGCTGCACGAGCGGGTCGAGGGGGAGTGGTCCTTCGTCGAGACGCTGCGCCATCTCGTCTTCGCCACCGATGCCTGGGTATCGCGCGCGATCTTGGGCAACCCGTCCCCGTGGCACCCCCTGGATCTGCCCCATGACGAGATGGGCGACCGGCCGGGCATCCCGCGGGACCGCGACGCGCGGCCGTCGCTGGACGAGGTGCTCGCCCTGCGCGCGGACCGGATGGCCACCGTGCGGCAGCTGATCGCGAGCCTCGGCGATGAGCAGCTGACCGGGATGACCCAGCCGGTCGGAGAACCGGGATACCCGGCGTCGAAGGGCTTCCCGGTACGCGAATGCCTGCAGACCGTCCTCAACGAGGAGTGGGAACACCGGCTCTACGCCGAGCGGGACCTCGACGTGCTGCAGAGCCGGTCATCCTGACATGAGCGTGCATGAGCTGTCACGGACCGAGGCCCGCCGGATCGCGGTGCGCGCCCAGCTCCTGGACGGCAACCGGCCGCACGGCCCGCTGGAGGTGGGCGAGGTCGGCGAGCCGGCGGTCATCGAAGGCGTGCGTGGTCAGTGGCGGGTCGATCCGGCCTTGCTGGGGCAGCCCTTCCGGGGGGACGGGGCTGCGCTGCTGTCACCGCTGGATCGGCTGGTCTATGACCGCAAGCGGATGGCAGAGTTGTTCGAGTTCGACTACCAGCTGGAGGTGTTCAAGCCGGTGGCGAAGCGGCGGCGGGGCTACTACGCGCTGCCGATCCTGTACGGCGACCGGCTGGTGGCCAAGGTCGATGCCACTGCCGACCGCGCTGCCGGCGCGCTGCGGGTCGACGCGATCCATCAGGACGTGCCGTTCGGCAAGACGATGGCCTCGGCGGCGCACCGCGAGGTCAAGGACCTGGCCCGTTGGCTCGACCTGGACCTCGCGCTGCCGACCTGATCCCGGCGGTGCGCTCGGAGCCGAGCCCCTCGTTGTCGACCGGTTGCAACGTCGTTGCAGCCGATCTGTCGGAGCTTGCGGATAGAACAGCCCCAGCTCAGCTCTGTCACCCCGTACCTCGCCGGAGGCCGCCATGCGTCCTAATCGCTTGCTCGCTGTCCTTGTCGCCGTCAGCGCGGTGGTGCTGGGAGCGGCTGGGACGGCCGGGTCGTCACCGGTCTCGCCCGCGGCCGCGAAACCGGTTGCTGCCCAGCTGGCGGCGGCCGATACGGCGCTGGTGACCCTGCAGGTGGCCAGCCGCGCCGAGGCCCAGGCGCTGATCGGAGCGGGCACCGACCTGCCGGTACGAGCGCTGGCCGACGGGGCGTACCGGGTGGACATGGTGGTCACCGGCGCGAAGCTGGCCACCCTGGTGAGCCGCGGGGTGCGGCTCATCCGGGTCATCCAACGCGAGGGGGACGGCACCGCCCGGTACGCCGAAAGCGTGCAGGCCGCGCAGGCTCGCAGAGCCGCTGGCCTGACCTCGGCCAAGGCCGGTCTCGCGCCGGGCGGTGCTGCCATGGCCGCCACCGACACGCTGCACTTCCTGCAGGGCTACTGGTGGACGAGCAAGGGGCAGCGCTTCCTCGGCGTCAAGGTCGCCACCACCGCGACGGAGGATCCCGACGTCCAGATCACCGTCACCTGGCGGACCGCGGACGGCCGGACCGGGTCCTACCCGCTGGAGCGGTTCAGCGACGCTGACGAGTACCAGTACCACTACACGTTCTTCCCCCACCCGGTGCCGGCCCAGCCGGTGTCGTTGACGGCCACGTCGAGCCTCGGCGGGACCGCTCGGATGACACCGCGGCCGTGGCTCAGCGCGCAGCCGCCGCCGGCGCCCACCGGCTACCAGCAGGACTTCATCTCCCAGTACATGACCCCGACGGACGTCAAGGCCCGCATCAAGCGGCTGGCGACCCAGTACCCCTCTCTCGTCGACGTGATCAACTTGCCGAACAAGACCCAGGGCTACCGGCGCTCGGCGTCGGGTTACCTCGGCGACCCGGCCAAGGCCGCGATCGTCGTCGAGTCGAGGAAGTTCGGCGACCAGGGCTGGAACGGCGTGCAGGTCAGAACCATCAAGCCCTCCGGACCCAACCATCCGCTCACCGCACGCTATGCGCACCGGGTCCTCACCGTGACCCTGGCCACCGGGAAGAACCGCGCGGTCATCAGCACCACCGGCCAGGTCGCAGCCCACATCAGGGACCGGTTCGGATCCACCTTCCGCGCCTTCGTCGAGAGCGGGTCGGCGGGCAAGATCATGCCGGTCGCCGGGCCCACCGCGTTGAGCGACCGCCTCAAGGCAGGACCGGAAGTGCCGCGCGCGCCATGGACGGTGCAGGCGATGCGGATCGGCGCGCACCGGGACGGCTCCCGGATAGGGGTGCTGGCGTACTCGCAGGAGCACGCGCGGGAATGGGCGACGCCACTGGTCACGCTGGAGTTCGCCGAGCGCCTGCTTGCCAACTACGGCACCGATCCGGAGACCCGCAGGCTGCTCAACGAGGTCGATGTCTTCGTGGTGCCGGTCACGAACCCGGACGGCGCCAACTACTCCTTCCACGACTTCAACATGCAGCGCAAGAACCTGCGCAACTACTGCATGGGCGCGCTGCGCGACCCGGTGCACCGGAACGACTGGGGCGTGGACATCAACCGCAACTACGCGGTCGGGTCGCTGTTCGACGGGTACTTCGGCGCCAGCCTGGACTGCCTGAACGAGGTGTCCTCGGGACCGGCGGAGCTGTCAGAGCCGGAGAGCCGCAACATCATCGCGCTCGCGAAGGCGCACCCGAACATCAAGTACGCCATGAACGTGCACTCCTACGGTGGCGCCTTCATGTGGCCGCCGGGGGCGTACAAGCTCGATGGCCGGATCACGCTGCCGCGTCCCTCGATCGAGGAGTCGGCGGAGTTCCTGTCGGCCGCGCGGCGGATCGTGACGTCCATCGCGGCCTATCGCGGGACGGTCACCTGGTCGACGTTCACCGGACCGCTCGCCGACGTGCTGTACTCGGCGGCCGGCAACTCGGCCGACCAGCTGTACTACGAGCTGGGCATCTTCGCCTGGGACTTCGAGGTCGGCAGCTTCCTCTGGAACGCCGCCACCCAGGAGTGGGACGGCGTCGGGTTCCAGCCGCCCTACGCCGAGGCGCACGCGGAGGCGATGGAGTACGCGTCGGGCCTGGTGGAGCTGCTGCGGGTGGCAGCGGAGTACCAGAAGACCCACCCGCGGGCGACTGCCGCACGCTGACTCCTGCTGGCAGCACAGCCGCCGATGCCCAACCGCGCTAGCCGGATTCGATCGTCAGGCCGTCTCGCTCGTCGTCCCAGGCCGCCGCGCTGATCCGCCAGCCGGCCGGGGTGCGGACGAACTGCAGGGTCTTCATGCCCCGCGCGGTGAAGGGTGTGCCGTCCTGCACGCCTGCCTTGGCGTAACTGCAGAAATGGTGGGCGATGTCGCCGAACACCTCGGTGTGGCCGGACAGCTCCCACTCGCGGAAGTCGGCCAGGGCGCCGCCGGACAGCAGGGTCTGCCTGGGCGCGATGAAGCCGTCGATGTCATAGACGGTGGGTTCGCCACCGCAGGTCCGGACGATCACCGCTTCGGGCAGGAACGCCGCCCGGAGCGCGTCCAGCCTTGCGGCCACGTCCGGCCCGGAGGTGAAGGCGGCGAAGAAGGCTCGGACGATGCCGGCGATCGCTGCCCGGTCGGCAGCCACGTCACTGTGCGGGTCGGCGCTGCTCACGCCGCCACCCTAGCCAGCGTCGGTCTGAGCGTCAGGCTGGCGGTTCGAACGGGCGCATGGTCATGCCGCCCCCGCGTACCGACCGGATCGTGCCGTCCGGCGCGAACTCGTAACGAATCAGCTCGCCGATCGGCACGCCGCCCGGACCGCTGACGATCTTCAGCGTGGTGTCATCGATGATCTCCAGCGCCACCGGGTCGTCGGCCGGGTTGGCGACCGTGGGGCTGAGCGCGAACAGCCGGCCGTCGAGCAACGCGACGTCCTGCACTCCCCAGAGATTGACGAACCGGCCGGCGAACCTGGCGCCGTCCGGCGCCGGTTGGTGCGTCGCCGCCGCGGCCATATCCATCAGCTGGAAGAGCGCCATGACCAGCGGCTCCGCGGGGCCGTCGATGGCATTGGTCAGCACCGACGCCACCGTCCGCCGCTTCGGGCAGGCGAGGGTTCTGGTGATGTGCCCGGGGAAACCCCCGCCGTGCCCGAACAGCTCGTGCTCGCCGACCCGGTTCAGGGACACGCCCAGCGCATATCCGGACTCCGCTTGCTTGACGTCCCACGCCCGGTGCCGAAGCTGGCGCAGGGAATCGTCGTCGAGCAGCCGCTCATCGCCCGGCAGCAGGGCGCTGTAGAAGCTCACCAGGTCGGTAGCGGTGGCGAAGAAGCCGGTAGCCGCCCCGAGCGCCGCGGTGTCGACATGATCGATCACCGTTCGCCCGGTCGCGTAGGAGAGCGCGCTGTGCCCGGCGGCGCACTCGGCCCGCCGCTCGGGGAGGAGCTCCGGGCCGGTGTCGGACAGGCCGAGCGGCTCGAGGATCTCCTTCCGGACCGCCTCGCCGTAGGTGCCTCCGGTCGCCTGCTCTATCACCAGCCCCAGCACGCCGTAGGCGATGTTGGAGTACTTGAACCGCTCGTGTCGTGGCAGCACCGACGCCGAGGGCTCGGCCGCGATCCGTACCAGCTCGTCCCGGTCCGGGTACGGCCGCAGCAGCTGCCAGAAGTCGCCGTCCTCGCTGTCGCGGATCACCCCGCCGCCGTGGCTGAGCAGCTCGCGCAGGGTGGTGTTGGCCACCGCGCTGCCGGCGAGGCCCGGCACGTGCGCGGCCACCGGGTCATCGAGCCGGAGCCGGCCCTGCTCGACCAGGCGCAGCACCAGCACCGCGGTGAACGTCTTGGAATGCGAGGCGATCCGGAACAGGTGCCGCTCGGTGAGCGGTGTGCCGGCCGGCTCTTCCGCGCTGCCGAGCGCTGCGGACAGGCGCGGCGTGCCGTCCTGGGCGACGCAGACCTGCACGCCGGGAATGCGCAGGAACCAGCGCCGGTAGTCAAGCCAGCCGCGGTAGTAGTCCAGGGTGTCCTGCGCAACCACGCCCTGCCGCCTCTCTGCCCGGCGGCAGGTCCGCCGCACTGCTGGCAGCTTACGAACTATGCATCGAGCTCGGAGAAGCCCTCGGTGGTCCATCCCGCCACGTCGCCGAATACGAAGGTCTGCCCGCCGACCGGGACGCGGTCACCGTTCTCCACGACGTACTGGGTGACTCGCAAGGCGGCGTACCCCGATGAGTACTCGACGTCGCGGGCCAAGCCCACCCGGAACGGAAGTTCCTCTCCGGCACGCAGCGGCAGACCGACGATGCCGGTCGCGGAACCTCTCAGCCGGTACACCCCGTGCCCCAGGTCCTCGAGATGGCTCGGGAACTCGGCGAGGCCATGGACCCGTTCAAGGGCGATGTCGCCCCGGGGCGCGAGCGTGAGCCAGCCGTCGTACCGGTCGACGGGTCGTGCCCAGCTGTCCAACGGCTCGAAGGTGATGTGGGTGACCATCTCCCACTCGGTGTTGTTGGCCACCACCAGCTCTCCGAGCCACTCCGCGGCGACGCCGACGATGTGGATGTTGCGCCAACCCACGTGGCTGAAGGTCAGGACGTTCTGGTTGAGGTCGGGGCCCTTGAAGCCCTCGAACGGCGAGGCGGACGCCTTGGTCACCACCGCCAGCAGGCAGAAGTGCCCGTCGTCGCCCGGATAGTCAGCCGGATTCGGAGGCGAAGTCCACCCGAACGCCAGCACGGTCTCATGCCCGGTGGCGGTCGTCCCAATTGCTTGGGGCGCTGCGACCGCGCCACCCTGCGCCGGGATCGCGCCGTCCCACGGTTGCGGCCAGGACAGCCCGGCGCCGGCCTTCGCCCAGTACAGCTGCACCACGTCCGTGCCAGAGCTCGGGTAAGGCCCGCTGCCCCGATTGGTGACCCGCACATAGACCGTGCACGGTTGACCGCCCAGGATCGGCTCGCTGACTCCGACGCCGTCGGGGTTCTGCCGCACCCAGATGTCCGGGCTCTCCCAGCCGATCGTGGTGGTCGCGTTGGGTCCCGTTCCCGGGTCGGCCAGGTTGTCCCGTAACGCCAGACGCGGGGTGCGGAAGGAGGACTCGATCAAGGTGGCGTACACGGTCTGGCTGGTGCCGTTGCTCAGGGTGAGGCCCCAGTGGTAGCCGTTCGGGTCCTGGGAATCGCCCTGGTTCCACCATCCAGCTGCGGAGTTCGCCCACCAGTTCCAGCCGACGAGGACGTCGTCGTTGGCCAGGCAGAACTGCCGCCAGCTCTCCCACTGCGCCTGGGCGATGGGCAACATGCTGCCGAAGGTCGGCCTTCCGTTCGGGCCGGCGTCGATCGCGATCTCGCCGATCTGCACCTTGACGCCGTTGCCGCGCGCCCAGGTGACGACGTCGCCGCAGGCGGTGCTGAGCACCGACGCGCTGGCCGAGCCCAGGCCGGAGTAGCAGTGCACGGTGACCGCGAGGTTGGCAAGCGGGTCCGTGAGGGTCAGCCATCGAGCTGCGCTGCCGTTACTGACGAACGCGCTCGCGGCGGTGTAGGCCATGCCGGGCACGAAGATGGTGTGGTTCGCTCCGGCCGCCCGGATGGCCGTGATCGCCGCCTGGGCACAGGCGAACCAGTCGGTCATGCTGATTCCGATATCGCCCGGCTTGTTGCCGGACTCGGCGTGCGTGTGCGGTTCGTTCATCAGGTCGAACGCCACCCGCCGGTCATCGCCGGTTGCCGCGAACACGGCTGCGGCGAACTTGCCCCAGAAGTCGGCGAAATCCGCAGGGGTGAATGCCGCGCCGCCGTAGACGATGTCGGTGTCCTTGGATGCGGGGTTGTACTGCCAGGGAGCGAGGGTGATGGTCATGCCGCGTGCCAGCAGCCGGGTGATCAGATCGGTCAGGTCGGCCCAGTAGGTGGCGTAGTTCGCGCCGGGCGCGGGCACCGGGCCGCCGAGCGTCGACTGGACTGCCTCCCAGGTGAACATGAGCCGTATCGAGGTCATGCCCTTGCTCTGGTACCAGTCCAGCAGCGCATCGGGGTAGACCGGGTAGTCCGCACCGCGTACCGGCCCGGCCGTTCGATCGAAGGCGCCCAGGTTCATGGACACGTGGTTCACGCCGTTGCGCTGCGCGCCGAGCGCATGATCGACCGGGAACTTCACAGATGATCTTCCTGCTTTCAGGACCGCTTCTGGACCCGGGAATTCTCGGGGTAGATCTTGGAGGAGCCTGCGCCGAGCTGGGTGATACCTAACCACTCATAGCCGGTCACGGTCTTGGGAATGACCGGCCTGATTCGAAGACTTGGGCGGCCGGGCCCAGTCAGGGTTCGTTGTCACCCCTTGCCGATCAGCAACAACTCGTACAGCACGGGTCGGCTGGCCCGGTGGTAGGCGGTGAACAGGTGACTGGAGCGCAGCTGACCGCCCGGCAGCGCGTGGAGGAGCCGCGCGGTGGACCAGGTGTAGCGCCAGCGCGGTTCGTCGGTGTCAGCGCTGGAGTGCGGGTGGGCGGCATGCTCGGCGCCCGCCCCGTCGATCAGCGGTTCGATGGTCAGCGCGAGGTGGCCGCCGGGGTTGACGTGATCCATCAGCTGCGGCAACACCGTCATCAGATCGGGAACCATCTCCAGGCACCCGATGGCGGTGACGAGGTCGAAGGATTCGGTCAGCCCGGCGACGTGGCTGGAGATATCGGCGACCTCGAAGCGCGCGTCGGGCACCTTGAGGGCCGCGCGTCGCAGCATGGCAGGGGACAGGTCGCTGGCCCACAGCGTCGCCTGCGGAAAGGCGGCGCGGACGGCCGCCAATGTCTGGCCGGTCCCTGTCCCCAGATCCAGAGCGGTACGTACCTCGACGCCGCCGGCTGTGAGCGACTCCAGAACACCGGCCAGGTACTGATTCGGAGTCCAGGCGCCAGCAGCGGTGTACTCGTCGTAGCTGGCGGCGTGACTGTCGAAGTAGCGACGCTGCGCCTCCGTCTGGTCCATCCCCTGATGCTAGGACGCGTCGGCTGTGCGATCCTTCGCTCGACCGCGTATCCGGATCTGGAGGTGCAGGCCAGGACCGTCGCGCAGCGGCAGGGCGAACGACAGCGATTAGTCATAGCGGGGCTGCAGCATGTCGATTCGGCACTCGGTTGACCATCGGGCCTGAGGGGAGTCAGATGAAGGCATCTGACCCACATCTCGGAGGCGGCAAACATGACCTACGGCATGATCATCCGGGCCCAGGCGCCGGTCCAGAGCTATGAAGCCGCGCATGGTCAAGTGCTCGCGGCATTGGACGGCGGGCAAGCTGAGGGCCTGCTCTGCCACATCGGCAGGGAGGTTGACGGAGGCTTTGAGGTGATCGAGGTCTGGGAGTCCAAGGAGGCTTCGGTCAAGTTCAATGAACAGGTGGTCGTGCCGGCCATGATCCGTGCCGGCGTTGCGATGCCCGAGCCCCCTCCGGAATTGACCGAGTTCGAGCCGTTGGACGTCATGTTAGGCAGCAGGTAGTTCTTCGGCAGCCCGCCACCGCGGGCTTGGGAGTTGGTGTGGGCGGGTGAGTATCGAGATCAGGCCCGCGACGAGGGACAGGTTCGACGACGTCGCGACCATGCTGGGCCCGAAGAACCCCGACTCCCCGGTGTGCTGGTGCCTCAGCCACCGGGTGGATTACAAGATCAACCGGCAGCTGGTTGGACCTGCCAGGGCCGAGTTCGTCCGCGAACTGTGCAGCCGTGCAGACAACGCCGGCCGCAAGGTCGATCTCACGATGGCTTACGTCGGGACCCGCAAGCTTTTCGAACAGACGGGCTTCACCAAGGCCGCCGACACCGACTCCGTCTCCGGCGGCTTTCCGCGGCTGGACCTGCGCTGAGCCTCCTGGTCTCAGGCGTCCGTCGTCTCTGGCTACCGCAGGGCCTACCAGCTCGCATCGCTTCCTGCTGCGCCTGCTACCCCGGCGGTAGGATCGCCAGGCCAGCAGGTCTGAGCTTCTCTCCAGGCAGGACACGCATCGTGACCGTCTCGAATTCATCGCTTCCTCGCTACCATCTGGCAGTGCCGGTCGATGACCTGGCCGCGGCGCGGCGCTTCTACGGCGAGGTGCTGGGTCTGGCCCAGGGCCGCAGCGCCGACACGTGGGTGGACTGGAACCTGCACGGCCACCAGTTCGTCACACACCTGGCTCCCGGCCGTGCCGAACAGGTCCACAACTCCGTCGATGGCCACGACGTGCCGGTGCCGCACTTCGGACTCCTCTTGCAGGTCGCGCAGTTCCATGAGCTCGCCGATCGGCTCCGGGCTGCGGGCACCGAGTTCGTGATCGAGCCCTACCTGCGTTTCGAGGGGCAGGCCGGCGAGCAGTGGACCATGTTCCTCCTCGACCCGGCAGGCAATGCCCTGGAGTTCAAGGCCTTCGCCGACGACGCCCAGGTCTTCGCCGTCTGAGAACCGGGTGGTCCTGCGGCTGGAGCTGCGATGAACGGTCTCCGTGGCCAGCGCCACTCCCGGGCCCTACTCACGCGCTGGGGTCACGGTCAGCCGCAGTAGGAGTTGCCGCACCACTGTTCGATGTAGGCCGTCGCTTCAGACGAGGACGACTGCCCGCTCTGACTGATGGTCACCGAGACGGTTACCTCTCTGGTGGGGGTGAGGTTGCCCAGGGTGCAGGAGCTAGAAGTAGAGGTGCAGCCATTGGTTATCTTGCTGACGTAGAGAGCGGGCACCGACCAGGCGTAGCTGTACGAACCGTTCAGATTCGTCACTTGGAAGACGGCCGTGTAGGAACTCGCGGGCATGCTGTTGTTCCAGCAGTAGCCAGGAGAGGGCTGGGGTGGCTGTGCCCCGCCGGCCGGCAGGACGTAGCAGCCGAACTGCTCGCCGCCCAGAGCAGATGCCGGGCCGGGATTGACGACAGTGAATGTGGCGACGGCCGCTGCGATCGCCAGCGCGGATAAGATCTTGCGCATTTTTCGTCCTTGGGGTTGAGGAATTGAATCACCAGCGTCCTGCTGGCGGCACGCGCGTTAACCCACAAGAAGCCAGCCGCGCACCAGGTTAGGAGCTATCACAGCGTATTATACGAAACGGGTGATTGGTACAGGTCACGCGCCCGTGGCAGCCTTTAAGATCGCCGGCCCGTTGGTCATCGCAAAACGTGCCCGTAGGACGGGGCGCGGCGTCACCTACCGGACAGCCGCTCCAGCACCCGCTCCAGCTCGCCGATATCGCCGAGCAGAATGGAGGAGATGCCAAGCTCCTCGCGCAGCTGCAGGAACTTCTCCACGAGCCGGTCGATGGATCCGATGAACAGGTGCGGCGAATCGATCACCTCGTCCTCGGTGAGTTCGGCCCCCGTCCGGGATCGCAGATGATCGATGACCTTGCCAGCCTCGGCCCGCAGGTTGTCGGTGACCGTCACCGGCCACACCGACGGGTAGATGTTGAACTCCAGGGACTCGAACCGCTCACCCGCGGCGTCCCGCACCCAGTCGATCTTCTCTCGCGTCGCGGCCCACGTCAGAGACGCGGCATCGACCTTGGCGTTGGCCTTGATACGAGGCGCCAATCCGACAATGTCGGCCTCCTGCCCGGCTAGCGTCAGCGTGCGGCGACCGCCCCCGCCGATGAGGAAGGGCGGATGCGGGCGTTGGACCGGAACGGGCTCGGCGGTGTACTCGGTAATCGTGTAGTGCTCACCGGCGAAGCTGAACGGGGAGCCTGAGAACATCCCCTTCAGCACGGTGATGGACTCGGCCAAGCGGGCCTGCCGGATCGGGGTCGGGTCGAACGCCATGCCGATGGCGTCGTACTCCGGCCTGTTCCAGCCGGCGCCGATCGCGATGTCCACCCTGCCGCCGGACAGGACGTCGATGCTCGCCATGTCCTGGGCGAGCACGGCCGGATGGCGCAGGTCATTGTTCATCACGAACGCCGACACCCGCAGGGTCGACGTCGCCGCCGCGACCGTCGCCGTCGCCACGACGGGGGATAGCTGCCTGAGCAGGTGATCGGGAATCACCAGGGCGTGATAGCCCATCTGCTCCGCGCGTTGCGCGCGGGCAGCCAGCTCCGGACCGGTGATGATCTCAGAGACGTCGGCAAGGAAACGGAACGGGCGCATGGTGGTCATTATGGGGCAGGGGCCGTGAGGCCCGCGCCCAGGCGCTCGACGTGGAGATCCTCAGTGATACCCCCGGCCGCCCGCTGAGCGACCCCGAGGCGCTTACACTCACGAATCGTGATTTCGAGCATTCGAGCGACCGTCGAGTCGCAACTACGGCGACGGCTAGCACCTCGCTTGGACGCCTTCGCGGTTGGAAGGTTCAGAACCCTCGCGCGGCGCGGCGAGCTCGGGCGCGACCCAGGTGCGGTGGATGCCGCCACTGCCTACGCGTTCGCGCAGCTGGCGAAACGAGTTGGTCCCGATGCGGTTGCCGGCCTCGAACAGCCGGTGTTGACGGTCTTCGGACTTCTTGCCGATGCCAATCTCGCCAAGGGCGGCGAACTGCCGGCCGTGGAGCGGGCGATCGTCGACAACTTCCACCGCCTCTATTACCACCGCTTGGAGCAGACCTGGAAACAGACCTACTGGCGCGGCGTCCACGTATGGAAGAACCCGCTGGACCTCTGGCTCTATCAGGAGATTCTGCATGACGTCGCACCCGAGGTCATCGTCGAGGCAGGCACCAAGTTCGGTGGCAGCGCGTACTTCCTCGCCAACATGTGCGACCTGATGGGTCGTGGGCAGATCGTCACGATCGACGTGACGGAGCAGCCGAATCGCCCGCAACACGACCGCATCACCTACCTCACCGGTTCGTCCACCGACACCGCTGTCATCGAGAAGGTCGACCGGATCATCGACGGCAAGCGCATCGTCGTGCTGCTCGACTCCGATCACAGCGCGCGGCACGTGCTGGCCGAGCTCCGCGCCTGGCACGACCGGGTGCCGGTGGGTTCCTACGTCATCGTCGAGGACACCAACGTGCATGGGCACCCGGTGTTCCCCAACCACGGTCCGGGCCCGATGGAAGCCGTCGACTCGTTCCTCGCGGAGAACGATCAGTTCATCATTGACGAATCGATGCACAAGTTCTTCATGACCTTCAACCCGCGCGGTTTCCTCAAGCGCATTGCCTGAGCCGGGCGAGCCGTCGGGCCGACTCCCTTCAGATAACTCTCGAACCGGCCTCGGCTTAGGAGGTGCTCAGGTGCGACGGCGACCCCCGTAGGAGGCGATCAGTGCGTCCGCCACGATCGCCGCGTCGGCCTCGGCCACGTCCGCCGGGTATTCGGGCAGCAGGTCGTCCCAGATGGTCAACCATGACCCATACAGCTGGGCCTGTCCCTCAGGCCTGGCGAAGAACCAGACATGCAGGTGCGCGCCGCCATCGCCGATCCGATAGACATGGGCTCGGGAGATATGCGGAAGCGCCTGGATATGGCGGGCTATATGGGTGGTCAACACGCCCAGTTCGGCTGCCAGCTCATCGGTCAGGTCAGGTAAGTCGTAGTGCTCGCGCGGCTGCAACATCAGAACCAGCGGCGTGCCGGCTCCGCCGATGCGGGTCACCCGCCAGCGGTCGTCGAGCCAGATCCCCTCGTCGCGGCTGCGGCACGAGTTGCACTCGGCTGGGTCCTCTCCCTGTCGCGCGGGCTCCGGCAGCACCGGTGGCCGCAGCGGCGCCACGCGCAGGCCCTCCGGTTCGAACGGACTGATGTCCCAGCCCGTCATGCGTGACAGCGGAAGCCGGCGCTCGCTGTCCGCGGCCGCAACTGCGTGGTTGTAGAACTGTTCAGGACTCAGGGCCATGGTCGAAAGACTAGGCGGTCAGGTCCCTCAGTCTCGGCTTGTCTCCGTACATCACCTGCGACCTGGACTCTCTGGTCCGCTGATCACGAATTCCCTATACCTGGATCTAGGCTCGGCATCGCTGAACGTCCGTTCATGCCGACGTGCGGAAGGTCAGACGTGCGGAAGGTCAGGCGCCAAACACCTGGAATTAGACGAATCCGAGTGCGGTCGCTATCAGCTCTCGTGCCCTGCCGATGAGGACCAGCTAGGGGTGATCGAAGCACCGAACGGCTGGTCGGCGATGGTGATCCCGCGCTGCCTTCGCTGCTCCGTGCGGGCGCGCCGTCGCTCGAGGCTCTCACTCTGCCGCAGTTGCTGGTAATACGGGTCGTATTTGGTCCCGATCAGCGGGTGAGCCGGTGAGTCAGCTGGTCCTAGCAGCGAGATGAAGAATGCGTGCACCGGGTTAACGGTGCGGTAGGGCTGAGGCATCGTGGGGCCTTGGGGATCGAACATCGTGCTCGCCTGCTTTCGTGTCGAGGGGCTACTGGTCCGACGGGCTGCGCTGCGCTGTCGGGTAGATCGAGTTGGGAGGGAGTGCTTTAGCCCCCGCTTCTGCTGTTTCTCAAGCTATAGGCGTGGAACTCACCGACGCAATGAAAACTTGCACAAGTTGGATCGAAGTCTCACCGGTTCGAACGGCGCGACCCCCGCTCCGGTGCCTATGATTGCCCGGCCTTCAGGGTGCAACTTCAGTCGAGGACAGCGCTGCTTCGCCAATCCGATGGGGGCTGGTGCGGTCACCGGTGATGAGCGCTCAGTCCGGCAGTGGCACGAGCGAAGGGCACGGCGACAGGAGACAGTGCGTCCTAGATCCTCTCCCAGCCGGCCTCAGAGCCACCAACCATCCGAGCCGCCTGCAGGCTCGGCTGGTCGTGGACAGTGGAACGTTCAAGGGGCCGGCTCAGTGGATACGAATTCCCGGCGGGCCCGCCTTGCATCAGCTCCACTGCGGCAGTCCCGGTTCGGGTGCAATCATGGCGTAGTGGAGTTGCTCTCAGTCGGCGACGTGGCAGCCCAGCTCGGGGTTTCCCCATCAACGGTCCGCATGTGGGGTCGACGCTATGGGCTTGTTGCCTCAGCCCGCTCCGCGGGCGGCCACCGGCGCTATACCAGCGCGGACGTCGAGCGGCTGCACCACATGCATGCGGCGGTGATCTCCGGCGAGACCCCGGCGGCCGCAGCGGCTCTGGTGCTTGCCAGCAAGGAGCGCCAGGATGACGCCGAGCATCGGGCCATGACGACGGGAGCTTCCCGCTACGGCGGAGGTTTCGTGCTCGCGCTTCCCGGTGCCGGGCGCGCTGCCCAGGGAATCGGGCGGGCAGCCTCCCGCCTGGATGAGATAGGCGCCAGGGAGATGACGCTGCAGGCTCTGCATGAGCTCAAGACGACGGAGACCTGGAACCAGGTGCTACGGCCTGTGCTGGTCGCCACCGGAATGCACTGGCAGCGCACCGGATCGGGCATCGAGATCGAGCATCTGCTGAGCCAGGCCATCACAGCCGCTTTCGCCACCTATTTGAGCCAGCTCTCGGAACCTGCACAAGATCGGCCGGTGGTCCTGGCTGGCGGACCCCGGGAAGACCATGTGCTGACCCTCCTCGCGGTTCGCAGCACCCTCGCAGAACGCGGCGTGCCGGTCCGAGCGCTCGGTGCGCGCACCCCGATGCAGGCGCTGACCAGCACCGCAACCCGTATCCGAGCAGCTGCGGTGTTCATCTGGTCGACCAAACCGACCAATGCATCGGAAAAGGAAACTCGCGAGTTCAGCGAGAATCATCGCGGGCTCACCGTGGTGCTCGGAGGCGCCGGCTGGCGGCAGCGGTCGATCGGCAACGCAACTGTCTGCACAAGCCTGGAGCAGGCCGCGAACCTGCTCGATCAGGCGTGGCGCCGCAAGGTTCGGAAAGGCTTATCCGAGGGTTCGTCACCTTCTTGATAAAGACTTGCACAAGTTTCCCTAGACCGCTGAGCGCGGGCGTATAAAGAAGAGGGCGCTCAATCAGACACGCGCACGCTGCGGTCGGCCGTGCCGGCTGCCGGCTCCGACGCCGCACTGACCGTTCGCGTTGACGTGAACCGGTTGCAGTCTTGAGTGGTAAGCGCGACGTCAGAGTTACAAACGTCTGCGCCTGTTGGGATAGCTTTCCAACCCGGGACGGCTTAGAGGAGGCGCAGGTACCACACCGCGATCCAGACCTTCACCTTTCGCTTGTATCTCGACTATTGTGACGGTACTGACGAACCGGACAGAGCGTCCGAGCGATGAGGAGACATGATGCGCAGACTTGCGGCAACCACCATGGTGGGCGCGGTGGCAGTAGCCACGGCGCTGGTGCCGGCCACCAACGCCAGTGCCCTCGGCGGCGAGACACTGGGCTGCCGGGTTGCACCCGGCTACACCTTCACCTTCTCCAACGTCTGCACGAACGACTCGCCGTCGGACTCGGGCTACACCATCGGCTTCCTCGTGGAGAACACTAGCGGGACGTACGCCTACGCCTGGAGCATCCCAGGCCCCAGCTCCGTCTACGCCGGCTGCACGTCCACCTCCAACTCCTGCACCATCAGCGTCACCCGAGCCACGAGGGAGTACAACATGTCGGTCACGCTGTCGCAGGGCGGATCGTCCGTGACGCTCACCGCGACCGCGAACATCGAGCCGTGGTGCGGCAACATGCTCTGCTAGCCGCCGCGCAGTACGACGGAAGCGCTCCCGACTTTGGGAGAGGTCGGGAGCACCATCACGTGGACAGCTGCTGTGTCTGGTGCCGGGTTCGACATCGGACATCCTGGTCAGTGCGGGTCAGTGCGGTCAGTGCGGAGGCCGGCGGTTACTGGTGCTACGCGGTCCGGAACAGGCGGTCCGCCGCTACCTGCTCGGTCACGGCGATCCCCGGATCGCCTCGATTGTCGACGAGCGCACCCGCGAATGCCTTGGCGACGGGCTGGGGCCACGACCGTCGAGTCGGCGGCGGATCCATATGCACAACGAAGTCGGCGACCGGAACCTGGCGCGCAGAACGACAGAGATGGTGCGCCGGGGGTTAGCTGACCATCGCTGCCGGTCGGGTTTCGAGAATGCCGCTCCAACGCGAGCGTTGCTGTCGCATTTACAACGTTGGTGCGCCGCCAGGGACTCGAACCCCGAACCCGCTGATTAAGAGTCAGCTGCTCTGCCAGTTGAGCTAGCGGCGCGTACAACATCCGTGCCCCTTGGCGTGGGCACGAGAGAGAACCTTAGCAGAGCCCGCCCGACCGCTCGAAATCCGGCGGCGGCGCCACCCCGGGCCCGCAGCAACCCCGCGTTGACCCCTTCGGACCCCTGTGGTTGGGTTGTCGGCAACGACGGCAGTGAAGGAAGTCCGGTGCGAATCCGGCGCGGTCCCGCCACTGTCACCGATGAGCGGACCCCGCTACATCACGGCCTCGCGGCTGGAAGATGGGGCGAGCGCGACCCGGAGCCACGGGCCAGATTCGGGAGCCAGGATACTTCGGCCGTCGGAGCAGCCCCAGGGCGTGGACACCCGACGGAGGTTACGAACGATGACGGCAACCCGGCACGCCCGGCAACGCCTAAGACGCGGGCGCTAGATGTCACGGCTTCCGGTCGCGGCCGGCCTGATGCTCGGTGTGCTGGCCGACGAGCTGCTCGGCGACCCCCGGCGCGGCCATCCGGTCGCCGGGTTCGGGGCCCTAGCAACAAGCCTGGAACGCCGCATGTACCGCGACTCCAGGCAAGCCGGCGGCCAGTACACGCTGGCCTGCGTGCTGCCGGTGCTCACCACCGCCGCCCTGGTCGAGCGCCGCACCGCCCAGCGCCCCATCGCCAGGGCCAGCGCCATCGCCGCCGCGACCTGGACGGTGATCGGCGGCCGTAGCCTGCGCCGGATCGCCACCGACCTGGCAGCAGCGCTGCACAACGACGACACCGAGACCGCCCGCACGATCATCCCCAGCCTGTGCGGCCGCGACCCGCAGCAGCTGGACCCCAAGGGCCTGGCCCGCGCCACCGTCGAGTCGCTCGCCGAGAACACCGCCGACTCGGTGACCGCGCCGCTGTTCTGGGGCGCCGTCGCCGGCCTGCCCGGCCTGCTCGGCTACCGCGCCGTCAACACCCTGGACGCCATGGTCGGCCACCGCTCACCCCGCTACGACCGGTTCGGCACCGCCGCGGCCCGGCTGGACGACCTCGCCAACCTCATCCCGTCACGGCTCACCGCCGTCCTCACCGTCGTGCTGGCCCGCCAGGTCGGCGGCACGCCCGCCGAGGCCTACCGCGCGTGGCGGTCCGACGCCGCCAGCCATCCCAGCCCGAACGCCGGCCAGTGCGAGGCCGCCGCGGCCGGCGCGCTCGGCCTCGTGCTGGGCGGGCCGACCAGGTACCCGACCCACACCGAGTTCCGCCCGGTCCTCGGCAGCGGCCGAACGCCAGAACCAGCAGACATCGCGCGGGCAGCGAGACTGAGCCACCTGGTGCAGTACGCCACCCTCGCCGTCCTGGTCAGCGGGATCGTCCTGCGCGAAGCCACCAAGGACGAGAGAGAGTGAAGGGCTCGCTGCTGGTCGCCGGCGCCAGCTCCGACGCCGGCAAGAGCCTGTTCACCGCGGGCCTGTGCCGGTTGCTCGCCCGGCGCGGCGTCTCGGTCGCCCCGTTCAAGGCGCAGAACATGTCCAACAACTCCGCGGTCGCAGCCGACGACGGCGAGATCGGCCGCGCCCAGGCGCTGCAGGCCCAGGCCTGCGGCATCGAGCCCAGCGTGCTGATGAACCCCGTGCTGCTCAAGCCCGGCAGCGACCGGCGCTCACATGTGCTGCTGCACGGCCGTCCCTACGCCGAGACCGGCGCGCTGGACTACCGGGAGCTGAAGTCGGCGCTGCGCAAGGAGGTGCTGGCGAGCTTCGACGAACTGCGCCAGCGCTACGACATTGTGATCTGCGAGGGCGCCGGCAGCCCGGCCGAGATCAACCTGCGCGAGACCGACCTGGCGAACATGTGGCTGGCCGACCAGCGCGACCTGCCGACCCTGATCATCGGCGACATCGACCGCGGTGGCCTGTTCGCCGCGCTCTACGGCACCCTTGCCCTGCTCGGCGAGCGTGACCAGTCCCTGATCGCCGGGTTCGTGGTGAACAAGTTCCGCGGCGACGACCGGCTGCTCGCGCCCGGCCTGGACATGCTGACCACGTTGACCGGACGCCCGGTGTACGGGGTGCTGCCCTGGCTGCCGGACCTGCGCCTGGACGCCGAGGATTCGCTGTCCACCCCGCTGGCCCTGGACGGCGGCGCGCCGGCCGGGACCGACCGGCTGACCGTGGCCGCGATCAGGCTGCCGCGGACGTCCAACTCCACCGATGTGGACGCCCTGGGCGCCGAGCCCGGCGTGACGGTGCGCTGGACGACCTCGCCGGCCGAGGTGCTGGCCGCCGACCTGGCCGTGCTGCCCGGCAGCCGCGCCACCGTGGCGGACCTGGCCTGGCTGCGCGAGCAGGGGCTGGCCGCTGCCCTGACCGACCGGGCTGGGCAGGGCCGCCCGGTGCTCGGCATCTGCGGCGGCTACCAGATGCTCGCCGACACCATCGTCGACGAGGTCGAGTCCCGCGCGGGCGCCGTCGCAGGGCTGGGGCTGCTGCCGGTGACGGTGCGGTTCCAGGCGGAGAAGATCCTCGGCCGCCCCACCGGCACGGCGTTCGCCGCCGAGGTCAGCACCGGCTACGAGATCCACCACGGCGTCGGCACGCTGCGGCCGGGCGAGAATGCCGAGCCATTCCTGGACGGTTACCGGGTCGGCGCGGTCTGGGGCACCATGTGGCACGGCGCCTTCGACAGCGACGAGTTCCGGCGCCGATTCCTGAGCCGGGCAGCCGAGATCGCAGGCCGCGACTTCACTCCGGCGCCGAGCACCGACGTCGCCGCCAGCCGGGACCGCCAGCTCGACCGGCTGGCCGACGCGCTCGAGGCCGGCATCGACGTCGACGCCCTGACCAGCCTGATCACCAGCGGCCCGCCTGCGGGGCTGCCGACACTCCCTCCAGGAGCACCGTGACGATGACGTCCAGCACCCATACCGAAACCGGCTATCCGTTCTCCGCGGTGCTCGGCGCGGAGGAGATGCGGCTGGCGCTGCTGCTCAACGCGGTGTCGCCGGCCATCGGCGGCGTGCTGGTGCGCGGCGAGAAGGGCACCGCCAAGTCGACCGCGGTCCGTGGCCTGGCCGCGCTGCTGCCCGCCATCGAGGTGGTGGCCGGCTGCCGGTTCGGCTGCGACCCGGCAGCGCCGGAACCCACCTGCCCCGACGGTCCGCACACCGACATCGAGACGGTGACCGTCCCGGCCCGGCTGGTGGAGCTGCCGGTCGGCGCGTCCGAGGACCGGGTCATCGGCTCGCTGGACCTGGAACGGGCGCTGGCGCACGGCGTCCGCGCCTTCGAGCCGGGCCTGCTGGCCAGCGCGCACCGGGGCATCCTCTACGTCGACGAGGTCAACCTGCTCGCCGACCACCTGGTGGACGTGCTCCTCGACGCCGCGGCGATGGGCCGCAACCATGTCGAGCGCGACGCGGTGTCGGTCAGCCACCCGGCACGGTTCGTCCTTATTGGATCGATGAATCCCGAGGAGGGTGAGCTGCGTCCGCAGCTGCTGGACCGGTTCGGCCTGACCGTGGACGTCTCGGCCAGCCGGGATCCGGCCGTCCGAGTCGAGGTCGTCCGCCGGCGGCTGGATGCCGACGCCGACCCGGCCGGCTTCGCCCAGCGGTGGGCCAGAGCGGAGGCCGAGCTCACCGAGCAGATCGCCGCCGCCCGGGAGCTGCTGCCCGACGTGGTGCTCAGCGACGCGGCGCTGCGCCAGATCGCCGAGGTGTGCGCGGCCTTCGACGTCGACGGGATGCGCGCCGACATCGTCACCGCCCGGACCGCCGTGGCGCACGCCGCCTGGCACGGCAGGACCTCGGTCACCGAGGACGACGTCCGGGCCGCGGCGCTGCTGGCCCTGCCGCACCGCCGGCGGCGCAACCCGTTCGACCAGCCAGGCCTGGACGCCGACGCCCTGGACGAAGCGCTGGAACGGGCCCGCGACACCGAGCCCGACCCCGACCCCGACGGTGGCGGCGCGCCTGCCGACGAGTCCGATGCCGGGCAACCCCAGGACACCCCACCCGACAACCGGTCAACCCCCGACCGGCCAGCCCCGGACAGCGACAGCGACCGCGGCCAGCCCGGCCCCGGCCAGCCGGCCAGCACCGCCGCCACCGGCAAGGCCGGCCGCGCCAAGGTGCTGCGCGGAACCGGCGGCTCGCCGGCCACCCCGGGCCGCCGGGCCGCCGCCCGCACCGGCCGGGGCCGGACCGTCCGCGCCCTGCCACCCGGCAGCGACACCGGCCCGATCCACCTGCGGGCCACGGTGGCCGCCGCCGCCCCGCACCAGCTCGGCCGGGGTCGGACGAGCGGCCCGATGCGGCTGCACGGCCAGGACCTCAGGCGGGCCGACCAGCGCGGCAAGGAAGGCAACCTGGTGCTGTTCGTGGTCGATGCCAGCGCGTCCATGGCCGCCCGGGCCCGGATGGGGGAGGTGAAGGCCGCGATCCTGTCGCTGCTGCTGGATGCCTACCAGCGCCGGGACAAGGTCGGCCTGATCACCTTCCGCGATTCCGGCGCCGAGCTGGTGCTGCCGCCGACCGGCTCGGTGTCGCACGCTGCGCACCGGCTGGAAACGCTGGCCACCGGCGGCCGCACCCCGCTGGCGGCCGGGGTCGCCAAGGCCGCGCAGGTGGTCCGCACCGAGTTGCTGCGCGATCCCTTGCGCCGTCCGCTGATCGTGCTGATCACCGACGGCCGGGCCGACACCCGTGCCGCGGCCCGGGCCGGGGCCGGGCTGCACAATCACGACATGGTCGTCATCGATTGCGAGCGGGGACTGGTCCGGCTGGGCCTGGCGCAACGGCTGGCCTACGACCTGCACGCGCAGTACCTGCCGCTGGCCGAGGTCACCAGCGAACCGCTCACCGCTCTCGTCACCGATTGGCAGGCCGCCTGATGCCGCAGGGTAAACCCGACACCGTTCCGCAGGACGGCCTGACCACCCGGCAGCGGCGCAACCGGCCGCTGACCATGGTGCACACCGGTCCGATGAAGGGTAAGTCGACCGCCGCGTTCGGCATGGCGCTGCGGGCCTGGAACGCCGGCCTGAGCGTCGGGGTGTTCCAGTTCGTCAAGAGCGCCAAGTGGCGGGTCGGCGAGGAGTCGGCGTTCGCCGCACTCAACACCGTCCACCAGACCACCGGGCAGGGCGCGCCGGTGGCCTGGCACAAGATGGGGGAGGGCTGGTCCTGGATCCAGCGGCCCGGCGCCGAGGCCGACCACGCCGCCGACGCCGTCGAGGGCTGGCGGCAGATCCAGCGCGATCTGGCCGCCGAGACCTACCGCTTCTACGTCCTGGACGAGTTCACCTACCCGATGAAATGGGGCTGGATCGACCCGGACGAGGTGGTCGCCACCCTGGCGGCCCGCCCCGGTTCGCAGCACGTGGTGATCACCGGCCGCGACGCCGCCCCGGCGCTGGTCTCCTACGCCGACCTGGTCACCGAGATGACCAAGGTGAAGCACCCGATGGACGCCGGGCAGAAGGGGCAGCGGGGTATCGAGTGGTGAGCCCGCCGCTGGCCCTGCCCCGGCTGGTGATCGCCGCTCCGGCCAGCGGCGCCGGCAAGACCATGGTGGCCACCGGGCTGCTCGCCGCGCTGCGCCGGCAGGGCCTGGAGGTCAGCTGCCACAAGGTGGGCCCGGACTACATCGACCCCGGCTACCACGCGCTGGCCGCCGGCCGGGTGGGACGCAACCTCGATGCCTGGCTGGTGGGCGAGCACCGGATCGCCCCGCTGCTGCGGCATGCCGCGAGCACCCCGCGACCGGCGGACATCGCCGTGATCGAGGGCGTGATGGGCCTGTTCGACGGCGCCGCGCACGCCAGCGTGGAACCCGGCTACGGCTCCACCGCGCAGGTCGCGGCCCAACTCCGGGCCCCCGTGGTGCTGGTCGTCGACGCGTCGTCCCAGGCCCGCAGCGTCGCCGCGCTGGTGCACGGCTTCGCCACCTTCGACCCCTCGGTGCGCCTGGGCGGCGTCGTCCTCAACCGGGTCGGCAGCGACCGGCACGAGGCCATCCTCCGCGAGGCGCTGGGGGCGGCCGGCGTCCCGGTGCTCGGCGCGGTGCGCCGCATCGAGGCGCTGCACACCCCCTCCCGTCACCTCGGCCTCGTGCCGGCGG
>NZ_DASVSG010000127.1:0-6124 GCF_036388195.1 Jatrophihabitans sp. | reverse complement strand
AACCGCCCCGGCACGGGGTTCCACCGCGCGTGCAGGGCGCCCAGCGCCGCGTAGCAGTCCCGCACCGACTCCACCAGCACCCGCACGCCGACCAGGTCGTAGATGTCGGCGAAGTCCCGGCCCCGCACGATCATCTTCTGGTAGATCGAGTAGTAGTGCTTGGGACGTCCGTAGACGTGCGCCCGGATGCCGCCAGCCTTGAGGTCGCGGTTGACCCGTTCGATGACGTCGTTGAGGTAGACGTCGCGCTGCGGCGCCCGGTCGGCCACCAGCCGGACGATCTCGTCGTAGCGCTTGGGGTACAGGGTGGCGAACGCCAGGTCCTCCAGCTCCCACTTGACGGTGTTCATGCCCAGCCGGTGGGCCAGCGGGGCGAGCACCTCCAGCGTCTCGCGGGCCTTGCGCTCCTGCTTGACCGGCGGCAGGAACCGCAGCGTGCGCATGTTGTGCAGCCGGTCCGCCAGCTTGATCACCAGGACCCGGGGGTCGCGGGCCATCGCCACGATCATCTTGCGGATCGTCTCGGCCTCGGCCGCATCGCCGTACTTGACCTTGTCGAGCTTGGTGACCCCCTCGACCAGGTGGGCGACCTCGTCGCCGAACTCCGCGTTCAACGCCGGGATCGTCATCCCGGTGTCCTCGACGGTGTCGTGCAGCAGCGCCGCGACCAGGGTGGTGGTGTCCATGCCGAGCTCGGCAAGGATGGTCGCGACCGCGAGCGGATGGGTGATGTAGGCGTCGCCTGACTTGCGCAGCTGGCCGCGGTGGCATTCCTCGGCCAGGTCGTAGCCCCGCTGCAGCAGCCGGGCGTCCACCTTGGGATGCGAGGCCCGGTGCACCGCCAGCAGCGGCTCCAGCACCGGCCTGACCGCGCTCTGGCGCGGTGGGGTGACCAGCCGGCGTGCGATCCGGTCCCGCACCCGGCGGCGATGGGCGCCGTTGGCCACCTCCGCCGGCGTGGCGGTGACCGGTTGGGTGACCAGCGGCCGAGCGGCGGAGGCAGGCCGAGGGGTGCTCGGGGGCGCTGCGTGGGCAGGGGCTGACGCGGCGGTGGACGGCGCGCCGCTGGCCGGCGTCGCGGCGCCGGACCGGGTGGACGGGCCGGGCGGCGTGGCGGTTCGGGAGGCGGCCGCCGCAGGGCGTGCCGCCGACGGCGGGCTAGCCGTCTGGGCGCTGCCGCTCCGGCCGCCGGCTCGATGGCTGCCCGGGGCGGTGGTCCCGGCGGGCGTGGCGTCGGCAGAGCCTGCCCTGGCCGGGTTGGCGCGGCTCGGGGTGACGTCCGGTTGGGCAGCGTCGGTGCTCGAGGAGTCCTGGGCCGGCGGCGACACCGGCGCGGAGGCCGGCGGGGAAACCGGCACGGCCGGAGAGGCCGCCGGCTTGCCGGTGGCCCGCGGGCCTGTCGCCTCGGTGGTCAGAGCAACCTCCAGGGCCGGAATCTAGGAGCATGACCCTGTCAAGTCTAGGCGCGTCTGCGTTCGACTGGTTTACCAGACCTCCCCCGAGGCCGGGGTGTCGGAGGAGCCCGCCGTTGCCCGGGGCTGTCAGAGCCGCAGCAGAGCGGTCAGGTCGTGACCCGGAAGCCGGGCCCGGCCACCCAGGAAGCCGAGCTCGATGAGCACCCCGATGCCGGTCACCACCGCCCCGGCACGGGTCAGCAGCTCGATCGAGGCCGCCAGGGTGCCGCCGGTGGCCAGCACGTCGTCCACGACGTACACCCGCTTGCCCTCCAGCACTCCCACCGGCACCTCGATCTCGGCGCTGCCGTACTCCAGCTCGTAGCGGGCGCTGACCGTCGGCGGCGGCAGCTTTCCGGCCTTGCGGACCGGGACGACCCCGGCGTCCACCGCGCGGGCCAGCGCCGCGGCCACCACGAAGCCACGCGCCTCGACGCCGGCGATCAGATCGGCCTCGGAGGCGGCGGGAAGCTCGGCGAGGGCGTCGATGCACGCGCCGAAGGCGGCCGAGTCGGCCAGCAACGGCATGATGTCCTTGAACAGCACCCCGGGCTGCGGAAAGTCCTGCACGTCCCGCAACCGGCTCGCGATGAGATCGCCGATCGCCGGCTTCGGGCCGGCCGGCAGGCTCATGGGCGCTTGCGCGGTGGCCGGCTCGCGGGCCGCGCGCCGGGCTTGGGCGCGGGCGCCGGAGTGCCCCGCCGGACCACCGGGGTGATGCCGGCCGGGACCGGCTCGTCGGCCAGGCGGGGCGACGACTGCCTGGCCTGGGCGCGCTTGGTCAAGGCCTGATACCGCGGTTCGCGGTTCTTCAGATCCACCACCACCGGAGTGGCCAGGAACAGCGACGAGTAGGCCCCCACCGCCAGCCCGATGAACAGGATCAGCGCGAGGTCCTTGATGGTGCCGACGCCGAGCACGCCCGCGCCGACGAACAGCAGCCCGGCAACCGGCAGCAGCGAGATCAGCGAGGTGTTGACCGAGCGCATCAGGGTCTGGTTGACCGCCCGGTTCGCGGCCGTGGCGTAGGTCTCGCGGCCGGTCGCCAGCAGGTCCCTGGTGTTCTCGGCGACCTTGTCGAAGACCACCACGGTGTCGTACAGCGAGAACCCGAGGATGGTCAGCAGGCCGACGATGGTGGACGGGGTGAGCTCGAAGCCGACCAGCGAGTAGATGCCGGCCGCGACGATCAGGTCGTGCAGCAGGGCGACCATCGCCCCGATGGCCATCTTCACCTCGAACCTCAGGGTGATGTAGGCGAAGACCACGATCAGGAAGACGATCAGCCCCTGGATGGCCTTCTTGGTGATCTCACCACCCCAGCTGGAGGACACCGACTCGGTGGAGATGTCCTCTTCCGGATCGAGCTTCAGCTCGGCGCCGAGCTTCCTCTCGGTGGCCGTCTGCTCCTCGAGCTTGAGTTCCTTGGTCTTGATCACAATCTGCCGGGTGGTGCCGGAGCCCACCTCCTGCGCCGCGCTCTCGGTTCCGTGACCGCTCCGGGCCAGCGCCTCCTCGACCTGGCCGGTGGTGATCGAGGTGTTGGCCGCCTTGATCTGGAACTGGGTGCCGCCCTTGAAGTCGATCCCGACGTTGAAGCCGCGGAAGAGCATGCTCAGCACGCAGATGCCGAGCAGCACCAGGGAGGCGAAGTACCAGCGCCTGCGGGTGCCGATGAAGTCGATCCGGGTCTCGCCCCGGTAGAGCCGAGTGAGGAGGCTGCTCATCAGGTGCTGTCCCGTCCGCTCTGGTCATCGGCTTGCCGTTGCAGGCCCCGGCGAGCCGCGGCGCGCTCGGCCGCGGTGGCGCCCGCGCCAGGTTTGGCAGCGCCGGCTGCCGTGGCGCCGCCGGCGGGCGTGTCTGCTGCCGTGGCCCCGGCGGCCGGCGTGGCAGCTCCGGTCGGCGTGGCAGCGCCGGACGGCTTGGCAGCGCCGGACGGCTTGGCAACTCCGGTCGGCTTGGCAGCGCCGGACGGCGCGACCGGCCGGGCCTTCGCCCGGCTGCTGCCGGTGGCCGGCGGAGTCTCGCCCATCGCGGTGGCGGTGTGCACCGGCTCGCTGCGCCGGCTGACCCCGCCCTTGGCCAGCGTCACCCCGCCGGAGGAGCCGACGCCGGCGGTGGCAAGTTCGGCCTCGGGCAGGTTCCGGGTGGCTATGCCACCGGCACGGGCATGGTCCAGGCCGGTGAACTTGGCCGATCCGAACGCCGCGCTCCGGGAGAACAGCGCCACCAGCGGGTGGGTGAACAGGAACACCACGACCAGGTCGATCACCGTGGACAGGCCGAGGGTGAACGCGAAGCCCTTCACCTCACCGGCCGCGAAGTAGTACAGCGTCGCGGCGGCCAGGAAGGACACCGTGTCGGCCGACAGGATGGTGCGCCGGGACCGGTGCCAGGCCCTCGGGATGGCGACCCGGGCGGTCCGGCCTTCGTGCACCTCGTCCTTTATTCGTTCGAAAAAGACGACGAAGGAGTCAGCGGTGATACCGACCGCCACGATGAAACCGGCGATGCCGGCCAGGGTGAGGGTGAACCCGATCTGCTGGCCGAGGATCACCAGCATGGCGTAGGTCAGGCCGCCGGACACCGCCAGCGAGACGATCGTGACCAGGCCCAGCGCGCGGTAGTAGAGCAGCGAGTAGACGACCACCAGGAAGAGCCCGATGCCGCCGGCCAGCAGGCCGGCCTTCAACTGGTCGGTGCCCAGCGTCGGTGAGATCGAGGTCGCCGCCTGCTGCACGAAGTTCAGCGGCAGCGCGCCGTACTTCAGCGAGTTGGCCAGGTTGGTGGCTGATTTCTCGTCGAAGTTGCCGCTGATCTCGGTGGTGCCGCCGATGGTGCTCTGGATGGTCGAGGCGACGATCACCTTGGTGTCGAGGGTGTCGGCGACCTGGTTGCCGATGTCATTGGGGTTGACCGTCACGTTGTGCTTGGCGGTGTAAGCCGCCCAGGCCGCCTGGCCCTTGGGCTTGAGGTCCAGGCTCACCGTCCAGCTCAGCTGGCCCTGCACCGAGCCGGGTGCCCGGGCGTCCGCGGTCTTGACCTCGGTGCCCGCCACGATCACCGGCCCGAGCAGGTACTTGGCCGTGTTCTCCTGGTTGCAGGTGATGAGCGGCTTGCTCGGCACGTCCAGCGGCTTGGTGGTGTTGTTGCACGGCCAGGACTGGATCGCCTTGTCGAGCGCGGCGGCCCGGGCGGCCGGCAGCGCGGCGACCGCTTCCGGGGTGATGGGCGGGGTGAAGCCGAGCAGCTTCCACTGGTCGACCGGCGCGCTCGGATCGGTGGGTGCGCCGCTGGCCGACCCGGACGCGCTGGCCGAGCCGGACGGCGACGGCGAGCTGGCGGGGCTGGTCGAGGGCACCGGGGTGGACGAGGCAGGAGCAGCCGGCGAGGTGGTGGCGGCCGCCGCGCGGGGCACCACCCGGCCACGCGCCGACGGCGAGCTGGAGGCGGGCTTGGCGGTCGCGCTGGCGGTTGCCGACGGCTTGGCCGAGCCGCTGGCCGAGGGCGAGGCGCTGCCGCTCGGGGTGGCGGCGCCGGTGGCCGACGGGGACGCCGAGCCCGACGGGGACGCCGGCGGGCTGGCGGGCACCGGCTCCATCAGCAGCGGGCGGAAGTTCAGCAACGCCGTGCCGCCGACGTCCTTGATGTCGTTGGCGCCGGCGCCGGGCACCGACACCACGATCCGGTCCGAGCCCTGGGTGACCACCTCGGCGGAGGAGACGCCGAGGCCGTTGACGCGGTTGGTGATGATCTGGCGGGCCTGGTCCATCGAGGACTTGGTGGGGGCCTTGCCGTTGGTCGTCTGCGCCTTCAGGATGACCTGGGCGCCACCCTCGAGGTCCAGGCCGAGCTTGGGCGTGCGGGGCTGACCTGGCCAGAAGACGATGCCGTACAGGACCACGAACAGACCCAGGAGCACTGCGAAGTAACGCCCGACGCGCAGCGTTCCGGCCGATGGTGCCACGGAAATTGTTCTCCTCATTCGTCACTTCACGCCTGCGAAGCCGATCAGGCGCGCAGCCGCCTCAGCCGATCGCCGGTCTTCTGCCCGGTAGGGCGGACTCGGGGAGACAGTATGACCGATCGTCTTGTGGATTGCTCACCGCGCCCCGGCATAACGGGCTAACCCGGGCCGGGGCCTCGCTTGCGGGGCCGCCGGCTGCTGGGGCCCGCGGGCCGCTCGGTCACCGAGGACGGCTCGGTGGCCGGCGCCTCGACCCCGTCCTGCGGCTGGCCGGACTGCGCGCCGGTCCCGATGATCGGCTCGCGGTACTGCTCGGGCAGCTCGCTCACCTCCCGCAGCGCGGCTAGCGTCCAGCGCACCTCGACCCCTGGCGCGATGGACAGCAGCACGGTGCCGTCGGGGTTCACCGAGACCACCGTCCCGTACAGGCCCGAGGTGGTCATGACGTCGGTCCCGGTGGTGATCCGCTCCCGTCGAAGGGCGTCCGCGGCCGCGATCCGCTGCTTGTTGCGACGGGAGAACATGATCATGGCAACCAGCAGCAGACCCAGCAGCAGCAACGGAAATAACTCGGTCACAGTGGCAATCCCCACTTCTGGACAAGCCGGTCCGGCGGGCCGGCGTCGACCGCGGCGAGCTCGCCGCGGTGTTCGGACAGGTCTGCCATTCCCAACGTCAGAGGTCGTCGAAAAGTGTCGGGGAG
>NZ_DASVSG010000126.1:0-45513 GCF_036388195.1 Jatrophihabitans sp. | reverse complement strand
AGGCATGGTGCGGGTGGCCGGCCCGAGGCTGACGGTGGCCAAGGCAGCTGGCAGTAGCCACGCCTCCTGGGCTGCCAGGGTCGCTCGGGTTAGATCAGGACGCGGAGCCGGATCGTCTCGGGCATCGCGCGGATCTGGTCCACGATGGCCTGGGTGGTGCCGCTGACGCTGTCGGTGACCAGGTAGCCGACGTCGCCGCGGGTGCCCAGCAGCTGCGCCTCGATGTTCACCTGGTGCTCGGCCAGGATGCCGTTGACGCGGGCCAGCACACCCGGCACGTTGCGGTGCAGGTGCACCAACCGCAGGGTGTCCTTGCGGCGCGGCAGCCCGAGGCCGGGCAGGTTCACCGACAGGGCGGTGGAGCCGTCGGTGATGAAGTCCAGGAACTTGGTCGCCACGAACTGCCCGATGTCCTGCTGGGCCTCCTCGGTGGACCCGCCGATGTGCGGGGTCAGGATCACGTTCGGCAGCCCGCGCAGCTCGGAGACGAACTCATCGCCCCGGCCCTTGGGCTCGACCGGGAACACGTCCACCGCCGCGCCGGCGATGTGGCCGTCCAGGATGGCATCGCGCAGCGCCGCGTAGTCGACCACGAACCCCCGGGACAGGTTGAGGAACAGGCTGCCCGGCCGCATGGCCGCGAACTGCGCCGCGCCGAAGATGCTCTTGTTCTCCGGCCGGCCGTCGACGTGCAGGGTGACGACGTCGGAGTCGTGCAGCAGTTGCTTGAGGCTGTCGCTGCGGTGGGCGTTGCCCAGCGCGAGCCGGTCGGCGGTGTCGTAGAACAGCACCCGCATGCCGAGGCTCTCGGCCAGGACGGACAGCTGGGTGCCGATGTTGCCGTAGCCGACGATGCCCAGGGTGCGGCCGCGGACCTCGTGCGCGCCGGTGGCGGACTTGTCCCAGATGCCCGAGTGCATCAGCTCGTTCTTCTCGGTCAGCCGCCGGGTCAGCGCGATCAGCTCGGCGATCGCGAGCTCGACCACGCTGCGGGTGTTGGAGAACGGGGCGTTGAACACCGTCACGCCGTGCTCGGTGGCCGACAGCAGGTCGATCTGGTTGGTGCCGATGCAGAAGGCGCCGATGGCCAGCAGGTTCGGGGCCGCGCTGAGCACCTTGTCGGTGACGTGGGTCTTGGACCTGATGCCCAGCAGGTGCACGTCGGCGATCGCGTCGATCAGCTCCGCCTCGTCCAGCGCCCGGTCCATGCTGGTGACCTCGAAGCCGGCTGACTGCAGCCGTTCGACCGCTTCGGGATGGATCTGTTCGAGCAGCAGGACGCGTAGGGGGCTGGCGTGCACAACTCACCTTCGAGGGCTTGCGGGGGCGATTGACGGACTGCGGGGGCGAATGACGGGCTTGCGGGGGCGATTGACGGGACTTGCGAGGGCACATGACCGGGCATGCGGGGGCAGCGCCCGGGGTTGGCGAGCGCCGTTGCCCGCCGAGGGGTCAGTCTAATCGTCCGGGCGTGCTAGTGGCTGGCCCGAGCGCGTCCGGAGGCCGGAGGGAAGTGGGCGTCTTGGAGTGGATGGATCAGGGATGGATCGCGTCCGGGATGGATAGGGTGGCGTCAGCTCGGCCAGCGCCGCAACCCGCGGCGGGCGCCGAGTGGCCCAGGGTGAGGACATGACCGAGACACGCTGGCTCAACGCCGAGGAGCAGGCCGCCTGGCGCTCGTTCGTGGATGGCGTCCGCGCCCTGATCGACGTGCTGGACCGTCAACTGCAGGCCGACAGCAACCTGCCGCACAGCTACTTCGAGATCCTGATCCCGCTGTCGGAGGCCGAGGGCCGGACGCTGCGGATGAGTGAGCTGGCCGAGGCCGCCCGGTCCTCCCGCAGCCGGCTCTCGCACGCGGTCGCCCGGCTGGAGGAGCGGGGCTGGGTGCGCCGGCTGACCTGCCCGACCGACCGGCGGGGGCAGCTGGCCCAGCTGACCGACGAGGGTTTCGCGATCGTCGAGGCCGCCGCGCCGGGCCATGTCGACACCGTGCGCAAGTACCTCATCGACCGGCTCACTCCCGAGCAGCTGAGGGCGATGGGGGAGATCGGGCAGCTGCTGCTGGCCAGCACCGCCGAGAGCGACCTGCCGCCGCGGCCGGCCTGAGCCTGCCCAGCGGTGACCCAGTCCGAGCCCGTCCAGCGGTGACCTAGCCCGATCAGACCTGACCCAGCCCGATCGGACCCGGTCCGGATCACCTGCCCCGCGACACGATCGCGAACTATCGGTCAATCTCAGGTACGGCCTAGACAGCGGGATACGGTCCAAGCATGGATCCGGTCCGCAATCCGTACGCCCCCGGAGCAGGCCAGCGGCCGCCGGAGCTGGCCGGCCGGGACGCTGAGCTGCTGGCCTTCGACGTGGTGCTGGAACGGGTCGCCCGCGGTCGGTCGGAGCGCTCGATCGTGCTGACCGGCCTGCGCGGGGTCGGCAAGACGGTGCTGCTCAACGCGCTGCGCTCCGCCGCCGTCCGGGCCGGCTGGGGCACCGGCAAGCTCGAGGCGCGGCCGGACCAGTCCTTGCGCCGGCCGCTGGCCGCCGCCCTGCACGTGGCGATCCGCGAGCTCGGCGGCAGCCATCCGGGGGCGACCGAGCATGTGCTGGGGGTGTTGCGGTCCTTCGCGCAGAAGGACTCGCCGGGCGCCAAGCTCCGGGAGCGTTGGCAACCGGGCATCGAGGTCGCCGCGGTGCCCGGCCGCGCGGACTCCGGCGATATCGAGATCGACCTGGTCGAGCTGTTCGGCGACGTGGCCGGGCTGGCTGCCGACGCCGGCCGGGGCATCGCCATCTTCCTCGACGAGATGCAGGACCTGGCGCCGGCGGACGTCTCGGCGCTGTGCGCGGCCTGCCACGAGCTGAGCCAGAACGGCCTGCCGCTGGTCGTCGTCGGCGCCGGCCTGCCACACCTGCCGGCGGTGCTGTCGGCGAGCAAGTCCTACAGCGAGCGGCTGTTCCGCTACGCCCGGATCGACCGGCTGGACCGGGCGGCCGCCGACCGGGCGCTGCAGTCACCGGCCCGGGACGAGGGCGCGGACTTCACCCCCGACGGGTTGGCCGCGATGTACGAGATCACCGCCGGCTACCCGTACTTCATCCAGGCCTACGGAAAGGCGGTGTGGGACATCGCGCCCGGTTCCCCGATCACCGCGGCCGACGTCCGGGTGGCAGCGCCCGAGGCCGAGGCCGAGCTGGCGGTGGGCTTCTTCGGCTCCCGGTTCGAGCGGGCCACCCCGGCGGAGCGGGAGTACCTGTACGGGATGGCCGCGACCGCCTCGGCGGAGCAGAACGGCGCCGAACCGGAGTCGGTGCCGACCGCGGCGGTGGCCGAGTTCCTCGGGCGCAAGCCCCAGTCGCTGTCGCCGGCCCGGGACGCGCTGCTGAAGAAGGGGCTGATCTACTCGGGAGCGCGCGGCCAGATCGCCTTCACCGTTCCGCATTTCGGCCGCTACCTGCGGGCGCAGCACCTCGACTGAGCAGCCGCTTGTGCTTTCTAAGCCTCTATAGCAATAATCCTAGCGATGACTAGCCGGACCTAGCAACGGGCTGCGCAGGCCCCACCCGGTTGCCCAGGTTGTCGCTGGAGTGTCGCCGCTCGATCACACCTAGGTTGCAGTTCGAACTCGGGGCTTCTCCCCAGGGGCTCCCGGTCCGAATCTGAGATGGTGACTCTCAGTGCTGCCTCGTGGCGAGCCCGTCGCCTCTCCGGCGCTGCCGCCCGCCCGGAGGAGTCCCGATCTGCCCAGCCTGAGCCGGTGGGCGCCTCGGCCCGGCAGCAGCGCCGGTATGCCCGCGCCGAGCGCGTGGGGACCGCCGCCGTGGCCCGGGACCGGTTCATGGACGTGGTCGTCCTGCTGTCGGTGGTGGTCTTCCTGGTGCTGGCCCTAGGAGTCGGCATGCTGGTGCTGCAGAGCGCGCTGCGCAGCTGACCGCCCCCGCTGGTTGCCTCACCACCCGAGAGGGTTCTGCGAGGATGGCGGCGACCAGCACGCGCCGCGGTAGCCCGCTACCGCCGAACGAGGTGAGGCTTCGTGGTTCAGCCGCCCTACGGTGGGATACCGCCCGCCAACCCGTACTACTACGGCACGATGGCTCCCAAGCCCGGGTGCATACCGCTGCGCCCGCTGTCGCTCAGCGAGATCCTGGGCGGCGCGATCGAGGCGATCAGGCGCAATGCCCGCACCGTGCTCTGGCTGTCGGCGGGGGCCGGCGCGGTCCAGGCGCTGATCGGGCTGATCGTGCAGCGCTATGCCGCCCAGCAGGCCGTCCAGGTGATCGACCAGAGCGACCCGGCCGATCCGCGGGTGCACTGGGACCAGCTCGGCACGGTCCTGGCCAGCACGGTAGGTCTGTCGCTGCTGGGCAGCATCATCGCCGCGGTGCTCACCGGGATGATCGTGGTGGTGGTGACCGAGGACGTCGTCGGCCGCACGGCGAGCTTGGAGCTGGTGTGGTCGAAGGTGCGCTCCAGGGTCTGGCGGCTGATCCTGCTGTCGCTGCTGGTCGGCCTGCTGGCGGCGTTCGGCCTGGTGCTGTGCCTCGCGCCCGGAATCTGGCTGTGGGGCATCTGGGCCGTCGCGGTGCCTGCGCTCATCATCGAGAACCACGGCATCGGACGGGCGCTGGGGCGGTCCTACCGTCTGGTGCTGGGCACGTTCTGGCGGGTCTGGGGGATCCGGGCTTTGGGCTACCTCATCACGCTGATCCTCGCCAGCGCGGTCAGCGCGGTGGTGGGCGCCATCGCCGCCGCCCTGACCGGAGACGAACCGGCCGGCTTCCTGGGCACCGGCGGCGGTGCTTCGCTGTCGTGGGCCTACCTGCTGATCTCCGCGGTCGGGGGCATGGTGGTGGTGACCTTCACCGCGCCGTTCCTGGCCAGCGTCGACTCGCTGCTCTACGTCGATCTGCGGATGCGCAAGGAGAACCTGGCCGTCGACCTGCAGCAGGCCGCGGCCGGCGTCCGGCAGCCGCCACCGCCGCAGCCGCCGCAATACCTGCGCTAGCCCGGTAGCGTCTGGACGGTGACCGCATCCGGAATACGCATCGGTGTCCAGCTCCAGCCCCAGCATGCCGACTACCCCGAGATCAGGCGGGCGCTGACCGAGGCCGAAGACCTCGGCGTCGACATCGCGTTCAACTGGGACCACTTCTACCCGCTCAACGGCGACGACGAGGGCAAGCACTTCGAGTGCTGGACCATGCTGGGCGCCTGGGCCGAGCAGACCTCGCGCATCGAGATCGGCGCGCTGGTCACCTGCAACAGCTATCGCAACCCCGAGCTGCTGGCCGACATGGCCCGCACCGTGGATCACATCAGCGCCGGACGGCTGATCCTGGGCATCGGCTCGGGCTGGTTCGAGAAGGATTACCAGTCCTACGGCTACGACTTCGGGACGGCCGGCTCCCGGCTGGACGACCTCGCCGAGGCGCTGCCCCGGATCGAGCGCCGCTGGGAGCGGCTGAACCCGGCGCCGACCCGGAAGATCCCGGTGCTGATCGGCGGCGGCGGGGAGCGCAAGACGCTGCGGATGGTGGCCCGGCATGCCGACATCTGGCACTCCTTCTCCGACCTCGACACCTTCAAGCGCAAGTCCGAGGTGCTGGCCGGCTGGTGTGCGGAGTTCGACCGGAGCCCCGACGAGATCGAGCGCTCGGTGGGCGTGCGGCCCGAGCCGCCGGCCGAGACCGGCCCGGCCTATGTGGAGGCCGGCGCGCGGCTGTTCACGATCGGCCTCAGCGGTCCGTCCTATGACCTGAGCGTCGTGCGCGACTGGGTGGCCTGGCGCGACAGCCTGTAGCCGCTGCGGGGGTGTCCGGTTGACGCGGGACCGGCCCGGCCGTTAGCGTCCGCGGTGCGTGATGGCGTGCGGAAGCCGGTGAGAACCCGGCACGGTCGCGCCACTGTGAGTCGGCCACCTGGTAGCCGGCGAGTCAGGTCTGTTCGCCATCATGACGCCCCAACTGACAAGGGACGCAGAATCCCTGAAGGAGGCACCACATGAGCAGCAACTCCCCGTCGCCCGCCGCTACCGCGACCCCGGTCGTCGTGCCGATCAGCACGGCCGCGCTGTGGCTGGTCAGCGCCCTGTTCCTCGGGCTGGCGATGTACTTCCTGATCGGGCTCGACCAGGGCGCGGTCTCGGTGTTCGGCCAGAACAGCAACATCCACGAGTTCGTGCACGACGCCCGCCACCTGCTCGGCTTCCCCTGCCACTAGGCGCCGTGGCCGCTGCGGCCCCGCCTGAGGCGAAGATGGAAAAGGATCTCATCGGACGTGGCGCCCTGTGCGGCGCCATCGCCGGGCTGCTGACGTTCCTGTTCGGCCGGATCTTCGCCGAGCCGTACATCCAGAAGGCCATCGACTACGAGACCGGCCGGCACGCCGCCCAGGAGCTGCTCCACCACGCCGCCGGCGAGCACGAGCACGCGGAGCTGTTCAGCCGCACCGTCCAGGCCAATATCGGCATGGGGGTCGGCATGATCGCCTTCGGCCTCGGGATGGGCGTGCTGTTCGCCCTCGTCTACACGGTGTGCCTCGGCCGGGTCGGCCGGCTGGGTCCGCGCTCGCTGGCGCTGCTGGTCGCCGCGGCCGGCTTCGTCGGGCTGTATCTGGCGCCGTTCCTGCGCTACCCCGCCAACCCGCCCGCGGTCGGCGAGGCCGAGACCATCTCCGAGCGCACCAGCATGTACCTGCTGATGGTGCTGTGCTCGGTGGTCTTCCTGGCGTTGGCGGTCTGGCTCGGACAGCGGCTGAGCGCCCGGTTCGGCAACTGGAACGCCAGCCTGCTGGCCGCGGCGGCGTTCGTCGTCGCGATCGGCATCGTGATGGCAGCGCTGCCGTCCTTCGGGCTGCCGGGCAACGGCCAGGCCGGCGCCACGGCCACCGAGACCCCGCTGCCGCTGGTGGACGACCAGGGCGTGATCAGGTACCCCGGCTTCCCCGCCGACGTGCTCTTCTACTTCCGGCTCTACTCCCTCGCCGGCCAGCTGGTGCTGTGGACGGCGATCGGGCTGCTGTTCGCGCCGATGGCCGACCGGCTGCTGGGCCGGGCGGCCGGCTACCGGGCCGATCGGACGCCGGCCCAGGCATGACCGGCCGCTGGTGTCGCTGACCGGTTCCTCGCGGGCGGATCAGGCGGGCGTGCTGGCCGGCCTGGCCGGGCTGGGGCCGTTCTTCGTCCTCGACGCGCATCCGGCGCACTCCTCGCCGGTCCCGCCGTGGCGTCCGCTCGCGGGGCTGTTCGACGTACCCGGCGCGCTCGAGGCGCAGGTCGCGGTGGTGCGGGAGGCCCTGGCCCGGGCCAGCGGGCGGCCGGCGGAGGCCGTGGAGCTGCGGGTGGCCGCCTCGATGGCCCAGCTTGGCCTGGCTGCCCGGCTGATCTGCCCGGCGCTCGGCGTGGCCGCGCTCACCGGCGGCCTGCTGGACGTGGACGCGGCCGGGATGCGCTGGCAGCCGGGCGCGAGTGGCGCCGTCGCGCTGTCGATCCGGGACGACGCCCTCGCGGCGGCCACCGGGTGCGTGCGGGACCCGGCAACCCTCGCTGACCTGCTGGCGGCCCACCTGCTGGCCGGGCCGGTACGCGCGCTGGTGGAGGCCACCCGGGCGTTCGGGGTGTCCGAGCAGGTGCTCTGGGGCAATGTCGCCTCGGTCGTGCACGGGTCGGTGGCCCTGTTCGGCGCCGCGGATCTGGCCGGCGCGGATCTGGCCGGCGCCGACTTGGCCAGAGCTGACTTGGCCAGAGCTGACTTGGCCGGCGCCGACTCGGCCAGAGCCGACTTGGCCGGCCGCGCTAAGGCGATCGTGGCCGGGCTGCTGAGCCAACCACCGCTGCGGGACCGGCACCACGGCAGCGATCCGGAAGGCAGCGATCCGGACGGCAGCGATCCGGACGGCAGCGATCAGGACGGCAAGCAGCGCGGCTTTCGCCGGCGCAGTTGCTGCCTGGTGTACCGGTTGACCGACTCAGCCGCGCCGGTCTGCGGTGACTGCGTGCTGGACCGGGCGCCAGCGCCTGCCCGCCGGGGCCGTAATGGCGGCGAAGGCAGGGCGCTGAGCCGGTGATGGGATGGAGCGGGTGACGGGAATCGAACCCGCGCCGTCTGCTTGGGAAGCAGAAACTCTGCCATTGAGCTACACCCGCGTGCGCTACCGGTGCGACCGCTCAATCATCCTAGCGAACCGGGCGCAGCCGCCCGCGCGTCAGCCCGTGCGGCTCAGCTGCAGGAAGTCGGCCTCGGTGTCGGGAGCGAACAGCACCCCGGGGCCACAGTCGAAGACCCGCTCGATCGCGCGGGCCGTGCTCAGCGAGCAGGTGGTGCGGCGGCCGGTGAACAGGTGGTTCACGGTGGCGTGCCCCAGGCCGGCGGCGCGGGCCAGCTGGCGCTCGGACAGCCCCGCGGCGTCCAGGAAGTCGATCAGCGTCTGGCGGCTACGAAGTTGCATCGTTCGTCCCCTCGGGCAAGATCCAGAGCGCTGATACCAGGCCGGTCCTCATGTGTTCCCCCTCGTGTAGTAGCTCAGAGCGATAAGGCCCGCCACGCGGGCTGCCCAGGTGGTTTCGAAACCGTTCGTGAGTAGACGCGCCGGTCTGACAGGTCAACGAACGGGACTAGGCAGTTCGTCTAGTGTCGTCTATACTGTCTATAGTCGCTAGCGACCAGCGACGTGATCGTAATCAGGACAACTCAGTACAAGCAAGAGCTGTTCTTTGTTAAGCGCGCGCTCTACGCTGTCGCTTGCTGTTCGGCTACCACCGAAGGAACCGCCGCTAGTGAGCTCGCTGTCCGATTACCTGAACGCGCACCTACCCGCTGGCTGGCAGAAGCCGCAGCTGGTAGAGGCGCTCAGCGGCACGCTCGATCGCGCGACGGTCTACCGCTACCTGGCCGGAACCCACCCGAGAAGCCCGGCCGAATCGGTGTTGGAGGCGTTCGCCAGGGTCCTTCCCGGCGTGACGGTCGTGGAGCTGCGAGCAGCGGCCAACCTGTCGGCCGGCGTCGAGGAGCCGTGGGTGCCGCCGGTCGAGGCGAACCGGCTCAACTACGCGCAGCGGCGAGCGCTGGAATCGTTCATCAAGGCGACGGTAGGCCCGGTGGACGACGTCGAAGAGCCGGCGCCCGAGCCACCGGACCTCGACGAGCACCCTGACCTGGCCCAGCCCGCCGCCCCGGCGCTGACCGAACAGGAACGGGGAGAGGTCGAGAGCTACATCCGCCGGCTGTACGCCTCGGGCCGCAAGGACCTGGCCGACCGGCTGGCGGCCTCCCTGGATAACCGCCCGGCCGTCAAGGCGGCCACCAAGCAGGCGCCGTCCTGAAGGCCGCGAGCCTAGCGGCCCCGAGCCCGCACCGTGAAGTCCCGCCGCCACCGGTCAGCCAGGCTCAGGTCGCCGCGCAGCGCCACGTCGTCGTCGCCGGCCCGGTTCCACACCCAACGGTAGAGATCATCGGCCAGGCCGAAGACGGCCAGGTCGGCATGGTCCAGGGCCACCGGACGGCAGCTGAGCTGGTCCGGGCCGATGCACAGCGTCCAGGACGCGTTGGAGTCCAGCGGGGTCAGTGAGATCGTCCGGTCGCTGGTCAGGCCGCTGCGGTCGAACCGGGCGGCCGAGCCGGTGAGCAGCTCGTCGACCCCGTCGGCGGCGAACTCCGGCTCGAAGCCGGCGACGCCGTAGCCGCTGGCGAGGTCGGCGTCCACCCGGTGGATGGCGGTCTCGTGGGCCAGCCGGCGAGCCCAGAACAGCTTGGCCGACGAGGCCGGCGTCATGGTCCATACCGCCAGGGTGTCCGGCGCGGTCCGCAGCCGGTTGAGCACGTCCTGGAGCCCGGCGTCGTAGACCTCGAACAGCCGGTCGTCGGCGGGCGTCGGGAACTCGAACTCGTCACGGTCGCGCCCGCGCAGGATCCAGGCCGCCCAGTGGTGCACCTTGGCGGTGTGCCCCACCAGCCGCGACACGGTCCAGCCGGGGCAGGACGGAACCGGCGCCTGCAGCGCCGCCTGGCGCGCCGACTCCCGGAGCAGCCGGCCCTGGCGCCCCAGCTCGTCGAGGTAGTGCTGGAACGTCAACACCTCAGGTCAACCGGTGCAGCCAGCGGTGCGGGTCCGGAGCCCTTCCGGTCTGCAGGTCCAGCAGCGCCTTGCGCAGCCGCATGCTCACCGGGCCGGGACCGCCGTCGCCGATCGTCCACTCGGTCTCGGCGCTCTTGACCTGACCGACCGGGGTGATCACCGCGCCGGTGCCGCAGGCGAAGACCTCCGTCAGCTCGCCGCTGGCGCAGCCGGCCTGCCAGTCCTCGGTGGAGATCTCGGCCTCGTCGGAGCTGTAGCCGAGGTCCTCGGCGAGGATCAGCAACGACTCCCGGGTGATGCCCGGCAGCAGGGTGCCGGTCAGCTTCGGGGTCACGATCCGGGCGGTGGAGCCGCTGCCGAAGACGAAGTACAGGTTCATCCCGCCCATCTCTTCGACGTAGCGGTGCTCGACGGCGTCGAGCCAGACGACCTGGTCGCAGCCCTGCTGCTGGGCCTGCGCCTGGGCGACCATGGAGGCGGCGTAGTTGCCGGCGCACTTGGCATCGCCGGTGCCGCCGGGCGCCGCCCGGCTGAACTCGGTGGACAGCCACACGGTCACCGGCTTCACACCGCTGGCGAAGTACGGCCCGACCGGGGACGCGATCAGCAGGTAGGAGTAGGCGTTGGAGGGCCGGACACCCAACCCGACCTCGGTGGCGATCATCAGCGGCCGCAGATAGAGCGAGGCCTCCGGGCCGTCGTCGACCCAGGCCTGGTCGAGCTCCACCAGCGCCTGGACGGACTCCAGGAACAGCTCGGTGGGCAGCGCCGGCATGGCGAGCCGGTACGCCGACCGGGCCATCCGGGCGGCGTTGGCATCCGGCCGGAAGGTGGCGATCGAGCCGTCCGGCTGGCGGTAGGCCTTCAGGCCCTCGAAGATCAGCTGGCCGTAGTGCAGCGCGCTGACGGCCGGATCGAGGGTCAGCGGCCCGTAGGGCAGCACCGCGCCGGGTCCCCAGCCGTCGCTCTGCGTCCAGTCGATGCGGACCATGTGGTCGGTGAAGAACCGTCCGAACCCGGGGTTCGCGAGCGCGGCAGCACGGTCGGCATCCGAGTGCGGGTTGGGGTTGCGCTGCACGATGAAGGCCATAGTTGGACATCCTAGTAACTAACGGCGGCTCGGACGGGCCGAAAGTCGCCGACCGGGCAGCATCGACGCCGAGCTAGCCGGCGGTCAGCACCGCCGGCAGCGTGGCGGTGAGCACTCGCAGCAGTTCCTTCTTCGACAGCTGCGGGTCCGCCGCCCAGCCGAGCACCGCCTCCTCGGCCAGCGCGGACCAGCCGCGGGCCATCAGCCGGACGGTGGGGGTGTCCTGGGCGCCGAAGACCTCGAGGTTGTCGGTGATCCGGGCGGTCATCGCGGCCCGGGTGCGGTCGAAGATCTCCAGCAACGCCTCGTCGCTGCCGGCCGCGCCCCGGACGAGGGAGATGTAGGCCTGATGGTTGGCCTCCACGTAGTCGACGTAGCTGGCCAGCGACAGCTGCAGCCGGGACGTGGGATCCTGCGACATATCGGGTTTGGTCCGGGCCAGCAGGTCCTCGGCCGCCCGTTGCACCACCGCTCGGTGGAAGTCCTGCTTGTTCTTGAAGTAGTGGAAGAGCAGGCCGCGGGAGATGCCCGCCTCCTCGGCGAGGGCGTCGACGGACAGCTCGTCCAGGGTGCGGGTCGCCAGCATGCGCACCCCGAGGTCGAGCAATTGCTCCCGTCGGGCGTCCGGGGTCAGCCGGACCCGCTTGGGGGTGGCCGTCACCGGCTCCCCAGCCCCACGATCCCCATGCGTCTCATCCTAGGGCGGCTGTCCATCCCCGACGGGCGGGCGCAGCCGCGCTACTGGTCGCTGTTCAATGCTGCTGTCGATAGCGGTTGCCCAGGTTCTAGGCTGTGGGCATGATCGCCCAGCAGCCTCCGGCCGGCGCGGCGCTTCCGGAGCGGGTGGCGGTGCTCATCGTCGGGGCCGGCTTCGGCGGCCTGGCCGCCGCCATCAAGCTGGCCGGCAGCGGTGAGCAGGACTTCCTGTGCATCGACCGGGGCGCCGAGGTCGGTGGCACCTGGCGGGACAACACCTATCCGGGCGCGGCCTGCGACGTGCCGTCCCAGCTGTACTCCTTCTCCTTCGCGCTCAACCCGGACTGGTCCCGGTCGTTCTCGACGCAGCCGGAGATCCAGGGCTACCTGCGCAGGGTCGCCCGCGACTCCGGCGTGCTGGACCGGTTCCGGTTCGGCGTCGAGTTCGAAGGCGCCAGCTGGGACGCCGACGCCGAGCTGTGGCGGGTCGAGACCTCCGCGGGCCCGGTCACGGCCCGGCTGCTGGTGTCGGCCGCCGGAGCGCTGTCCGAGCCGAAGCTGCCCGACGTCGCCGGCCTGGCGGCCTTCGAGGGCGCGGTGTTCCATTCGGCGCAGTGGGATCACGGCCAGGACCTGACCGGAAAGCGGGTGGCGGTGATCGGCACCGGCGCCTCGGCGATCCAGATCGTCCCGGCGATCGCCGGCCGGGTGGCCCGGTTGGACGTCTACCAGCGCACCGCGCCCTGGGTGCTGCCGCGGCACGACCGGGCCTACCGGCGGCTGGAGAAGCTGGCGATGCGTCGCATCCCGGGGTACCAGCGGGTGCTGCGCAGCCTGGTCTACCTGGCCCGGGAGGCGACCGTGCCGATGTTCATCGCCACGCCGTGGATCGGCTCGCTGGTCAGCCGCTCGGCCACCCGCAACATCGACCGCGCGATCTGCGACCCGGTGCTGCGGGCGAAGGCGCAGCCGCATTTCGCGCTGGGCTGCAAGCGGGTGCTGGTCTCCAGCGACTGGTATCCCGCGCTGGCCCGCGACAACGTCGAGCTGATCACCGAGCCGATCTCCCACCTCACCCCGGACGCGATCGTGACCGCGGACGGGACGGCGCGCCAGATCGACGTGCTGATCGTGGCCACCGGGTTCCAGGCCACCGAGCAGCCGATCGCCGAGCGGATCAAGGGCCGGACCGGGCAGACGCTGGCCCAGGCATGGTCAGAACGCGGCGTCCAGGGCTACAAGGGCGCCACCGTGCACGGCTTTCCCAACCTGTTCCTGGTGATCGGGCCCAACACCGGCCTCGGCCACTCGTCCATGGTCTACATGATCGAGTCGCAGGTGGCCTATCTGGTCGATGCCTGGCGCCAGCTGCGCCGCTTTCGCCTGGCCAGCGTGGAACCGACGGCAGCCGCCGAGGCGGCCTGGAACGCCGACGTGCAGCGACGGATGCGGCGGACGGTGTGGAGCACCGGCGGCTGCCGGAGCTGGTACCTCGACGCGCACGGCCGCAACGTGGCGCTGTGGCCCCGGCCCACCTACACGTTCCGCCGGCTCACCGCGTCCTTCGACCTGGACGCCTACGCCAGCACCCCGTCGGACGGCGCGGCATGACCGTCCTGGCCGGCAAGGTCGTGGTCATCACCGGCGCCGGGTCGGGCATCGGACGCGCGCTGGCGCGGGCAGCCGCCAACCACGGCGCCCGGCTTGCCCTGTCCGACATCGATGCGGCCGGGCTGGCTGAGACCGTCCGGCTGCTGGGCCCGGCTGCTCTGGTGCGCACGGACCAGCTCGACGTCCGGGACCGGGTGGCGATGGCGGCCTACGCGGCATCGGTGGCTGCGGAGCTCGGGGGTGTCGACGTCGTGATCAACAACGCCGGCGTGAGCGTGACCGGAAACCTGCTCGAGGTCGGCTACCCGGACATCGAGTGGGTCTGGACGTGAACTTCTGGGGCGTGGTGAACGGGACCAAGGAGTTCCTGCCGTACCTGATCGCCAGCGGCGACGGCCACCTGGTGAACATGTCGAGCCTGTTCGGCCTGATGGGCGTGCCCCGGCAGAGCGCCTACAACGCCGCGAAGTTCGCCGTCCGCGGCTTCACCGAATCGGTGCGCCAGGAGATGCTGGCCGCCCGGCACCCGGTGCGGGTCAGCTGCGTGCATCCCGGCGGGGTGAAGACCTCGATCGTCCGGAACTCCCGGGTGGCGCCAGGGGAGGACCATGCCGCGCTCGTCGACTTCTTCGACCGCCGGCTGGCCAGGACCAGCGCCGACCGGGCGGCGGAGGTCATCCTGGCCGGCATGCTGGCCGGCAAGCCGCGGATCCTGGTCGGCGCGGACGCCAAGGCGCTGCACGTGCTGATCACGGTGCTGGGGGCCCGCTACCAGCGGCTGGCCGCCGCGGTGGCCGCGGGTGCGGCGCCCGGCACCGGCCGCCGTCAGGACCGGCGGCGCTGGCTGGGCTGGCTGGGCTGGCTGGGCTGGCGGGGCAAGCGGGACTAGCTGGGCTGGCGGGACAGCTGGCCGGGGCGGCGCATCGGCAGGTGGCTGATGCCGTCCTCGACGAACTCCGCGCCGTCGGGCTCGAAGCCGAATCGCTGATACCAGCCCACCAGCGGCGTCTGCGCGTCGAGCACCACCTCGATGCCGGCTGCCGGGGACTCGGCGTCGGAGTCCACGGCGGCCAGGGCCTGGCGCATCAGGGCGGAGCCGATCCCGCCGGCCCGGGCGGCCGGAGCGGTGGCGACCCGGCCGATCCGGGCAGTGCCGTGATCCTCGCGCAGGATGCGCAGGGTGGCCAGCACCGAGCCGGCGTCGATGGCCCACAGCCAGCGGGTCCCTGGGTCCAGATCCCGGCCGTCCAGCTCGCGGTACGGGCACTGCTGCTCCACCACGAAGACGTCCACCCGGAGCTGGAGGATTCGGTAGAGGGTGCCGGCGTCGAGATCGGCCGGCGCGGCCAGTCGCAGCTCGAGGCTCACGCCCGCCAGCCTAGTTGCCGGGCCCGTCGCCGCCCCCGCCGGCGAACCCGAACACAACCCTGACAATTCCCTGCCTGAAGGCCAACCTTGACGCGGCACCGTCAACAGGGTCCACTTCTGGCAGCTTGCGACAGGGAGACCATCATGTTGAAGAAGATCGTGCTCGCGGCCTCGGCTGCGGCCGTGGTGCTCGGAGCCGGTACCGCCGCGCTGGCCACCGTCGGGCACAGCTCGCCCGGGCCCTCCGCTAAGCCGGCCGCCGCCTCGACTGCGCCGAGCGCGCCGGGCACTTCCACCGCGCCGGGTCTGCAGGGCGAGCCGGGTGCGAAGGGCAAGGGCAAGGGCCACCGGCCGCAATTGCGGGCGCTGGGACGCGCGCTGCACGCCCAGTGGGTGACGCGTGATCGCGACAACGCCAGTGCCTTCGTCACCCACAACGCGATCCGGGGCGAGGTCACCGCGGTGTCGGCCGGCTCGATCACGGTCAAGGCCCAGGACGGCTTCAGCCAGACCTACGCCGTCACCGACGCCACCAAGGTGCGGCTGCGCAAGGGCCAGCCGGGCAATGGCAACAGCAACGGCAACGGCAACGGCAACGGCAACGGCAAGGGTGGCGCGCCCGGGACGATCAGCGATGTGCACACCGGCGACAAGGTCGCCGTGATCGGAACCGGCGCCACCAGCCTGACCGCGCAGCACATCGTCGCCGTGACCGAGTAGCCGACAGCACGGCTCACCCCACCGGACCCAACCGGCTCACCCCGCCGGCAGCCGCACCGTGAAGCGGGCCCCGCCCTCCGGGGCGCGGCCCGCTTCGATGGCAGCGCCGAGCCGGCTGACCAGCCCGGCCACGATGGCCAGGCCCAGCCCCGTGCCGACCTGCCGCAGTCCCCGGTAGCGCTCGTACAGCGCCGAGCGCTCGAAGGCCACCGTCAGGTCGTCCTCGGTCAGGCCGGGACCGCCGTCGCGCACCTCCGCCACCACCAGCCGGCGGCCACCGGCCTGCTCCGCGCGGACCGCCAGCACGACCGGCGCGCCGGCCGGGGTGACCCGCAGCGCGTTCTCCAGCAACCCGTCGAGCACCTGCCGCAGCCGCGCCGGGTCGGTCCGGACGGCGAACCGTCCGGGTAGGCCGGCCTCGTCCAGCTGCAGCTCGAACCGGACCCCCACGGCCGCGCACCGTCGCGACCAGACCTGCCCGGCGGCCCGGCACAGCTCGGCGACATCGACGTCGGCGAGGTCGATGCGGAACTGCTGGGCGTCCAGGCGCGCCAGGTCCAGCAGGTCGGCTACCAGCCGGTCCAGCCGGCGCGACTCGGTGAGCAGGATCGAGCCGACCTCGGCGGCCTGTTCCGGCGCCACCACCCCGTCGGCCAGCGATTCGGCGTACCCGGTGATCGCGGTGAGCGGGGTGCGCAGCTCGTGCGACACCGACAGCAGGAACTCCCGCTGCCGGGCTTCGGAGTGCGACAGCGCGGCGGCCAGGGTGTTCACCGCCTCGGCGACCTCGGCCACCTCGGCGGGTCCTTCGGCCTGCACCGCCACATCGCGGCGTCCGCCGGCCAGCGCATGGGCCGCCTCGGCGGTCCGGCGCAGCGGCCGGGAGATCCGCAGCGCCACCAGCAGGCCCAGCACGGCGGCGATGCCCACCGCGATCAGCAGCGCCCGGACGATCTGGCGGACGGTCCGGTCGGCGGCGGCGGTGGCCTCCGACCGCCGCTGCGCCAGCGCGATGCCACCGGCCCGGGTGCCCCGCGCCTCGATCAGCACCTGCTGGCCCTGGATCCGCCGCTGTACTGACAGCGAGCCGCTGGCCAACACGGTGCGGACGTCCTCGGCGGTCAGCGCCACCCGCAGCAGCGGGCTGTTGGTGGCCACGGCGCCGGAGCTGTCGATCGATGCCGACTGGATGCCCAGGTTGCGCAGGCTGGCCCGCGCCCTGGCCTGGCTGCCCCGGGCGTTCGGGCCCTGGTCGGCGGTCACCCGGGCGACGTCGGCGAGGTTGCCCAGGATGCTCCGGGCGGCGGCGGTGTCCGAGCGGTGCACCAGGTTGATCGCCAGCACGCCGGCCAGCAGCGCGGTGATCGCCGCGACCCCGATGGCCAGGGCGGAGATGCGCTGCGCGAGCGTCGTGGGCGGCAGCCTCATCAGGCCTGATCCGGTGATCGCGGCTCGACGGCGTACCCGACCCCGCGGACGGTCCGGATCGGGCTGTCGTCCCGCAGCTTGGCGCGGACCTGGGCGATGTGCACGTCCACGGTGCGGGCTCCCGCGATGGCCGAGTAGCCCCAGACCGCGCTCAGCAGCTGCTCCCGGCCGAACACCCGCCCGGGCCGGCGCATCAGGTAGGCCAGCAGGTCGAACTCGGTGGCCGTCAGGGTGATCTCCCGGTCACCGGCGTGCACCCGCCGCTCAGCCGGATCCAGCCGGATCGACCCGACCCGCAGCGGCGCCCCGCCGTCGGCCAGCCCCTGGCTGCGGCGCAGCACCGAGGCCACCCGGGCCACCAGCTCGCGCGGCGAGAACGGCTTGGTCACGTAGTCGTCGGCGCCGAGCTCCAGGCCGACGATCCGGTCCACCTCGTCGTCGCGGGCGGTCACGAACAGCACCGGCGTCCAGTCCTGGGCCGCCCGCAGCCGCCGGCACACCTCGATCCCGTCGATGCCCGGCAGCCCGACGTCCAGGATCACCGCGGCCGGACGCAGCCGGCCGACCGCCGCCAGGCCGGCCTCGCCGTCACGTTCCAGCCGGACCCCGAAACCCGCTCCGGCCAGGTTCAGCCGGATCAGCTCGGCGATGGCCGGCTCGTCCTCGATCACCAGGATCAGCCCGCGGCTGGGCATGTCGGTCGGCACAGCGGAACTGTACGAGCCGGGAGCTACCCGCAGGTCACCTGAAGATCAGGATCAGGTACGAATTCCCGGCCCCCCGCGGGCCAGCCGGGGTCAGCGGACCGGATCGAGCACGACCACCGGGATCGGCCGGTCGGTCTTGGTCTGGTACTCCTCGTACGCCGGCCAGATCTGGCACATCAGCTGCCAGAGCTCCGGCTTCTCCGAGTCCTCAGCCGTCCGGGCCATGGCGACGAAGTCCTCCGCGCCGACCTGGACCGCGACCTCCGGGTTCTCGGTCAGGTTCAGGTACCAGGCGGGGTGGCTGTCGTCGCCGCCCTTGGAGGCGACCACGACGTAGGACGAGCCCGAGGTGCCGTAGATCAGGGCGGTGCGGCGCAGCTTGCCGCTCTTGCGGCCCTTGGTGGTGAGCAGCAGGGTCGGCACCCCGTTCCAGTTGTGGCCCTCCTCGCCGTTGGTCTCCACGTACCGCTGGATGTGGTCGGCGACCCATCCCTCGGGACTGTCGTAGACGTGCGCATCGTTGGTGGTCATGAATCCACCGTACAAACTCACCCCGCCCTGGTGAAGAACTGCCTGGCCAACGGAACCGCGCCGGTGGTCGAGTCCTCGCCGCCGTAGACGAACACCGCGATGGCCATATCGGAACTGTCGCCGCGGACGCCGGCGAACCAGGAGTGGCTCTTGGGCGGGGTGTCGGTTCCGAACTCCGCGGTGCCGGTCTTGCCCCGGATCTCGCCGGGCAGGTCGTGCAGCAGGGGGTAGCCGGTGGCGCCGGGCATGGCCACGGTGGCCCGCATCAGCGCGTTCATGTTCGCGGTCAGCCTGCTGTCCAGCGCCGGGCCGGGCTTGGCCTGCTGGCCGGCGACCAGGGACGGGGCGATCGGGACGCCCGAGGCGGCGGCGCCGGCCATCGACGCCATCAGCAGCGGGCTGACCAGCACCTTGCCCTGCCCGATCGCCTCGGCGGCCTGCTCGGTGCCGGTGGCGGTGGCCGGGATGGACCCGGAGAACGCCGGGGTCGGCAGCTGCCAGTCGCCGCCCAGCCCCAGGTCGCGGGCCGCCTTGGCCAGGGCGCCGGCCGGCAGCTTCATGCCGAAGTCGATCGCCGTGGTGTTGCAGGAGTAGCCGAATGCCGCGGTCAGCGGGATCCGGCCGTGGGAGAACCTGTCCTCGTTCTCGAAGGTCCGCCCGTTGACCGTGATGGTGGGCGGGCAGTCCGCGGTGGTCCGGGCGGTCAGCGCCGGGTCGGCCTGGAACGCGGCGGTGTAGGTGGCGATCTTGAACGTCGAGCCGGCCGGGTACTGGCCGGTCAGAGCGATGTCGCCCGGTGCGCTGGCGCTGTTGGCCACCGCCAGGATCTTGCCGGTGGACGGTTGCAGCGCCACGATCGCGGCGGGTTGGGACTCCCGCGCGAGGGTGGCGTCGGCGGCCGCCTGGATGGCGCGATCCAGGGTCAGTCGGACCGGCTTGCCGGGTGTCGGCGGGGTGACCGTGCCGAGCTTGGCGCCCAGGGTCGCGTCGGTGTCGTCGGCCGCGTAGACCTCGACGCCGGGCGTGCCGCGCAGTTGCGCGTCCAGCGCCCGCTGCAGGCCGGACACCCCGACGACGTCGCCGGCCTTGATCTGTCCCTGGGAGGCCTCGACGATCTCGGCGGTGGCGGGGCCGACGCTGCCCAGCAGCGGCTTGGCGAAGTTCGAGCTGGGTGGCAGCAGCCGGGTCTCGGACTGGAACTGGGTGCCGGGCAGGTTGAAGATCCTGGCCTTGATCTGCTCGTAGGCCGGCCGGCGCAACGTGATGATGGGAACGAACTGGCCCTTGGCCGCCGCGTTGACCGCGCTGGTGATCTCGCCGGCGGTGGTCTGCAGGGCCGGCACCGCGGCCAGCCGGACGGCCAGGCCGGACAGGTCCCGGACGTTGGCGGGGTTGATGCCTACGGTCACCACCGGGGTCGGTGCGAACAGCGGGGCGCCGGCGGCGTCCTGCAGCGCGGCCCGGGCCGGCTGGCTGCGCTTGAGCGTCAGGTGGGAGCCGTTCTTCAGGTCCGGGTGGATGGCGCTGGCAGCCCAGCTGACCCGCCAGCTCTCCGCCTGCTTCACCATCGGCAGCGAGCCGGTGTACTTCCACGGGGTGCTCAGCCCGGGCAGGCGCCAGCTGGCCTCGTAGTTCGCGGTCGCGGAGTTCGGCTGCCGGTCGGCCAGGCCGGTGACCCGCAGCTCGCCGCTGAGGCCACTGCTGTCGCTCTTGCTGTCGCTGTTGCTGTTGCTGTTGCCGAGCCCGGCCAGGCTCTTGCTGATCGCAGCGGTGGCGACGCCGGCGTCGGTGGTGTGCTGGGCGGCGGTCGCGGCGTCGGCAGCGCCCAGCGCGGTCAGGTACGCCTGCGCCGCCTGCTGCTCCGGCGGGATCTTCTTGGCCCGGTCGCAGCCGGTGACCGTCAGCGCGGCGAGAATCAGCGCGATCACCGCTGCCAGCCATCGCGGCCGGGATCGCCGTCCGTGGGGTCGTCGCCGAGGGGGAGCGGTGGTGACCATGGCTCGATTCAACCAAAGGCAGCTGGGAGCCGGTGCTGGCCAGGGTGCGGAGGGTGGCGGTTACCGTAGCCAGGTGACAGGGATCGGGGCAGCCGCGGCCGTAGCGCTCGCCGGGGTGGGCGCCGGGACGATCAACACCGTCGTTGGGTCCGGCACGCTGATCACCTTTCCGGTGCTGCTCTCCCTCGGGGTGCCGCCGGTGACCGCCAACGTCAGCAACACCATCGGGCTGGTGCCGGGCACGTTCAGCGGCGCGTACGGGTATCGCCGGGAGCTGACCGGCCAGCGGGACCGGCTGCTGCGGCTGGGCTCGGCGTCCCTGATCGGCGGGATCGCCGGGGCGCTGCTGCTGCTGGTGCTGCCGGCCGGGGTGTTCCGGGCGGTCGTGCCCATCCTGATCGTGCTGGCGATCGCGCTGGTGATCGCCCAGCCCCGGCTGTCCCGGCGGTTCGTGGGGCACGCGCAGCAGCACGGCTCGCAGGGGCGGCATCCGGTGCTGCTGTGGGTGCTGGTGCTGCTGGCCGGGGTGTACGGCGGGTACTTCGGAGCCGCCCAGGGGGTGTTGCTGGTCGCGACGATGGGCGCTCTGCTCGATTCGAACCTGCAGCGGGTCAATGGCCTGAAGAACGTCCTGTCCGGCGTGGTCAACGCGGTCGCCGGGCTGCTGTTCATCCTGCTGGCACACCCGAACTGGCTCTACGTCGCCCTGATCGCGGTCGGCTCGACGGTCGGCGGGCAGCTCGGGGCGGTGGTGGGCCGGCGGCTGTCACCGGCCGTGCTGCGCGCGGTGATCGTGGTGGTGGGCCTGGCCGCGCTCACCAAGTTCCTGTTCTTCTCCTGAGCCGCTGAGCCGCTGAGCCGCTGAGCCGCTGAGCCGCCGAGCCGCTGGGCCTTGGCTCAGTCCGCCGGCGAGGTCTCCGGCGCCGAGGCCAGCGCCGGGCGGCCCATCGACTGCTGCAGGATCTGGGCGACGTCGAGCACCTGGACGTGGTCGGCGGCGGTGCCGTCTGCCTTCTTGCCGGTGACGGCGTCGGAAAGCATCACCATGCAGAACGGGCAGGCGGTCGAGATCAGGTCCGGGTTCAGGCCCAGCGCCTCGTCGGTGCGCTCGACGTTGATCCGCTTGCCGATCTTCTCCTCCATCCAGAACCTGGCCCCGCCGGCGCCGCAGCAGAAGCCGCGGTCCTTGCAGCGGTGCATCTCCTGCGAGCGCAGCTGTGGAATGGCGCCCAGCACCTCACGGGGCGGGGTGTAGACCTTGTTGTGCCGGCCCAGGTAGCACGGATCGTGGTAGGTGACCAGCTTGTCGACCGGCTCGACCGGGGTGAGCCGGCCGTCGGCGACCAGCTTGCCGAGCAGTTGGGTGTGGTGCACCACCTCGTACTCGCCACCGATCTGCGGGTACTCGTTGGCGATGGTGTTGAAGCAGTGCGGACAGGTGGCCACGATCTTCAACGGCCGGCCCTCGGGCTTGATCGAGTTGAGCTTCTCGACGTTCTCCGCGCCCAGCATCTGGAACACGAACTCGTTGCCGAGCCGGCGCGCCGAGTCACCGGTGCAGGTCTCGTTCGAGCCGAGGATGGCGAACTGGACCCCGGCCACGTCGAGCAGTTCGGCGAAGGCCTTGGTGACCTTCTTGGACCGGTCCTCCAGGGCGCCGGCGCATCCCACCCAGAACAGGTACTCGACCTCGGCGGGCAGCGGCTGGCCGGGCGAGACCCGGCGGACCTCGAAGCCCAGGCCCTCGGTCCATTCCTCGCGGTTCTTGGCAGGCAACCCCCAGGGGTTGCCCTTGTTCTCCAGGTTGCGCAGCATGGAGCCGGCCTCGGACGGGAACGAGGACTCGATCAGCACCTGGTAGCGGCGCATGTCGACGATGTGGTCGATGTGCTCGATGTCGACCGGGCACTGCTCGACGCACGCGCCGCAGGTGGTGCAGGACCACAACACGTCCGGATCGATGACGCCGTGCGAGGCGAGGTCTCCGACCAGCGGCCGGGTGACCTGCTCGATGCCGGAGCCTTCCACCCGGGGGTAGCCGGCCTCGGGCACGTGGGTGCCGTGCGAGCCGCCCTCGGCCGCAGGGGTGCTGAAGTTCGGCACCGCGTCGTCGGGGACCGTCTTGCCGCCGATCAGGTACGGGGCCTTGGCGAACAGGTGGTCGCGCAGGTCCATGATCACCAGCTTGGGTGACAGGGGCTTGCCGGTGTTCCAGGCCGGGCACTGGGACTGGCACCGGCCGCATTCGGTGCAGGTGGCGAAGTCCAGGTAGGCCTTCCAGCTGAAGTCCTCGACCTTGCCCTTGCCGAAGACGGTGTCCTCGGACAGGTTCTCCACGTCCATGAAGTCGATGGTCTTGCCCTGGGCGTCGGTGGCCGGCGGCAGCGCTCCGAGCGCCTTGGGCAGCCGCTTGAAGTAGACGTTGATCGGAGCGGTGGCGATATGCAGGTGCTTGGAGTAGGTGACGATGATCAGGAACACCAGGACGACCGCCACCTGCGCCAGCAGGAAGAAGGTGGCCAGGCCGGTGTTGTAGGCGCCCTGGCCCAGCAGCTTCGCGGTCAGGTACGAGGCGAAGGTCCACTTGGACTCCCCGAAGGGGAACTCCCCGGCGTTCATCTGGGCGCCGCGGAGCAGGAACAGGGTCAGGATGACCAGCGTGATCATGCCCAGGATCACCCAGGCCGGACCGGTGTGCGAGCCGTAGAAGCGGGAGTCGCGCTGCTTGCGCTGGGGCGCGTTGCGGATCCGCAGCACCGCGAAGGTGGCCAGCCCGACGAGGACGGCGACCCCCATCAGGTCCTCCAGGAAGCCCAGCGCCTGCCACTTGCCGATCAGCGGGATGTGGAAGTCGCGGCTGATCAGCAGCGCGCCGTAGGCCTCGAGGATGGTCAGGTTGAGGATCACGAAGCCCCAGAACGTGAGGAAGTGCGCCAGGCCCGGGACCGACCACTTGAGCAGCCGGGTCTGGCCGAGCACCTCCCCGGCGTCGTTGGCGGCGCGGCCGACGGCGTTCTTGCCACGCCCCGGAGCGGCCGTGCCGGAACGGATCAGCCGTACCAGCCACAGGATCCGCCACCCCGCGATCGCCGCGGTGGCGGCGGTCATGAGCAGGGTCAGGATGATGCGCAGTGCCACTGCGGCCTCCAGCGTCGGTCGGCTTCGTCTCATCAGGCGTGACTGGGCAAGGATACCCAGGGTTACCGGCGGGTAACCACGTCAGCCGGAAGCCGAATGGGTCACAACGGCTCAGAGCATGTCGCCGATCACCCGGCGCGCGCTGCGCAGGTCTGCCAGCCGGCTCTCCCAGGTGACGCCGAGCGTCAGCAGCAGCACCCCCACCGTGCCGATCATCACCCAACGGGGCAGCGCGAGCGCGAACGGCGAGAGCTCACTGACCACCAGCAGAGCCAGCTCCACAGCGCCGATCACCAGCGGCGCCTGCAGCTTCAGCCACGAGCCGACCAGCAGGCTCAGCAGCGCGATCACGCCGAGCGCGAGGGCCCGCCACGACAGCGGTTCGCGCAGCGCCGGCGCCACCAAGGGGACGGTGAGGATGAGCAATCCCGGACCGAGGGCAAGCCAGGACGGCGGTGTCGGCTCGCGCCGGATGAGCTGCGCGCCGAAGACCAGCACCAGCACTCCGACCGGTCCGTAGTAGAGCTCGGGCGTGTGCACCGAATGCACGCCTGCCTCGATCCAACCCGCGACGACCACGGCCGACACCGCTGGCCAGAACCACCAGCGGCGGGCCGGGGACCTCGCCGCGACCACGCCCAGCACCGCGGCGCAACCGAGCAGGCCGGCTACGGTCGGCGTCCACCGGCCCGGCGTGCTCAGGGAGAACCCAGCGGCGATGAGAACGAAGAGCTGGGCGACGGCGGCCAGCTCGCAGGCCTGCCTCAGAGCCGGGACGTCGCGAGCGATCGACCGGCCGGCGGCCAGCGCCGCGCCGGCCCCGGCCGCGAAGGCGAGGATCGTGGTCGGCTCCGAGGCCAGTGCTGTGATCAGCGCGAGCGCCAGCAGCAGCCCTGGTATCGCCAGCAGCCAGACGTCACGCCGGGCCAGCAGGACGCCCCCGACCGCCAGCAGCAGCCATCCAAGCGTGGCCACCAGCAGCGGCGGGTGGACGTTCAGCCAGGTCGCGAACGCGGCAGGACCAGCCACCGCGGCGATCCACCGCCCGTCCGAGGCGCTCCAACGCTGCGTCCAGTCCTTCAGTAGCGGCCTGATCAGCAGCCCTGCCGCCGTAGCCGCCGCCAACAGGGCCAGCGACGGCAGCACCGCGATCACCGGTTGGCCCGCGTCCGGCAGCGCGTCCAGGGGGCGTCGCTGCCAGATCGGGCCACCCGAGTCGGTCGAGGCCGAGATGCCGGCCAGTGCCGCCCGCAGCAACACCAGCACGCTCACCCCGCCAGCGCCGCCCAGCACCAGCAGAACGGTCTGGCTCCAGAGCGGGCGCCGTACCAGGCCGAGCAGGGCCAGACCGAGTAGCACACCGGCCAGTGCCGAGACTGCCGAGATGTAGTGCGCGCCGATGAGCCACGCCGCCCAGGCAGCCAACCCGAGGCCGGCCACCGCGGCGGCCAGCCGCATCAGGCGCACTCGCAGCACCGCCGGGACGCCCGCGGCGCAGAGTGCCAGGACGATCGCGGCTGGCAACTCGTTGGCCTGGCCGTCCCACAGCCGTGGCACGAAGGGCCCCGAGGTGACCTCGTCGAGGACGCCCAGCCCCACCAGGGCGAGCCAGGATAGGAGGGCGGCCAGGCCGCACACCCAGGTGGTGACACGCAGTCCTGCCGTCCGGGCTGAGATCGCCAGCGCTGTCATGCCGATCACCGCGACGCCGAACTGCAGCCATGCGGGCGCCCCGGTTCTGGCAATCGCGCACAGCAGCCCGACGTAGGCCGCGCCACCGAGAATGAGCTGGGTGCTGACCAGCGGGCGTCCTAGCGCCGAGCGTCGGGTGGCCACCGTGCTGCCCAGCGCCACCGCCCCCACCGCCACGGCGCCCGCGGCGGCGAAGATGCGCGCGTCCACCGACCCCCACCCGGCCAGGTCGACTCGGCGGATCGCCCAGACGTCCAGCGTGAGATTCAGCAGGGTGCTGGCCCACAGTGTTTCGGCGGAGCCCCGCAGACTTCTGCGGGTCACCGCCGCGGCCGCGATGGCGAAGAGCGCGGTCACCGCGGCCAGCGCCGCGGCCTTCGCGCCGAGCGACAGCGTTCCCCAGGACACCGACAGGAAGATGATCGCCGCGACCAGCAGGCACAGCCCCCCGAGGCCGAGCACGATGGCCGCCCCGCTTGCCGCCGGCCACCTCCTGCCGGCGACGGCGGTCGGCGCCGGGTGGCGGGGCAACGCGCTGGCACCGCCGACCTGCCCCGGCCCGGCGGTTGCAACCGGCTCCTGCCCACCCTCCTGCTGGCTGGCGGCCTGCTGGACAGCGGCCTGCTGGGTGGCGGCCTGCGACTCCAATCGCAGTTGCGCCATCGTCTGGTCAGCGGCGACCAGTTGCTCCGCGAGTCGGCTGGCGGTTGGGCTGGTCAGCAGCAGCCCGCATCCGGCGCACCTCGGTGCGGCGGCGGTGATCGGCGCGTCGCAATTCGGGCAGCGGTGGGGCGTGAAGAACCGGCGGCGGTCGGCGGCGGGATAGGTCACGGCTCTCCGATCGCTGAAAGTCCGGACCCGGTCCGGCCGCGGGGACCAGCACCAGCCACACCGAGAACCTGCCTTCGGCTCATTGCCGAAGATGCCGCAGGACAGATCCTGTACGGGCGAAGCTAGCCCAATCCCGTCATCGCGGTGCACTTTCCAGGGAGAGCCCAAGGGTGCCTCGCCACCGGGTGTGGCGTAGACCACTGCCCTGGGGGGAACTTGAGCGTATCCCACTCAGTTCTTTTGACAGGCGGCCAGTCCAGATAGCACCATCAGGGCTAACGGCTGGTCTATCCACAGGCCAGAGACCGACAGAGCACAACTGACAGACCCACCCGCTAGACAACCAGAAGCAGATCCACGAAGCACTGAGGAGTTCACCATGGCACGCGCGGTCGGAATCGATCTCGGCACCACCAACTCCGTTGTCGCCGTCCTGACCGGTGGCGAGCCGGAGGTCATCGCAAACGCGGAAGGCTCCCGGACCACCCCGTCCGTCGTCGCCTTCGCCAAGAACGGCGAGGTCCTGGTCGGCGAGGTCGCCAAGCGCCAGGCCGTCACCAACGTCGACCGGACGATCCGGTCGGTCAAGCGCCACATGGGCACCGACTGGTCGGTGGACATCGACGCCAAGAAGTACACCGCGCAGGAGATCAGCGCCCGCGTCCTGCAGAAGCTCAAGCGCGACGCCGAGGCCTACCTGGGCGAGACCATCACCGACGCGGTCATCACCGTCCCGGCGTACTTCAACGACGCCGAGCGGCAGGCCACCAAGGAGGCCGGTCAGATCGCCGGCATGAACGTGCTGCGGATCGTCAACGAGCCGACCGCCGCCGCGCTGGCCTACGGCCTGGACAAGGGCGAGAAGGAGCAGACCATCCTGGTGTTCGACCTCGGTGGCGGCACCTTCGACGTCTCGCTGCTGGAGATCGGCGACGGGGTCATCGAAGTCAAGGCCACCAACGGCGACAACCACCTCGGTGGCGACGACTGGGACCAGAAGGTCATCAACTGGCTGGTCGACAAGTTCAAGGCCGCGCACGGCATCGACCTGACCAAGGACAAGATGGCGCTGCAGCGGCTGCGCGAGGCGGCTGAGAAGGCCAAGATCGAGCTCTCCTCCAGCCAGCAGACCTCGATCAACCTGCCCTACATCACCGTGGACGCGGAGAAGAACCCGCTGTTCCTGGACGAGCAGCTGAGCCGGGCGGAGTTCCAGCGGATCACCGCCGACCTGCTCGAGCGCACCAAGGTGCCGTTCCAGAACGTCCTGCGCGACGCCGGCATCCCGCTGAACCAGATCGACCACGTGGTCCTGGTCGGCGGCTCGACCCGGATGCCCGCCGTGGTGGACCTGGTCAAGGAGCTGACCGGTGGCAAGGAGCCCAACAAGGGCGTGAACCCGGACGAGGTCGTCGCCGTCGGCGCCGCGCTGCAGGCCGGTGTCCTCAAGGGCGAGGTCAAGGACGTCCTGCTGCTCGACGTCACCCCGCTGTCGCTGGGCATCGAGGTCAAGGGCGGCATCATGACCAAGCTGATCGAGCGCAACACCACCATCCCGACCAAGCGTTCGGAGATCTTCACCACCGCCGACGACAACCAGTCCAGCGTGCAGATCCAGGTCTACCAGGGTGAGCGGGAGATCGCGGCCTACAACAAGAAGCTGGGCGTCTTCGAGCTGACCGGCATCCCGCCGGCGCCCCGGGGCGTTCCGCAGGTCGAGGTCACCTTCGACATCGACGCCAACGGCATCGTGCACGTCTCTGCCAAGGACCTGGCTTCGGGCAACCAGCAGGGCATGACCATCACCGGTGGCTCGGGCCTGTCCAAGGAAGAGATCGACCGGATGATGAAGGACGCCGAGGTGCACGCCGCCGAGGACAAGGCGCGCCGGGAGGCGGCCGAGATCCGCAACACCGGCGAGCAGCTGGTCTACCAGACCGAGAAGTTCATCGCCGACTCCGGCGAGAAGATCCCGGCCGAGTCCAAGACCGAGCTCGAAGCCGCGCTGGCTGAGCTGAAGACCACCCTGGCCGACGCCAACGCCAGCAACGAGACGATCCAGGCCAAGACCACGGCCCTCAACGAGGTCAGCGGCAAGGCGGCGACCGCGGTCTACGCCGCTGAGCAGTCATCGCAGTCGGCCTCCTCGGCCGACGGCGCCAGCCCCAACGGCTCCGGCCCGGCTGCCGACGACGCCGATGACGTGGTCGACGCCGAGGTCATCGACGAGCAGCGGTAACCGCGATGAACCAGTTCGACGCAGCTGCCGCAGAGGAGGAGTCCGACATGACGCCGCCGAATCCGGCCCCGCAGGAGTCCGGCGCCGGCCCTGAGCAACCGGCGCCCGGCGCCGGCCCCGAGCAACCGGCGCCCGGCTTCACCTTCGCGGACAAGCGCAAGATCAGCCCGGACGGCTCACCCGTGCCGCCGGCCGACGGGACGGCCTCGCCGCAGCCCGCCGACCCGGCGGCTCCGGAGCAGGCCGACCCCGCCGGGAGCACCGAAGAGGCGCCCGCCCGGCCGGACCCGAACGAGCTGCTGGCAGCCGAGCGGCTGGCAGACCTGCAACGCCTGCAGGCCGAGTACGCCAACTACCGCAAGCGGGTCGACCGGGACCGGGCGATGATCCGGGATCTGGCGGTGGCCGCGGTCATCGAGTCCCTGCTCCCGGTGCTCGACGACATCCACCTGGCCCGCCAGCACGGAGATCTCGAGGCCGGTCCGCTGGCAAGCATCGCCGACAAGCTCGAGACCACCCTGGCCAAGTACGGGGTCGAGCGCTACGGCGAGCCCGGCGCCGCCTTCGACCCGGCGGTGCACGACGCGCTGATGCACGTCGACGAGGAGCTGGCCGAGGGCACCGAGGTGACCACCGTGGTCGGCGTGCTGCAGCCCGGATACCGGATCGGCGACCGGGTGGTACGGCCCGCCCGGGTGTCGGTCGCGGACCCCACCTGAGGAGCTGGCCGGGCGCACGGCCCGGCCAGCACTCAGCACCACCAGCTCAGAACCGATGGACAGATCACAGGCACCGCAGTGAAGGAGGCATGACGTCATGGCCAACCAGGACTGGTTCGACAAGGACTTCTACAAGTCCCTGGGCGTCGCCTCTGACGCGGGGGACTCCGAGATCAAGAAGGCCTACCGCAAGCTGGCCAAGGACCTGCACCCGGACAAGAACCCCGGCGACGCCAAGGCCGAGCAGCGGTTCAAGGAGGTCAGCGAGGCCTACTCGGTGCTCTCCGACGCCGACCAGCGCCGGGAGTACGACGCGGTGCGCGCGATGAGCCACGGCCGCGCCCGGTTCACCGCAGGCAGCGGACCCAGCGGGGGCTTCTCCGACGACGTGTTCTCCGGCTTCTTCAGCAGGCAGTCCGGTCGCCAGACGGGTGGCTTCGGCGGTTCGGGCGCGAACATCAGCGTCGAGGACCTGCTCTCGGGGATGTTCTCCGGCGGCGGCGCCAGCGGTTTCGGCCAGGCGCCCCCGCGTACCGGAAGCGACGTCGAGGCCACCGCCACGCTGAGCTTCCGGCAGGCCGTGGAGGGTGACACCGTCACCCTGCGCCGCGAGGACGGCTCGTCCGTGACCACCCGGGTGCCCGCCGGGGTGAAGGACGGCCAGAAGATCCGGCTGCGCGGCAAGGGCAATCCGGGCCCAGCAGGCAACGGTGACCTGATCCTGACCGTGGCGGTGCAGCCGCACCCGCTGTTCGGCCGCTCCGGTGACGACCTCACCGTGACGGTTCCGGTGACCTTCGCCGAGGCTGCCCTGGGCGCCCAGATCGCGGTGCCCACCTTCGACGGCTCGACCGTCACCCTCAAGCTCGCTCCCGGCACCCCGTCCGGCCGGGTGCTGCGGGTCAAGGGCAAGGGCGTGTCCCGCAAGGACGGCTCGTCCGGCGATCTGCTGGTCACGGTCTCCGTCGCGGTGCCGCAGAAGCTCGACGGAGCCGCCCGCGAGGCCGTCGAGGCCTATGCCGCGGCCACCGCAGGCGATGACCCGCGAGCCGGGCTGCTGGCGCAGGCGAGGTCGGCATGAGCGTCCCCCGCTTCGCAGAATCGGCCGCGGTCTTCGTCATCTCGGTGGCGGCGGAGCTGGCCGGCATGCATCCCCAGACGCTGCGGCAGTACGACCGGCTGGGCCTGGTGTCACCGCACCGGACCCCTGGCCGGGGCCGCCGGTACTCGGCCCGCGACATCGAGCAGCTGCGCGAGGTCCAGCGGCTCTCCCAGGAGGAGGGGGTGAACCTCGCCGGCATCAAGCGCATCCTCGAGCTGGAGAACGAGGTGCACGAGCTCCGGGCCCGGCTGGCCGAGGTGGAGGAGGACCGCCGCCGCTCCAGCCGCGCCGAGGCCACCATGCGCCGCCGGCTGTTTGCGGCCGGCCCGGCCGGGGACATCGTCTCGGTCCCGATGGGCCGCCCGTTCAGCAACCCGTCCAGCGAGCTGGTGGTCTGGCGACCCACCCAGGTCCGCAGCTAGCCCCGGCGAGCCGGTGGCCGTCAAGCTCTCGCGCTCGGCCAGCAAACGGTCATCAAAGTTGAGCGGAACAGACTCAACTTCTGGATCGTTGAACAGGAGGCCGGTCGAGAACACCGGCCATCGACTGAACGCACTGACCGATCGACCACACCGAATAAAGGGGTAGACAGAGGCCATGGACCTGACCACCCGTAGCCAGCAGGCCGTATCCACGGCCGTCCGGACAGCTGCCGACAAGGGCAACCCCGCCGTGGAGCCTGCCCATCTCGCAGCCGCCCTGCTCAGCGACGAGCAGGGCCTGGCGCGTCCGATGGTGCAGGCAGTCGGCGTGGACCCGGCCAAGCTCAGCCGCGAGATCGGCGCCCTGGTGAGCGCCCTCCCGGCCGCGGCCGGCTCCACGGTGTCCGCTCCGCACACGTCCCGGAACCTGCTCAATGTCCTGGCCGCCGCCGAGCGGATCGCCAAGGACGCGGGAGACGAGTACGTCTCGGGCGAGCACCTGCTGCTCGCGCTGGCCGAGGTGCCCTCCGAGGTGGCGAGCACGCTCACCCGGCTGGGCGCGAACCCGACCGCGCTGCGCGCCGCCCTGACCCAGGTGCGCGGCTCGACCCGGGTCACCAGCCCCGATCCCGAAGGCACCTACCAGGCGCTGGAGAAGTACGGCGTCGACCTGACCGCCGCCGCCCGCGAGGGCAAGCTCGACCCGGTGATCGGACGGGACGCCGAGATCCGCCGGGTCATCCAGGTGCTGTCCCGGCGCACCAAGAACAACCCGGTGCTGATCGGCGAGCCCGGCGTCGGCAAGACCGCCGTCGTCGAGGGGCTCGCCCAGCGCATCGTGGCCGGCGACGTCCCGGAGTCCCTGCAGGGCAAGCGGCTGGTGTCGCTGGACCTGGGCGCGATGGTGGCCGGCGCCAAGTATCGCGGCGAGTTCGAGGAGCGGTTGAAGGCCGTCCTGACCGAGATCAAGGACTCCGCCGGCCAGATCCTCACCTTCATCGACGAGCTGCACACCGTGGTCGGCGCCGGCGCGACCGGCGAGGGCGCGATGGACGCCGGCAACATGCTCAAGCCGATGCTGGCCCGTGGCGAGCTGCACATGGTCGGCGCCACCACGCTGGACGAGTTCCGCGAGCACATCGAGAAGGACCCGGCCCTGGAGCGCCGGTTCCAGCAGGTGCTGGTCGGCGAGCCGTCCGTGGAAGACACCATCGGCATCCTGCGCGGCCTGGCCGGCCGGTACGAGGCGCACCACAAGGTGCAGATCTCCGACGGCGCGCTGGTGGCCGCCGCCACCCTGTCCGACCGGTACATCACCTCGCGGTTCCTGCCCGACAAGGCCATCGACCTGATCGACGAGGCGGCGTCGCGGCTGCGGATGGAGATCGACTCCCGTCCCGTCGAGATCGACGAGCTGCAGCGCTCGGTCGACCGGCTGAAGATGGAGGAGCTCGCGCTGTCGAAGGAATCCGACCCGGCCTCGGTCGCCAGGCTCGAGGTGCTGCGCGCCGAGCTCGCCGACCGGACCGAGGCGCTGGAGGCGCTGAACGCCCGCTGGGAGCGGGAGAAGTCCGGCCTGAACCGGCTCGGTGAGCTGAAGGAGAAGCTGGACGAGCTGCGCACCCAGGCCGACCGGGCGCAGCGGGAGGGCGACTTCGAGACCGCGTCCCGGCTGATGTACGGCGAGATCCCGCAGACGGAGAAGGAGCTGACCGAAGCGGCTGCCGCCGAGCAGCCGGCCGACGTGATGGTCAAGGAAGAGGTCACCGCCGACGACATCGCCGAGGTGGTCGCGGCCTGGACCGGCATTCCGGCGGGCCGGTTGATGGAGGGCGAGACCGCGAAGCTGCTGCGGATGGAAGATGCGCTCGGCCTGCGGGTGAAGGGCCAGAAGCAGGCCGTCCAGGCCGTCTCCGACGCGGTGCGCCGGGCCCGGGCCGGCATCAGCGACCCCAACCGCCCGACCGGCTCGTTCCTGTTCCTCGGCCCGACCGGTGTCGGCAAGACCGAGCTGGCCAAGGCGCTGGCCGCGTTCCTGTTCGATGACGAGCGGGCGATGGTCCGCATCGACATGAGCGAGTACTCCGAGAAGCACTCGGTGGCCCGCCTGGTCGGCGCCCCGCCCGGCTATGTCGGCTACGACGAGGGCGGCCAGTTGACCGAGGCGGTGCGTCGCCGGCCGTACTCGGTGGTGCTGTTCGACGAGGTCGAGAAGGCGCATTCGGACGTCTTCGACATCCTGCTGCAGGTGCTCGACGACGGCCGGCTGACCGACGGCCAGGGCCGGACGGTGGACTTCCGCAACGTGATCCTGGTGCTGACCTCGAACCTCGGCTCGCACATCCTGGTCTCGGAGCTGGACGACACCTTGAAGAAGGAGGCCGTGATGGATGCGGTCCGGACCCACTTCAAGCCGGAGTTCCTGAACCGTCTCGACGACATCGTGGTGTTCGACCCGTTGACCACCGTGGAGCTGGCCGGCATCGTCGACGTCCAGCTGGGCCTGCTGCAGAACCGGCTGGCCGGGCGGCGGCTGGTGCTGCAGGTCTCCGACGCGGCCCGGGAGTGGCTGGCGATCAACGGCTTCGACCCGCTGTACGGCGCCCGGCCGCTGCGCCGGCTGATCCAGACCGCGATCGGCGACCGGCTGGCCAAGGCGCTCATCGCCGGCGAGATCACCGACGGCGACCAGGTGGTCATCGACGTCACCGAGGACCGGTCAGCGCTGACGGTGATGCCTGATCGGTCGGCGTTGCCGGTGACGGCCGTTCGCTGAGCTGCGCGGCATGCGGTGCGGGAACCGCGGTGCTGGATCAGTGCTGGAACCGCTAGCGCTGGAACCGCGGTGCTGGAACCGCCCGCGACCGCAGGTGCTGCGACCGGCCCGGGCTCACTCGGGCTGGGCGGCGGGCAGCACGCCCAGCCAACGGGTGACGCTGGCCTGGTAGCTCAGGGCCAGCATGCCGAGGCTGGCCGCCGCCATCAGCAGCGGCACCATGCCGTTCACCGCGGCCTGCAACCACCAGAACCCGCACACGGTGAGCACCGTCCACCCCGAGATGGTGATCACCAGCCGGCCGATCACCCGCCCGGTCAGGAACGAGATGCCCCCGATCGCCAGGCAGGCGCCGAGTGCGAAGTCCAGCAGCGCCAGCAGCAGGTAGCTGGAGTCGCTGCCCCGGTAGAACGAGCGATCCGGGGCGCCGTACTCGTCCTGCAGGCTGATGATCGCCAGCAGCAGCAGCCCGAACAGCCCCAGCAGGGCAGCCAGGCCGAGCGCGAGGATGCCGGCCATCACCGCCGGCCCGGGAGTGCGGTTGCCGGCCGGCAGCTGGCCGTATCCAGCCACCGGGATCGGCCCTGGCCCGTTGGCCGGCCCGTCAAGGCCACCGTCGGGCCGGCCGGCAGACCCCGGACCAGCTGGCGGCGGGGCCGCTGCCGGCCGCCCGGAGTACGGGTCGGTCAGCGCGGCGCGGTACGGGTCCGCCGGCTGGGTCAGGGCAAGCTCGCGGGCGGCGCTACGCGCCTTCTTCCCCTCGGCCGTCCCCATGGCCGCCAACGGTAGTCGCCGTTCCTAGGCGATGCAGCTGCCCGGCAGGCCCTTTTGGCGATAGGTTCTGCGGCAGCAGGACACCGGGGCGACCCAGCCGGTTTCTCGCGTGCCAACTTCAAGCAAGGGGATAGCGATGACACAGTGGGGCAACAGCCCAAGTGGTGAACCAGGCGACGGGCAACCGGCTCAGCCGGATCCGTGGGCCAAGCCGCAGGCAGGCCAGCAGCAGGGCCAGCCCGATCCGTGGGCGCAGCAGCAGCAGCCCGATCAGCAGCAGGGCCAGCAGCCCGGCTATGGCCAGCAGCCCGGCCAGCCTGACCCGTGGGCTCAACAGCAGGGCCAACAGCAGGGCCAGCAGCCCGGTCAGCAGCCGGGCTACGGCCAGCCGCCCGGCTACGGCCAGCCACCCGGCTATGACCAGCAGCAGCAGGCGTACGGCCAGCCGCAGCAGGCGTACGGGCAGCCCCAGGGGTACGGCCAGCAGCCGGGCTACTACCCGCCGGCCCCGGGCTACACCGGCGGCGTGATGCCCGGCGGAGCTGGCTCGATCGCAGGCATGGGCGCCCGCTTCGGCGCGTTCCTGATCGACATCATCATCCTGGCCGTGGTCGGCTTCATCATGCGGGTCCTGTTCGGCGCGAACCTCAGCGGCCTGCTGAACCTCATCATCGGCTTCGCCTACTTCGGCTACCTGATCGGGGTCAAGCAGCAGACGCTGGGCATGCGAGTGCTCAACATCCGGGTCGTCGATGCCACCAACGGCGGGCCGATCGGCGTCGGCCGGGGGCTGTTGCGCTACCTGGTCCAGAGCCTCACCGGCCTGCTGTGCCTGATCGGGTACTTCTCGCCGTTCTTCGACGGCACCAAGCGGTACCAGGGCTGGCACGACAAGGCGGCCGGCGACTTCGTCGTCAACGCCAAGTAGCTCCTTCCGGTCGTGACCGCCGCGCAGTCCAGGCTCAGGGCTGCCCCCGTCCTCGGGACGGGGGCAGCCCTCGCTGCTGCCGCCGTGCTGTGGTTCGTCGACCCGAACACCCACCGGCTGCCGCTGTGCCCGCTGCATGAGCTCACCGGGCTCTGGTGCCCGTTCTGCGGCTCCACCCGGGCCGCGTACGCGCTGCTGCACGCCCAGCCGGCCACCGCCCTGCACGACAACGCGCTGTTCGTGCTGGCGCTGCCGGTGCTGGCGCTGCTCTGGGGGCGATGGCTCTTCTCCGCCGGGGCGCCGCCCCCCGCTGCCCGGCCGCGCGCCGCTGTCCGGCCGCGCTTCTCTGCCGGGTCGCGCGCCGCGGTCCGGCCGCGCGCTGCTGTCCGGCCGCTGCCCCGGCCGGTGATCTGGGCCGGGATCGTCCTGGTCCTGGCGTTCGGCGTCGTGCGCAACCTGCCGTCGGGTAGCTGGCTGGCGCCCCCGGTCTGAGCCGCCGGTACGCTCGCTCAGATGGGAACCCCTACCGCACCCGGTGTACGACGACCCGTCCGGCCGCGCACCGTCGAGTTGGCGCTGGGTGCGATCCTGCTGCGGTGCCTGCTGGCGCTGGCCGCCGCGTTCGCCCTGTACGGCTCCAAGGACGAGCTTCGCCGCACCGGCGCGACGCTGCATCCGGAATGGTCCGCGGCCACCTTGGCGGAGAAGGTCGACAGCCAACTGCGCTCCAACGTGGTGCTGACCCTTGCCTACGTCGGGCTGGTGCTGCTGATCGCCAAGTACATCCGGGACGGCCGCAACTGGGCCCGCTGGCTCTACATCTTCGTCGCGTTCCTGGTGGCCGGGGACGTGTTCCGGCTGACCGGATTCTTCAGCAGCGACAACCTCCTGTTCCGGCTGCTGTCCGGTTTCACCGGGCTGGCTTCGCTGGCGGCGATCGTGCTGCTGGTGCTGCCGCCCAGCACCGCGTACTTCCGGCCCGCCGGAGAGTCCGGCTCGCCGCTCGGCGCGCTGTTCGGTGGCCGGGCAGCGACGGCGGCCCGGGATGCCGCCAACCGCAGGGCTGGCAGCGCTGCCGAACCAGCCGCTGAGCCGACAGCCGCGCCGGTGTCGCTGACCAAGCCGGCGAGCGAGCGAGCCGCCGCCGCCGCGCCCCCTGCCGGGACCAAGCGGGCGCCGCGGGCGAAGTCCCGCAAGCAGGCGCCGCAGTGACCCAAGCGGCGCCGCCGTTGCCGGGTTACGCCCTGGTCACCGGCGCCACCGCCGGGTTGGGCGCGTCCTTCACCCGCCGGCTGGCGGCCGAGGGCCGCGACCTGGTACTGGTCGCACGGACGCTGGATCGGCTCGAGAGCATGGCCGCCGAGGTCCGGGACCGGTTCGCGGTGCAGGTCGAGGTGCTGCCCGCGGACCTGAGCACTCCGGACGGCTGCGCCGCGGTGGCCGCCCGGATCGGCCAGTCCGAACGCCCGGTCGACACCCTGATCAACAATGCCGGCATCGGGCTCTACCGCCGGTTCGGCGACGCTCCGCTGGCCGATGAGCAGCGGTTGCTGGACCTCAATGTCGGCTCCGTCCTGACGCTGACCCATGCGGCGGTCGGCGCGATGACCACCCGTGGACGCGGCGAGATCATCAACATCTCCTCGGTCGCCGGCTTCGTCCCGCGCGGGCCGTCGACCACCTATGCCGCCGGCAAGGCCTGGGTCACCTCGTTCAGCGAGGGGCTCTCGCTGCTGCTGGCGGGCACCGGCGTCCGGATCACCGCGGTCTGCCCCGGCTTCACCCACACCGAGTTCCACGACCGGGCCAAGGCGGACATGAGCGGCACGCCGTCCTGGATGTGGCTCGACGCCGACCGGGTGGTCGCCGAGGGGCTGGCCGACGCGCGGGCCGGCGTGGTGATCAGCGTGCCGAGCAGGCGGTACAAGGCGCTGCTGATCCTGGTCAAGGTGCTGCCGCGCTCGGTCGTTCGTTGGGTGGTGAGCCGTCGATAGGGTGTGCGGCATGAGCGAGCAGCGGAGCGATGAGTTCTCAAGCGAAGAGGGAACCGGCATGAGTGATCGCGACGAGCTGCTGAGCTTGATCAAGGAGCTGGCCGTAGTGCACGGCCAGGTGACGCTGTCATCGGGGCAGCAGGCCGACTACTACATCGACCTGCGCCGGATCACCCTGCACCGGCGGGCCGCGCCGCTGGTCGGGCGGGTGCTGCGGGACCTGACCGCGGACTGGTCCTATGAGGCGGCCGGGGGGCTGACGCTGGGCGCCGACCCCGTCGGAACCGCGATCCTGCACGCCAGCGGGGGCGCCGTGGACGCCTTCGTGGTGCGCAAGGCGGAGAAGCGGCATGGCATGCAGCAACGGATCGAAGGGCCGTCGGTGGCCGGGCGCCGGGTGCTGGCGGTGGAGGACGTGTCCACCACCGGATCCAGCCCGCTGACCGCCGTCGAGGCGTTGCGCGAGGCCGGCGCCGATGTGGTCGGGGTGGCGTTGATCGTGGACCGGGGCGCTCGCCGCACGATCGAGGCGGCCGGCTTGCCGTGCCGTGCGGCGTACTCGCTGGCCGACCTGGGACTGGCCTAGGACGTGCTGGGTGAGGGTGCCCCGCCGGCGGGGCCGTCCGACGCGACCCCGGATCTGGCTGTCGGCGTCGGGCCGCATCCGCGTCCGTGGCCGGACGGCGCGCAGTACGACCCGCAGTTGCTGGCGCACGGTGACCAGCGCAACGTCCGTGACTGCTACCGGTACTGGAGCGTCGACGCGATCGTCGCCGACCTCGACACCCGCCGGCACGAGTTCGTGGTGGCCATCGAGAACTGGCAGCACGACGCGAACATCGGCACCGTGGTGAGGACGGCCAACGCCTTCGGAGCCCGCGAGGTGCTGATCATCGGACGCAAGCGCTGGAACCGGCGCGGCGCGATGGTCACCGACCGCTACCAGCACCTGCGCCACCTGCGCAGCATCGCTGACCTGACGGACTGGGCGGCCGGCGCCGGCCGTCCGATCGTGGCGATCGACAACACCCCAGGCGCCCGTCCGATCGAGACGGCCGAGCTGCCGCGCAACGCCCTGTTCCTGTTCGGCCAGGAGGGACCCGGGCTCACCGCCGAGGCTCAGGCCAGCGCGGCCATGACGCTCTCGATCGCCCAGTTCGGCTCCACCCGCTCGATCAATGCCGGGGTGGCGGCCGGGATAGCGATGCACTGCTGGATCCGTCAGCACGCCGTCCTCGACAGCGGTTGACAGGGCAGCCGGGACTCTCTGACGTACCGATCCGGCTTCATGGGAGGGTTGTCACCATGGCTATCGAGTTGCAAGGCCTGCGCACCGTGATCTATCCCGTGGCCGACCTGGCCGCCGCCACGCTGTGGTGGAGCACCCTGCTCGGCCGCGAGCCGTACTTCGACCAGCCGTTCTACGTCGGTTTCAACGTCGCCGGATACGAGCTCGGGCTGCTGCCCGAGGCCAGCCCGGGCGACGGCGCGCTGACCTACTGGGGTGTGGAGTCGGTGCAGGACGCCATGGACGCCGCCATCGCCCTCGGCGCGGTCGAGCACACGGCCGCCAGCGCGGTCGGCGACGGCATCGTGACCGGCTCGGTGCTGACCGCGACCGGCAACGTGGTGGGCTTCATCCGCAACCCGCACTTCGCGCTGCCCGGCTGACCGCTGCCCGGCTGACCGCTGGGCGGCTGGGCGGCTGGGCGGCGACCGTAAAGGCAGCGGTTCAGGCGGCCGGTGAGCTGTGCAGAATCTCGTCGACGCGGTCTGCCACGGCCAGCAGCCAGGTTCGGTGGTTGTCCCATCCGTCCGCTGTTGGTAAGTAGTTGAGGCCTAGATCGACAAGCGCGCCTTCCAGATCTGATTCTGATCGGTAAGCATCAATTAGGTCAGTGATCTCGCGATGAAGATGCGGCGCGTACTCTGGCTCATCTCGAGCGAATGTGTCCACAGCACCCCAAGCACTGCCATGAAGGTCGGCGAAGTCCTCGTGGAGGTAACCCCCCAGCAGGGTCTCCAATGATTCCCAAGACTTCATTCGATCACCATCGCAGTAACTAGTAGGTAGCCGTTCTCCATCTTCGCGCTGCGCTCAAGAAAGATCTTAATCCCATCAGAAGCCGCAGACTCCGTCGATCCGCGGGGAATCAGGACACCGACATGGGTCGAAGATCTGCCTGTAAGCACAAGCCTCTTCAATCGACCGGCTAGCCAAGGGTCCACCTGCCGCTGATTCTGCTTGAGCACGGCTGCGATCGCGTTCTCTGCCGTCTGCCGGTCGTAGAAGGTGGAGGCGCCCCTGATCTGCGGTTCGGTGGCGAGCCGGTTCCGCAGGAACTGCTCCGACTTTCCGACGTGCTTGGCGAGGGTGTGCCCTCCCGCCGCTTCGTGAGCCATCAGGCCGCCACCGGGGACGAGGTGGACCACGTTGTCAGCCGCCCGTGCCGCACGCAAGGCGTTGCCGCCGAGCGGGACCGCGGCAGCCAGCTCCCAACCCAGGCTGGCGGTGCTGACCGATTCACCGTGAGCGCGACGGGTGCTGTCCACCGCGAACTGCGCGACGGCAAGGACGGTGGCGGCGGCCAGGCAGGCCGCGCCGACCGGCGGGCAGATGAACAGCAGGCCCAGCCCCAGCACCGACAGCCCGACGTTCAGCTCGCCGAGGCAGGCAGAGACGGTGCGCAGGGACGGATGCAGCACCGCCTGCTCGAACGGCCGCACCGCATCCACCGCGACGTGGCCCAGCTGGTGGGTGAAGGCACGGAAGTCATGCAGGTCCCGGGTCGGGTCGTGCTCGTCCACCCATTGCAACGCCCGGACGCAGCGGTCCAGCCCGTCGGCCCACCGGTCGTAGCCGGCCTTGAAAGCGCGTGCCAGGGGCACCAGCTCGGTGCTCGCGTCGGGTGCGGGCACGGTGGACTGCGCTGCCGACGCCGGCGTACCCGTTCAGCGCCGTGGCGTAGCCGTCGTACCGGTCGGCGGTGGCTGACAGCTGCGGCGCGTGCGACCGAAGCTGCAGGACCAGGGCCTGGTGCGCCGGCCCGCGCCAGAGGCCGGACTCGACCCGGGACAGCAGCACGCCGGTGATGTGGCGCAGCTCGGCGGCGAACGCCTCGAAGAACTCGATCAGCGCGTGGGAGATCAGCCGCAAGTACGAGGTCACCAACGAAACCGCCTGGCATATGCTGCACCGAATCCGTGAGGCCATGCAGTTCGAGCCACTGGCCGCGTTGTTCGGCGGCGCGGTCCAGGTGGATGAGAGCTGGATCGGCGGGGACCCCAAGAACCGGCACCGCAACGACCCGCGCGAGCAGCCACGGGCCTACGGCACCACGGACAAGCAGCCGGTGGTTTCCCTGGTCCATTACGAGACCCGTTCGGCGCATACCCGTGTGGTGGCCGACGTGACCGCTAAGAGCCTGCTGCCTGCCATCCGGGAGGTCATGGACCCGGAGCGGACGCACCTGCACACTGACTCAGCGCGGGCTTACCGGCAGATAGCGGCCGAGTTCGCCGCCCACGAATTCGTCAACCACTCGGCCGGTGAGTACGCGCGCGGCAACGTGTTGACCAACCTCAATGAGGGCTACTTTTCGCAGTTGAAGCGGTCCCTCGACGGTACGCACCATCATGTTTCGGTGGAGCATCTGCAGCGGTATCTGAATCAGTTTGACTTTCTATACACGCATTGCAAGCGCACCGATTCCGAGCGAATGCGGCTGGTGATCGGCAACGTCGGCGGACGACGCTTGACCTATAAGCCACTCATTGCCGAAGTGGACTTCTGACTAGCCCCTTCCTCACGCATCGGGCATTCGTTCGGCCCAGCTGCGGTAGAGGAGGTGTGGCGTTTCTGCAAGGTCTAATTTGTCTCGCCAATCATCGCAAGCTGGCTTGACTCCAAACTCGAACACCCACCGAACGACCATCTCGAATGTGTGGCGAGGGGTTGGTAGGTGAGCCTTGGGCGTCACTGGGCTGGAATCGTTCAACAATGCTGCGCCGAGGTGGATATGCGGATCGCGGATCGGCGAACTGCCATCCGGATGCCAGTGAAAAGAAACGTACTCAACGTGGCCGGGACCGCTGACGGAGTATCTGTAGGCCCGTGTCTTGACACGGTAAGGGCCGTAGTCTGGACGCTCATCCTCGATCAGTTCCCATTCCATCGACGGATCGAAAAGCAGTTCGGGGCCGTTGGCAGTTTTGAGTTCTAACCCCGCCCCAGAATTGAGCGCCCAGCTGTGCCTCTCCCCTAGGCGAGGGTGCTTAGCGCCAGCACTTGTTGTCAGTTTGCAGGTGCCCAAACATGACGCCGCCTGCTGAAGCGGCCCCAGAAATCGAGTAACCGCCTCAGCCGGCGTACGTCCGGCCACTTAGCCGAGCAATACAGTAATGCCGATGAGCCGCTGAATGGCGACGTCATCGCATCCATCGAACACACCCGCGCGTAACTGCCCCAAAAACTCCGCTCCGGTCATGCCAACCTCGGCACGAGCCCGGGAGTCAAGGATCGCTAGAACCTCATCACGGTCAGCTTCCACAGCTACAACCCCAGTGTTGCGTTCAGCTAGCTCCTCCAACGTGACTGCCATCGCTGGACCCTCCCTTCGATCGGGCTTTCGGCCGTTCCGGCCTAGTGCGCCTGTACCTCGAAGCTACGTGCAGGGTCTGACAGTCCTGCCCACCCTGTGATAGACGTTACCGGGTCCTGGCCGCTCCTGCCCCTCAAATCGGGACCTTTCGCCGACTTTCTGGGGACCTTGGGTCCGTCAGCCCGCATAGCGCCCGGTCCTCCACAAGCTCTGAAAGCGCTGAAAACGGCCCTAGGTGTGTCCCTAGAGTAGGTCAGGCACACACGGACTGGAGCGGCTGTGGCCGAACTGACGAAGCAGCGCCGGATGCTGGTGCTGGCGATCTGCTGCATGAGCCTGCTGATCGTCGGCATGGACAACACCATCGTCAACGTCGCGCTGCCCTCCATCCGGACCGACCTGAACGCCTCGGTCGAGGGGCTGCAGTGGACGATCGACAGCTACACGCTGGTGCTCGCCAGCCTGCTGATCCTGGCCGGTTCGTCGGCTGACCGGTTCGGTCGTCGGCGGACGTTCCAGAGCGGTCTGGTGCTGTTCACCCTCGGCTCGCTGCTGTGCAGCATCGCCCCTGGCCTCGGCTGGCTGATCGTCTTCCGGATGGTGCAAGCCGTCGGCGGCTCGATGCTCAACCCGGTGGCGATGTCGATCATCACCAACGTCTTCACCGAGCCGCAGGAGCGGGCCCGCGCCATCGGGATCTGGGGCGGCGTGATCGGCATCAGCCTGGGTGTCGGGCCGGTCGTCGGCGGCCTGCTCACCGAAACCGTCGGCTGGCGCTCGATCTTCTGGATCAACGTGCCGATCGGGCTTGCCGCCGTGGTGCTGGCGGCGCTCTACGTGCCGGAATCGCGTGCCCCACGGGCGCGACGGGTAGACCCGATAGGCCAGCTGCTGGTGCTGGTGGTGCTGGCCTCGGTCACCTACGCCATCATCAACGCCCCGCAGGCCGGGTGGGGCTCGCTGGAGACCTGGGCGCTGTTCGGGGTCGCCGTCCTGGCTGCGCTGGCGCTGCTGGCCTACGAACCGCGCCGCGCCGATCCGCTTCTCGAGCTCCGCTTCTTCCGCAGCGTGCCGTTCTCGGCCGCCACCGTCATCGCCGTCTGCGCGTTCGGCGCCTTCAGCGGCTTCCTGTTCCTGAACACCCTGTACCTGCAGGACGTCCGCCAGCTGTCGGCGCTGCACGCGGGACTGTTCCTGCTGCCGATGGCGCTGGTCACCGCGCTGTTCGCGCCGGTGTCAGGACGGATCGTCGGCTCGCGCGGGCCGAGGCTGCCGCTGGTCCTCGCCGGGGTCGCCATGTGCGCCGGGGGCCTGGCGCTCACCGGGCTGGACCGCACGACCAGCTACGGCTGGCTGATGGCCAGCTACGCGATGTTCGCGATCGGCTTCGGCATGGTCAATGCCCCGGTCACCAACACCGCCGTCTCCGGCATGCCGCGGTCCCAGGCCGGCGTGGCGGCGGCGGTGGCCTCCACCAGCCGGCAGGTCGGCGCGGCGCTGGGCGTGGCCATCATCGGCTCGGTGATCAACACCGGATCATCCGGCGCGATGGCCAGCGATCTGGTGTCGGCGAGCCGGCCGGGCTGGTGGATGATCGTCGCCGCGGGGGTGTGCGTCCTGCTGCTCGGCGCGGCCAGCACCAGCCGGCGTGCCCAGCGCAGCGCAGACCGGACGGCGCGGTTGTTCTCCGCCGAGACACCCACCACCGGACCCGCGGTGATCGGCGCGCCATGAGGGCAGCTAGCGCTCCGGACACGCTGCGCATCCCGGAGGCCGTGATCAGGTACAGCGCCGGCCCGGGCCGGGCGCAGGCCAGCGCGACCGCGTCGAGCACCGACAGGAAGCGGTCGGCCAGGACGGCCGGTTCCAGCTGCGCGCCACCCAGGCAGAACGCGTGGACGCCCTGCGGGGTGATCACCGCCCGCTCGACCGTCCGGCGCCGGATGTGGGGGTCCCTCAGCAGAACCGGCCAGCCCCGCTGCCCGGCGTACCCGAGCCACTCGGCATCCTCGACGGCCTCGGCGGCGGGCCCGTAGACGTCGACGAGCGTGTGGACCCGCAGGCCAGCCGCGCGCAACAGCGCCGGCACCGCGATGCTGCCCAGGCTGCGGTCCAGCAGCAGGTCAGGCAGCAGGTCGGGCAGCGCGCCGGAGTGCTGCCCGGTCGTCATCTCAGGCGGCCACGGGCGTCGCCACACCGACGGCGTCCAAGAGGTGCTCGGCGGGCACCCGGTATTCGGCCGCGACGGTTTCCAGCTCCACCCCCGCGCGCACCATCGACAGGGCATCCTCCACGCGGGCGCCGCCGCGGACGAAGACCGGCTGCCCGAAGCCACGAGCCGGATCGACGACGACCTCGGCCGTCCGGTAGGCAGGCAGCCGGAGAAGGCGGGCGTAGCCGTCCTCGGCGAACTCGATACGGCGCCAGGACTCGACGGTCATGTCGAGCACCCGCTGGTCGCTGCGCACCACGACCACGTCAGGCGCCTCGCCGGCGGCAGCGTCCTCGACTTCGGCGTAGTCGAAGAGCACCTCGACGCCATCGGTGTGCAGCCACCTGCTGGCCAGCGGATGCCGGACCCCGAGCCGATCCTCCAGCCGAGCCAGCGCCGGCCGCACCCGCTGGAGGGGGACGCCGCCGCGCCGCATCGCGGTGAGCACCAACCCCTCCGCCAGCCCGATGAACGGGACGACGGCGTCCCGCCGGCTGTCGCGCCGGGCGACCGTGGTCAGGAGCGGCCGGCCGAGCGCCGAGCCCGCTGACCGGCCGAGCGCCAAGCCCGCTGACCGGCCGAGCGCCAAGCCCGCCGACCGGCTGCGGTAGCCCGTTGCCCAGCCGCCGAAGGTGGACTCCGGAACACCGAGGTACCGCGCCGCCTCGGCGATCGTGTACAGCGGAGCCCGGAACCGGTCGAGCGCGCCGCCGTCCTCGAGCAGGGCCGTCATCAGCCCGCCACCGCCGCGGCGGCGGCCCGTCCCGCGACCCGCCCGGAGAACAGGCAGCCGCCGAGGAAGGTGCCCTCCAGCGACCGGTAGCCGTGCATGCCACCCCCGCCGAAGCCGCTCGCCTCGCCGGCTGCGTAGACACCGGCCATCGGCTGCCCCCCGGGCTGGAGCACCCGGCCGTCCAGATCGGTCTCCAGCCCGCCGAGGGTCTTGCGGGTGAGCACGTTCAACCGGATGGCGACCAGCGGCCCCGCGTCCGGATCGAGCAGCCGGTGCGGTTTGACCACCCGGATCAGCCGGTCCCCGACGTAGCCGCGCGCGCCCCGGATGGCGGTCACCTGCAGGTCCTTGGTGTACCGGTTGCCGACCTCGCGGTCCCGGGCCTCGATCTCCCGCTGCACGTCGGCCAGCTCGAGCAGGTCCTCGCCGGTCAGCGTGTTCATGCCGGCGACCAGTTCCCGCAGGGTCACGGCGGTGACGAAATCCGCGCCGCGCTCCTGGAAGGCCGCCACCGGCGCCGGCGCGCCGCCCCGTCCGCGGTTCAGCACCCCGCGGATCGACTTGCCGGTCAGGTCCGGGTTCTGCTCCGAGCCGGACAGGGTGAACTCCTTGGAGAGGATCCGCTGGTTGAGCACGAACCAGCTGTAGTCGTGACCGGTATGCATCAGGTGGGTCAGCGTGCCGAGGGTGTCGAAGCCGGGGAACAGCGGGACGGGCAGTCGCCGGCCGAGGGCATCCAGCCAGAGCGAGGACGGCCCGGGCAGGATCCGGATCCCGTGGTTGGGCCAGATCGGGTCCCAGTTCTGCAGGCCCTCGGTGTAGTGCCACATCCGGTCGGGGTTGATGACGCTGCCGCCGGCGGCCTGGGTGATGCCGAGCAGCCGGCCGTCGACGTGGGCGGGCACTCCGGCCACCATCCGGTCCGGCGCCGGTCCCAGCCGGGACGGCCAGTTGCGGCGCACCAGGTCATGGTCGCCACCGATGCCGCCGGAGGTCACGATCACCGCCTGGGCACGCAGCTCGAAGTCGTCGATCCTGGTACGCGAGCTCGGCCGGCCACGGTCGACATCGCTGGGCTCCAGCACCGCACCGCGTACGCCGGTCACGGCGCCGTCGTGGACGACGAGCTCGTCGA
>NZ_DASVSG010000125.1:0-6031 GCF_036388195.1 Jatrophihabitans sp. | reverse complement strand
GTCGTCGAAAAGTGTCGGGGAGATCTGGCCGGCCGGTGGCTGGACGCCCAGATGGCGCCAGGCGGCCGGTGTGGCCACCCGGCCGCGCGGGGTACGGGCCAGCAGGCCGGCCCGCACCAGGAACGGCTCCGCGACCTCCTGCACCGTCTCGATCTCCTCGCCGACCGCCACCGCGAGGGTGCTCACCCCGACCGGGCCGCCGCCGAAGCGGCGCACCAGCGCGTTGAGCACCGCCTTGTCCAACCGGTCCAGCCCGAGCTCGTCCACGTCGTAGACCGCCAGCGCCGCATGGGCCACCTCCGCGGTGACCACCCCGTCGGCGCGGACCTCGGCGAAGTCGCGCACCCGGCGGAGCAGGCGGTTGGCGATCCGGGGCGTGCCGCGCGACCGGCTGGCGATCTCGGCCGCGCCCTCCGGGGTGAGCCGGACGTCGAGCAGCTGGGCCGACCTGCCCAGCACCTGCTCCAGCTCAGGGGGCTCGTAGAAGTCCATGTGCCCGGTGAAGCCGAACCGGTCGCGCAGCGGGCCGGTCAGCAGCCCCGCCCGGGTGGTGGCGCCGACCAGGGTGAAGGGCGCCAGCTCCAGCGGGATGGCGGTGGCGCCGGGACCCTTGCCGACCATCACGTCGACCCGGAAGTCCTCCATCGCCATGTACAGCAGCTCCTCGGCGGGGCGGGCGATCCGGTGGATCTCGTCGATGAACAGCACCTCGCCCTCGCCCAGGCTGGTCAGCAGCGCGGCCAGGTCACCGGCGCGCTCGATCGCCGGCCCCGAGGTGAGCCGGAACGGGGCGCCCAGCTCGGCGGCGATGATCATGGCCAGGCTGGTCTTGCCCAGGCCCGGCGGTCCGGACAGCAGCACGTGATCGGGCGGCCGGTTGCGCCGCAGCGCGCCCTCGAGCACCACCTGCAGCTGCTCGCGGACCTTCGGCTGCCCGACGAACTCGCTGAGCCGCCGGGGCCGCAGGCTGGCCTCGACCTCGGTCTCGTCCACCTCGGGGAACGGCGAGACGACGTCCCGGTCGGTCGGGCCGGTCATCGCGCACCGCTCTTCGCGCAAGCGCTCATCGACTGACCTCGCTCCTCGCGCGAGCGCTCCTCGCTCGCTGGCGCTCGCTCATCGGGCCCGGCCGAGCAGTTGGATGGCCCGCCGCAGGATGACGGCGACCTCGGGGTTGTCCTCGGACTCCGCGGCCACCAGGTCGATCGCCTCGGCGGCCTCCTTGCCGGTGAAGCCGAGGCCGGCCAGGGCATGCAGGACCTGGTCCTTCCACGGCGCGATCGCGGTGACGCCGGCCAGCGGGGCGGCGCCGTCCGAGCCGCTGATCGAGCCGATCCGGTCCCGCAGCTCGATGACGATCTTCTCGGCGCCCTTGCGGCCGATGCCGGGAACCTTGACCAGCGCCGGAAAGTCCCCGGTGGCGATCGCCCGTCGCACCTCCCGGGGCGGGTAGACCCCGAGGATCGTCTGCGCGAGCTTGGGGCCCACCCCGTTGGCGGTCTGCAGCAACTCGAACAGGCCGCGCTCGTCGTCGTCGGCGAAGCCGTAGAGGGTCAGCGAGTCCTCGCGCACCACCAGGCTGGTGGCCAGCCGGGCCGACTCCCCCACCCGCAGCCGGGCCAGCGTCGCCGGCGAGCAGGAGACGGCGAGCCCCACACCGCCCACCTCGACGACGGCTCCGTCCGGGCCGAGGGCGGCCACCCGGCCGTGCACGCTGGCGATCATCGGCGTACTCCTATCGGTGCGGCTGGCCCGGCGCTGCGGCCCGGCGTCCGCGCGCGCGTCACGGCGGCCGCCAACCGGGCCTGGGCGGTCCCCCGCCAGATGTGGCAGATGGCCAGCGCCAGGGCGTCGGCGGCATCGGCCGGGGTGGGCGCGACGTCCAACTTGAGGATGCGGGTCACCATCGCGGTCACCTGCGCCTTGTCCGCGGTTCCCGAGCCGGTGATCGCGGCCTTCACCTCCGACGGGGTGTGCAGCTGCACCGCGATGCCCTGCCGGGCCGCGGCGACCATGGCCAGGCCCGCGGCCTGCGCGGTGCCGGTGACGGTCCGGACGTTCTGCTGGGCGAACACCCGCTCCACGACGACCACATCAGGACGGTATTCGGTCACCGCGGCGGCCAGCGCATCGGCCAGGGTGAGCAGCCGGGTGGCCAGCGGGTCCTCGGGGGGCGTCCGGACCACCTCGACGTGCACCAGCGACAGCGCCCGGCCGGCGCTGCCCTGCACCACCCCGATGCCACACCTGGTGAGCCCGGGATCCACGCCGAGCACTCGCATCAGGCGGCCTTCTTCCAGCTGTCACGACTCGATCAGCTCAATCGAACGGGCGTTCGACACCTTACCGGCGGGCCGCGTGGCGCCATCCCAGACACGCGGCAGACGCCCCGGCCGGGCGTCGGGCTGCCTAGACTCCCCCAGCATGACCCTGCCGTTCCGACAAGCGCCGCGCGCCGGCATCCGGCCCAGCCCGATCTTCCTCGCGGTGCTCGCGGTCACCGCCGCCGGCGGCTACCTGGCCTGGCAGGCCACCACCGCCACCCGGACGGCGCGGATCGGGGTCTTCCTGTTCATCGTGGCCGGCTGGGTGGTCACCGTCTGCCTGCACGAGTTCGCCCACGCCTACCTGGCCTGGCGCTTCGGTGACCGCGAGGTGGAGGCCCGCGGCTATCTGACCCTGAACCCGCTCAAGTACAGCCATCCGGTGCTGTCGGTCCTGCTGCCGGTGCTGTTCATCGCGATCGGCGGCATCGGGCTGCCCGGCGGGGCGGTCTACCTGCATCCGCACCGGTTCCGCAACAACGTCCAGCGGGCGCTGGTGTCGCTGTCGGGGCCGGTGACCAACGTCGTCTTCGCGGTGCTGCTGCTGGTGCTGGTCCGGCGGGTCGGCCTCTACAGCGCGCACGGCGTCTTCTGGTACGGGGTGGCAGGGCTGGCGCTGCTGCAGGTGATGGCCTCGATCCTGAACCTGCTGCCGGTGCCGGGGCTGGACGGCTACGGCGCGATCGAGCCCTATCTGGACCCGAAGTTCCGCCAGGCCGCCGAGCAGTTCAAGCCCTTCGGCATGCTGGCGCTGTTCGCGCTGCTGCAGATCCAGGCGATCAACCACGCCTTCTTCCGGGCGATCTACTGGTTGTTCGAGCAGTCGGGGATGCCCGCGACGGTCGGCCAGGTCGGGCTGGAGCTGTTGAGGTTCTGGGAGGCCGGCTGAGCGCGCCCGGTATTTTTCCCAGCGCCGGGAACTCCTTCAGCGAGAGCGCCGCAGCGTCGCGGTAGCTGCTCTCAGCGACCTGAGACACCACTGTCATCTCCGGCAGGCAAGCTGGAGAGCGCGTGCGGACGGTGTCCGTTCAGCAGCGGGTGCGGCAGTTCTCGGCTCGGCAGCGTTGTGTTCGGTGTTGTGTTCGGCACGTGCGGGGGGACGTTGATGGAGGCACTGGCTCGGCTCGCGGTACGGCGGCGCTGGTTCGTCGTGGCCGGGTGGGTCCTGTTCATCGTGGCGGCGCAGGCGCTGCTGGCCGGCCTCGGCGGCTCGGCCTACCGCGACGACTTCAAGCTGCCGAACACCGAGACCCAGACGGTGGCCGAGCTGTTGGCCGGGGCCGGCCTGGACAGCCAGAACGGGGCCAGCGGCGCCATGGTGCTGCACGCCCGGTCGGGCGTCGTCGCCGATTACGCCGGACGGGTGCAGCCGGCGCTGCGCGAGCTGTGCGGCGGCGGCTTCGGGATCGCCTCGGCGAACTCGCCCTACGGCCCGGTGGCCTGCGGCGGCTCGGACGGGACCGGCGTGGCCGCCGCGGCTCAGATCAGCGCGGACCGGACCATCGCCGTGGTGGACCTGAACTGGGCCGAGCCGCAGCCGGCGCTGGCCCAGATCACCGGTGTGCACGATGCCCTGAAGCCCCTGAACTCCGCCGACCTGCAGGTCGAGTTCACCGGCAACGCCTTCCAGGTGCTGGCCGCTCCGGAGGGCGGCGTCCCCCCGGAGGTGTTCGGTTTCCTCGCGGCGCTGATCATCCTGTTCCTGGTGTTCCGCACCGTCGGCGCCACCGCGCTGCCGCTGGTCAGCGCGATCGCGGCGATGGGCAGCGGGCTGGCCCTGATCGGCCTGCTCTCGCACGTGATGTCGGTGGCCACCTTCGCCAATCAGCTCGCGCTGCTGATGATCCTCGGCGTCGGGGTGGACTACGCGCTGTTCATCGTCACCCGGCACCGGCGCAACCTGATGCGCGGCATGGGCGTCGAGGACTCCATCGTGCTGGCGGTCAACACCTCCGGGCGCGCGGTGCTGTTCGCCGGGACCACGGTGTGCATCGCTCTGATGGGCCTGTGGGCGCTGGGCGTCAGCTTCCTGTACGGGGTGTCGCTGGGAACGGCCATCGGGGTCGCGCTCACCATGCTCGCCTCACTCACCCTGCTGCCGGCGCTGCTCAGCTTCCTGGGCCTGAAGGTGCTGCCCCGGCGCCAGCGCAAGGAGGTCCGGGCGGGCACCTTCGACCTGACCGAGCACCGGGACTTCTGGTACCGCTGGTCGCACCTGGTGGAGCGGCGCAAGCTGGGCCTGGGCGCCGCGGCGCTGGTGATGCTGGCGGTGCTGGCGATCCCGTTCTTCGCCATGCGGCTGGGCTCGTCGGACCAGGGCAACGACCCGCAGTCCTCGACCACCCGCAAGGGCTACGACCTGATCGCGCAGGGATTCGGGCCCGGTTACAACTCCGGCCTGCAGCTGGTGATCAGCGGCCCGGGGGCTGCCGACCCGGCCTACCTGGGCAGGGTCAGCAGGCACCTGACCACGGTCGCCGACGTCGCCCCGGCCAGCGTGCGGGCCTTCCCGGTGGCCCGCGACATCGCGCTGGTGACGTTCAAGTCCAGCACCTCGCCGCAGGATGCCCGCACCACCGACCTGGTGAAGAAGCTGCGCAGCACGGAGCTCCCGCCGCTGTACGCCGGCACCGGCAACCACATCTACGTCTACGGCATCACCGCGATCTTCGTCGACTTCGCCAAGGTGCTGTCGGCCAAGATGCCGCTGTTCTTCATCGCGGTGGTGGGGCTGTCGTTCCTGTTGCTGCTGGTGGCCTTCCGCAGCGTGGTGATCCCGCTGACCGCCGCGGTGATGAACCTGCTGGCAGCGGCGGCATCCTTCGGGGTGATCGTGGCGATCTTCCAATGGGGCTGGCTGTCAGAGGCGCTGGGGATCGGCGGCGGCGGCCCGATCGAGGCGTTCGTCCCGGTGATGTTCTTCGCGGTGCTGTTCGGCCTGTCGATGGACTACCAGGTGTTCCTGGTCAGCCGGATGCACGAGGAATGGCTGCACACCCGCGACAACCGGCGCTCGATCACGGTGGGCCAGGGCGAGACCGGCGGCATCATCACCGCGGCGGCCATCATCATGATCGCGGTGTTCGGCGGGTTCATCCTCGGCGACGCCCGGGTGATCAAGCTGTTCGGCATCGGCCTGGCATCGGCGGTGTTCCTGGACGCCTTCGTGGTGCGGACCATCCTGGTGCCCTCGCTGATGCACCTGCTCGGCGATGCGAACTGGTACTACCCGAAGTGGCTGGACCGGATCACGCCGCAGGTCTCGATCGAGGCCGCCGAGGCGGCTGAGGACGACCCGGCCGGCCCGGGCCCGGACGGCAACCGGGAGCTGGCCGGGGTCTAGCGGCGGCTTACGATCGACGGCTGTGGGCCGGGCACTCATTGCTGGCGCGCGGCACTCATCGGTGGGCACTCATGGTTGGCGTAGCAGCTCGTGTGACGGCGTGTCGGCACTCATCGTTGGCCCGGTAGCAGCGCCTGCGACGGCGTGTCGCCCTGCTACGCGGCCAACGATCGATCACCCGACCACCGGCCGCAAACAATTCGACGTTGACGTCCAGCGGTCAGCTAGCTGTTCTGTCCTGACAGGTTGGTGACACGGCTGGCTGGTGTCGCGCCGCCGAGGGCGGTGTGGCCGCGGTGGTGATTGTAGGTGTGTAGCCAGGTCGAGAAGGCGGCGATGCGTTCTGCTTCGCTGCGGTAGGGGC
>NZ_DASVSG010000124.1:0-32349 GCF_036388195.1 Jatrophihabitans sp. | reverse complement strand
CAGCTCCACCCCGCGCCTGCGGCAGCCAGGTAGCTCAACCCGGCCGGCAGGGTATCGGTCAACCGCAGCGGCCCGGGGTTGTCGGTCGGGCCGGAGTTGGTGACGGTGATCAGGTAGCTCGCGGACTGACCCACCACCAGCTCGCCCTGATGCTGCTTGGTGATTGCCAGCTGGGCGGCCGGGTCCACCGGCAACTGGTCGGTGGCGTCGGCGCTGCCGGCCAGCGCCGGATCGTTCGAGCGCACCGTCGCTGACACGGTCACACCCGGATAGGCCGGGGCGCCGACCATCGCGCTCAGCACCAGGTCCGCGCTGTCGGCGCCTGCTCCGACCGGATCGCTCAGCAGGCAGCTGACCAGCTGGCCGGCAGCCGTGCAGGCCCAACCGCTGCCGGCGCCCGAGACGAAGCCGAGCCCGGCCGGCAACGCGGTGCTGATCACCAGCTGATCGGCGGTGGAGGGCCCGGCGTTGTGCACCCGCAGGGTGAGGTCGGTGGCCTGGCCGACCTGGCCGTTGCCGGTGTGCTGCAGCGCCATGCTGAGGTCGGCCAGCTTGCCCACCACGATCGAGGCGGAGTCGCTGGCCGGCGCACCGGGGGTCGGCGAGGCGGCCACGGCCTGGTTGGTCTCGACGCCGGCCGGCGCCCGTGGATCGACCTGTACCTGCAGGAGCAGCGCCGGCGCCGATTCGCCAGGCGCCAGCGACTGATTCAAGGTGCAGGTCACGCTCTGGCGCTGTCCTGGCATCGCCGGAGCGGCCGAGGCCGAGCAGCCCCAGCCGCCGCTGGCGGACAGGTAGCTCTGGTAGCCGGGCAGCGTGTCGGTCACCGTGATCGGCGCCGCGGAGTCGCTGGGGCCGGTGTTGCGCACCGTCAGCTGCCAGCCCGCCGTCGCCCCGGCCGGTGCCTGCGGCACGGTCGGCGCCGTTTCCAGCGCCAGGTCGGCCTGGGCGCGCACCGCGACCGGCACCGGCGGCGGGTCCGTCCGGGGGCCGGTGGTGGCCGACTCGATGCCGGCGTTGTTGACCAGGGTCGCCGTGCCGGCCGGCAGGCTCACCGGTGTCGAGGCCGACACCAGCGTGGTCAGCACCAGGTCCGGCGCGGTCGCGCCGGCGGCCAGCCCGCTGCGTCCGCACACCACCGACTGCCCAGCGGCAGAGCAGGTCCAGCCGCTGCCGGAATAGGACTGCAGGCTCAGGTGGGCCGGCAGGGTGTCGGTGACGCTGATGGCGCCGGCATCGCTCGGGCCGGCGTTGCTGGCCGAGAGCACGAAGCCCGCGGCGCCGCCGGCCAGCACCGGGGCCGGCGTGCTCAGGATCTTGGTGAGGCTGAGGGCGGCGCTGGTGACGACCTGGATCTGATCGGCGCTGGAGTTGTCGGCGAGGTCGGAGTCGGCGGTGCCGCTGCCCACGGTCGCGGTGTTCTCCAGCGTCGCCGGCCCGGCGTCCGGATCGAGCCGCACGAGCAGGCTCAGCTGGGCGGCGCTGGCGCCGCTGGCCAGGCCCGCCGCCAGCACGCAGCTGAGCACCCTGCTGGCCGCGGCATAGTCACAGCTCCAGCCCGCGCCGGTCGCCGAGGTGAAGCTCAGGCCGGCCGGCAGCGCGTCGAGCACGGTGACCGGGCCGGTGATGTGGGACGGCCCGGCGTTGTGCACCGCCACGGTGAAGGCCAGCGGGTTGCCCGCGACGGCGGCTCCGGTGTGCCAGAGGCCGATCGAGAGGTCGGCGACCTGGGACACCGAGGAGTCATCGACGTCGCTGTTGTTGGCCGGGACCGGATCGGGCGTGCTCGCCGAGACCGTCGCGGTATTCGAGGCCGGCCCGAGGAAGCCGGCCGCCAGATCGACCGACAGGGTGAACGAGGAGCTGGCGCCGGCGACCAGTGGCCCGGCATGGCCGCAGCTGACGTGCTGGCCGGTCGCCGCGCACGCCCAGTCCGGGTCGGCAGAGCTGAACGAGTCATAGCTCAGGCCGGCCGGCAGGACGTCGTCGACCGTGACGCCGGTGGCGTCGGACTCACCGGCATTGCGGACCTGGATCCGGTACTGGGCCTGGCTGCCGGCGACGAACGGGTTGGTCAGGTGCAGCTTCTGGATCACCAGGTCCGCACGGATCACCGGCATGTCGGTCTGGACGTCGACATTGTCGGCCAGCACGGGATCGGCGGTCGGCGACCCGGCGCTGGCGGTGTTGGTGACCGGACCGGTCTGCCCGGACGCGATCGCCACCGTCACCGTGACAGCGGCAGGCACCGCGCCGACGGCCAGCGGTCCCGGCAGCGTGCAGTGCAGGCTGGCGCCGAGCGTCCCGGCGGGGATCGGGTCGCAGCTCCAGCCCGTCCCGGCCGCCGACACGAACCTGCTGCCCGCGGGCAGCTGGTCATCGATGCTGATCGGGCCGACCGCGCTGGACGGGCCCAGGTTGGTGACCGCCAGCTCGTAGCTGGCCGGCGCCCCGGCGATCAGCTGGGGAGAGCTGAGGCTCGTGTCGATCGCCAGATTCGCCGCGGCCCGCACTGCCACGGGGGCGGTGGCGCTGTTGTTGGCCGGGGCAGGGTCCTGGGTGCGCGCGCTGACGGCCGCGGTGCTCGACAGGGTGCTGCCGTCGGGCACCGACGAGCCGACGGCATAGGCCAGCGTGATGGCGGGGAAGGCGGCCCCGCTGGCCAGGGTGTCCCCGGCCGCGGTGCGCTGGCAGCTGACCGGAGCGGCGGTGCTGCAGGACCAGCCGGTTCCCGAGGCGCTGATGGAGCTGACACCGCTCGGCAGCGGATTGGTGAGCTGATCGGTGACGGTGAACGGGCCGGTGGCCGGGTTCGGCCCGAGGTTGCGGACCGTGAGCGTCCAGCTGCCGGTGCTCCCGGCCACCGGCACGGCGCCGACGGCCTTGGTCAGGCTGACGTCGGCCGAGGCGATGCGGGCGACCGCGGTGCCCGGCCCGGCGGTGTAGCTGCCGGCGCCGTTGCCGCTGGCGCCGGTGGCATCCCGCGCCGTCGAGGTGGCCGAGTTGGTGTGGTTGACGACCAGACCCACCCCGGGCGATCCGGTCACCCCGGGCTGCGGGGTGGCGCTCAACGCGATGGTCAGCGCCGCTGCCGGGTTGAGGGGGCCGAGGCCGGCCCAGCTCAACGTCTGCACCCCACCGGCGCTGGTCACCGTGGGCTCCACCGCGACCGCCGGCCCGCCGGCGACCGAGATCCGGGCGCTGCCGGCGTCATAGCTCCAGTTCGGCGGCAGGGTGTCGCTGCTGCCGACCTGGTACGCCACTCCCGAGCCGGTGTTGCGCACCGTGATGAGCCATCCGAACGATTCGCCGATGTAGCCGGTGCTGCCGGCCGGAGTGGACTTGGTGGTGGTCACCCGCGGGAAGAACGGGGTGATCGTGGCAGTCGCCGTCGTGCCGGTGTAATGCCGGCCTGCGGTGGGCAGGGAGTCGTAGCCGGTGATCCGCGCGGTGTTCACCAGCGCCGCGGCGGTCACCGACCCCGACGGCGCCAGGGTGGCGGTGTAGCTCAGCCCCGGCAGCGAGGCGCCCTTGGCGATCGGGCCCGGCAGCGTCCAGGCCAGCACCCCGCCGCCGGTGGACGGGTCGGCGCCGGTGAGCACGCCGCCGCCGGAGATGCTGGCCGGATCGACGACGACACCGGCCGGCACCGTGTCGGTGACCGTGATGTTGTACCCGGGGCCGGTGCCCGCGGTGGCGCGGTTGCTGATGGTCACGGTGTAGCTGAAGCTCTGGCCGGGCTCCGGGTGCAGCCGGCTGACCGCCTTGGCCACCGACAGCCCCGGCTCGAGCACCGTGACACCGGCGGTGGCGTTCGCGCTCACCTGGTGGTATCCGGCGCCGGAGCTGACCGGCGGCGTCCGGGGGGCGTTGTCCCAGCTGACGTGCGCCATGTCGGTCAGCACCGCGCCGGAGCTGGCGGCGGCGACATCGGCGATCCGGGCGGTGTAGCGCACGGTCACCATCCGGGTCTGGCCGGCGTAGGGCACGTCGCCGAGCAGCCAGCCGATCAGCGTCGCCGAACCGGCTCCGGCGGCCGGTGACAGCTGGACGGCGGCATCGGGGGTGCACGGCGTGCTGTCGGCGTTGACGCAGCTGACGAGGCCGGGCGCCACCGAGCTGGCATCGATGCCGGCCGGCAGCTGCTCGATCAGCGACAGGTTGTAGAAGTTCACACCGGCCGGCAGCACCGCCGAGGTGCTGTAGTTCACGGTGTCACCGACCGCTGCCGAACTCGGGGACACCGAGGCCAGCGCGGTGGCGCCGGCGACCGTCACCGTGCTGGTGGCGCCGGCGCTGTACGTCCGGCCGGCCGGGTTGCCGTCCTCCTGCGGTGAGCTGCGGTTGCCGGCCAGGCTGTTGCCGGTCAGGGCCGCGAGGTTGGGGTAGCTGGCCTTGCCCGATGCCGACGGGTCCACGGTCGCGGTGTACTTCACCGTCAGCGACGCGCCGCCGGCCAGGTCTCCGAGGTTCCAGCTCAGCAGCGTCGTCCCGGCCGGGCAGCCGTTGCTGCCGTCCCCGGTGGTGGCCGGCGCCGCGCTCGTCCCGGCCGGGGTTGCCTGGTACCCGGTGAACGTCATCCCCGCCGGCAGGCAGTCGGCCAGCCAGCCGTCGTGCAGCGGCGGCCGGGCGACGGCGTTGGCGGCCCGCACCGTGTAGGTGATGCTCTGCCCGGCGGTCACACCGGCGCCGGCGTCGTTGGTCTTGGTCAGCCCCGCCGCGGGTTCGACATCGGTGACGCTCGCGCTGGCCGTCCGGGCCGGCAGCAGGACCCCGCCGGTGGCCGCTGTGGCGCTGCTGAAGGTCGCGGTGCTGGTACGCACCACCGCGTGCTGGTTGGCCGCCAGCACGGCCAGCCGGGCCGTGAAGGTCAGCGCGAACAGCTGGTCGGCGCCGGTGCTGTTGTCATAGCTGGCCGGCCACCGGATGCTCGGCACTGCCGGGTCGAAGCTGAAGCCGGCCGGCAGCGGCTGGTCGGCGGGCAGCGCGGCATCAGCGGTGTACGCCGCGGTAGCGCTGACCAGCGACAGCCCGGCCGGCAGCGGGCTGCTGAAGATGGCGTTGTACACCGAGGATCCGGCCGGCACCCGGGCGGTGGCGGTCCAGCTCAGCTGCTCGCCGATGGTGGCCTGGGTGCTGCTGGCCGGGATGGCTTCGCCGCCCACATTGCCCGCCTCGGCGACGGCCGAGCTGACACCGGAGGTGACGCTGACGTTGCGGAGGTAGACGTCGCTGGCATCGCTGGCGGCGGGGGCGTCGTACTGGCCGGCCGGGACGGTGCTGTCGACGTTGGCGCTCGGATAGAAGGTGGCGCTGCCGCCGGGCAGGTCGGTGGCAGCGGTGTAGGAGCGCACCGCCGCGGTGTTGTCGAACACCGTCGAGACGCTCACCCCGGCCGGGATGGCCACGGTGTACTGGTAGCTCTTGAGCGCCCCGGCCGGCAGCGCGGCCACCCCGGCGCCGCTCCACACCAGCGCGCTCCGGCTGGCATTGCCGCTGAAGCTGGGATGCCCGGGCGCTGCTGGGTCGGTGCAGCTGCCGCCATCGGTGATGGCGCTGACCTGCGCACACCGCAGCCCGGCCGGGAGCACGTCCCACAGCCGGAGGCCCTCGACGTCGACGGCGTTGCCTGCGCCGGCGTTGCCGGTGTTGCCGATCTGGATGTCGAACACCACCGAATCGCCTTCGCGAACCAGCACATGGTCGGAGTTCGGTCCCGGAGCGGGGGTGGCGCCGTTCAGGCTGGCGACCCCCTTGGCGACCGTGAGCGGCGGCGCGGCCGCCACCCGGTAGTCGGCGGCGGCCCGCAACGAGCTGGCCTTTCCGGCGCTGTCGGTGGTGCGCAGCTTCACGATGTTGCCGAGCTTGTCCGGCGCGGGACCGGCTGCCGGATCGGTGACCAGGACGCTGAACCGCGCCACGAACACGGCGCCGGCCGGCGCCGTGGTCGAGCCGTCCGGCTGGCCTGCCCCGAGGCTCCAGCTCAGCGCGCCACCCGCCGCTCCGGCGGCATCGAAGCTGATCTGGGCCAGGTCGACGGTGTTGGCGGCCGGATAGCTGACGCTGCCGTCCTCGTAGGCAGTGCCTGGCGGGAGGAAGTCGGTCAGGACCGCGTTGCGGGTCTGGTTGGCCGCGGAGAACCCGGCGGTGATCTGGAAGCAGATCCGGTCACCCTTGCCGAACACCGGATTGCCGGCGCCGTAGCTGACGCCCGAGGACGAGCAGTCCATCGGGGTGCTCCGGGCGGCGACCGAGCTGGTCAGCGTGCCGGCGGAGGTCCGCCGGGTGGCCGAGCTGGCATCGCGTACCAGCTGGTTCCCGGCGCCGCCGGTGGCCGGCGCCGAAGTGCCCTGTGCTGTCACGGTGTTGGTGAAGCTGTCACCGGCCGCCGGCGGCAGCCCGGCCAGCGCGCCGCCGGTGTAGCTGGCCCGATCCCGGACGAAGTAGGTGATGTCCAGCGAGCCGTCGTGCGAGACCGCGACCGGGCCGAACACCAGGGTGAAGCTGCCGTCGGGGTTCTGGGTGACCGACTGGTAGGGCTGTGATGGCGCGAGGCCGGCCCCCGGCGCGCAGTCGGCCGGCGCCCCGCCGGTGTGGTTGCTGATCTCGTCCAGCGGGCACATCCCGTTGGGCAGCACGTCGGTGATCGTGATCGCGGAGGTGTCGGTGTACTCCCCCGACTCGACATGCAGGGTGTAGCTGGCGATGCCGCCGGCCACGAACTGCGCGGACGCCACCGACTTGTCGATCCGCAGGTCGTGCACGCTCACCTGGTGGCTGGTGTCTGACACGCTGGCAGCCCCGCCGATCGCGGCGCCGGTATAGCTGCCGCCGGCGTGGGCGTAGCTGACCAGCGGCGCCGGATCGTTGAGCTGCCGGGTGCTGGCGCCGGTGTTGTTGTCGAGGTTGGCGGCCTGGCCGAGCGAGCCCGGGCTCGGGCCGGCCGAGAACAGCGCGTTCTGCTTCAGCGCGATCGCCGCGGCGTAGCGGATCGTGCGGGTCTGCCCCGCGGCAAGCGTGCCGAGCGTCCAGCTCACCTTGGTGTAGATCCCGGGCGGGTAGCTGGCCGTGCCGTTCGGCGGGGGGTTGAGCACGGTGTCCACCGAGCTCGGCGGCAGGCAGTTCGCGCCCACCGCCGGGGTTGCGCTCAGCCGGGCCGCGCCCGGGTACTCCACAACGGCGCTGGAGGTGTTGTCGAGCTCGCCGCAGCCGAGGAACTCCTGCGCGGCGGGCAGGTAGTCCTGCACGGTGACCCCGGTGGTGGCGGCCTGGCTGCTGTTGCTCAGCTGCAGGGTGTAGACCGCCGGATGCTGGTGCGCGCCGCGCAGCGCCTTCCCGGCCGGGTTGGATCCGGTCTTGGTCAACTGCAGCGCGGTGATCACGGTGGCGCTCTGGGTGCTGGCCGCCGGTTGGATCCGCGAGTCGGCGATCGGCAACCCGGCGGCGGTGAAGTGCGCGACATAGCGCGGCGCGGTGCTGGCATAGGCGTTGGCGACGTTGTAGAGCGTGCTGCCGACCGGCAGGCTGGTGGTCGCCGAGAAGCTCAGGCTGGCCGAGGAGCCGGTTGCCAGGTCGAACACGTCGCTCCAGATCACGGTCTGCTGGCCGGTGCCCGGGTCGGTGAGGACGGTCGGCTCCCCCAGGTCGGCGGGTGTGGTGGAGCCGGGCTGGTAGGTCAGGCCGACCGGCAGCACATCGCGGAACGAGGTGTTGTACTCCGGTTGGGCGCCTGGGTTGGCCGCCGGGTTGGCCGCCGTCAGGGTGAAGGTCACCGGCTTGCCGGCCAGCACGGTCGCCGGCGCCTGCCCGGTCACGGTGATCGCAGGCCCGGCAGCCGAGGCCGGGGCGGCTGTGAGAATGCTGGTGGACAGGCTCGCCAGGACGCCGGCGATGACCAGCGCGGTCAGCCGGCGCCCGGTCGGCTGCCGCCGCCTCATTACCCAGCGCTCTCTAGCATATGCGTAGAGTAACCGATGTTAGTTCGGTATGAGGCCGCAATGGATCTTGCCCACCCGGCCTACCCCGCAACCCCCTCGGCGCGGCTAGCGCGCACAGCAGCGGACCGGACTTCCAAAAAGCCTCACCAGCGCTTTCCAGCAAGGAGAAAGAGACGCTCGCCACGGCGCTGCAGCACGCTCGGATGCGGAAAACATCCGTATTGAGCAGCAGTGTCGAGAGGACGAGCGACGTGACCCGGCAACCTGATCCGATCCGAGCCCTGACCGCAGAGTGCGACGAGCTCGACGAGTTGCTGGCAGGTCTTGACGATCAGCAATGGCAGCTCCCGACGCCTGCGCCGGGTTGGACCATCACCGACCAGGTCGCCCATCTGGCGGCCACCTTCAAGCTGGCGGGCCTGTCGCCTTCGGATCCGGAGGCGTTCACCGCCGTGGTGCGACGGCTGGATCCGGACTTCAGCGTCAACGTCCACAACGCCATGCGGGAGTTCCTCTCCGACCCGCCCGAGGTGCTGTTCAGCCGTTGGCAGGCCGAGCGGGCCGCCGCGGTGAAGGCGTTGGCGTCGGTTCCCGGTGACCAGCTGGTGCCCTGGCTGGTCAACCCGCTGCCACCAGCCGTCCTGGCGATGGCCGGCATGATGGAGGCGTTCGCGCACGGCCAGGACATCACCGATGCGCTGGGGATCCGGCGCGCCCGCACCGACCGCATCAAGTTCCTGGTCGCCTTCGCCGTCCGTACCTGGGACTTCGGGTACCTGGCGCGCGAGGAGCCCCGGCCGGACGTGGAGTTCGGTTTCGAGATCACGGCGCCCTCCGGCGCCCAGTGGCAATTCGGGCCGCCGGACGCGGCCCAGCGGATCAGCGGTCCGGCAGAGGACTTCTGCCTGCTGGTCACCCGTCGCAGGCACCGCGATGACCTCGCCGTCACCGCGGTGGGCCCGGACGCCGAGCACTGGCTCGACATCGCGCAGGCCTACCGCGGACCGGCCGGCGCCGGACGCAAACCCGGGCAGTTTCCAAGCTGATCGGACAGGAGGACTTCCATGGAACCGTCTGCCTCCGACGAGGAGCAGATCAAGGTCATGACGCTGGAGGCTTTCGCCGACACGATCGTCCCGGGCAACAAGCGCTGGCCCGGTGATCGAGCGGTGGCGGGGGTCAGCGACGACGCCGGAGCGGTGGCGGCGGGCGCCCTGGAGTTGCTCGAGTCCCCGGCCGGTGGGTTGTCGCCGTGGCTGGCAGGCCTGGCCGCGATGCTCAACGCCCATGCCGAGAATCACGCGGCCGGGCAGGGGATCGAGCTGGACGGCACGGTTCCGGCCTTCGTCAGCCTCGACTACGACCAGCGGGTCGCGCTGGTGGTGCGGCTGACCGCCTGGGACCACCCGGAGCGGCAGGGCTGGGTGAACCTGGTGATGTTCTCCAACATGGCCTTCGATACCGGCGCGCAGATGCACACCGTCGATGCGCTGGCCGCCGGGCACCCCGGCCTGCTGACTCTCGGCTTCGCGCCACCGGACGACGACGGTCTGTGGCGCTTCCCGGACTACTCCTACCGCCGCCAGCTCGCTGACCTCCATCCGGCCACCACCGCCTCTGGGAGCCCTGCATGACCGCCACCGAAAGCGCCGACGTCCTCGTCATCGGCAGCGGTTTCGGCGGGGCCATCGCCGCCTATCATCTGGCCGCCGGCGGCGCCCGGGTCGTGGTTCTCGAACGCGGGCCATGGCTGGAGGCCGACGACTACGACCACGACTTCAAGCTCGGATCCTCCACGACCCGGATCTTCGACTTCACCGTGGGCGACGGCATGAGCGTGCTCACCGGCAACTGCGTCGGCGGTGGCAGCGTCGTGTACTTCGCCACGATGCCCCGTGCTCCCGGGTACATCTTCGAAAGGCAAGGCAGCATCGGACGCCGGCTGTGGCCGAGCTCCCTGAGCCGCGACAGCCTGGAGCCCTGGTACGACCGGGTGACCGAGGCGCTGCCGATCACCAAGCAGCAGTGGGAGACCGTTCCGTTCGCCGGTGGCGTGTGGGCCGCGGCCTGCCACAACGCAGGGCACACCTGCAATCCGGTGCCGGCGGCGGTCGACACCTCGCTGTGCACCAACTGCAACTGGATGCTGTCGGGCTGCAAGTTCGATGCCAAGCGCTCGCTGTTGCTGAACTACCTGCCGGCCGCGCTCGCGCACGGCGCCGAGATCCGGCCGCTGCACGAGGTGCAGCAGATCAGCCGCAACTCCGACGGCGGCTACCGGGTGCATTACAACACCCTGCACGACGTCGACTACCGCGAGCAGACCGGCAACGGCGCCATCGATGCCAAGCTGATCGTGCTGGCCGCCGGCACCATCGCCACCCCGGTGATCCTGCAGCGTTCGGAGCCCGAGCTCGGCAAGATGCCCGACGCGGTCGGCAAGTACTTCTCCGGCAACGGCGAGCGCCTCAACACCGCCGTGCTGAACGAGGACCGGGTCCGGGACGTGCTGGGTCTGGACCGTGGCGACGGGCGGGCCTACGAGGCCAACCAGATCGGGAAGGGCCCGGTCGCGGCGTGCTGGGACTGGCTCGACGGCACGCTGCCGGAGTTCGAGCGTTTCTCCCTGGAGCAGCTCTACTTCCCCCCAGGCCTCGGCACCATCCTGACCCAGGTCGCCGACGCGACCGGGCCGACCTGGTTCGGCAAGGAGAAGAAGGAGATGATGCGGCGCTGGAAGTCCTGGCTGACCATCTTCACCATGTCGGAGGACGACAACGAGGGCGTGTTCGGACCGCCGCCGGCCACCGGGAACTCGATGCGGGTGTCGCAGCAGATGTTCGGTCTCGGCCCGCTGAGGTACGAGCCGACGGAGAACACCCGCCGCGGCTGGGCAAGGGCAGATGCCGCGGTCAAGAGCATCCTGGAGAAGGATGGCCTGGCCAGGGTGATGCCGTGGACCAGCGACGTGGTCGGCGCGTACACCGTGCACCCGTTGGCCTCCTGCCGGCTCGGTGATGACCCGGGCACCTCGGCGCTGGACGGCAACCATGAGCTGCGTGGCCACCCGGGCATCTTCGTCACCGACGGCTCCGCGGTGCCGACGGCCCTGAATGTGAACCCGGCCCTGACCATCGCGGCACTGGCCGAGCGGGCGATGCCGGCGATCGTGCGAGCCGCCCGGCAGCGGGGCATCGACGTCCGGTACGGCGCGCCGTCACCGGACGGTGACACCAGCGCCCGTGACCAGGCGAGCAAGGCGATTGCGCACCTGCTCGACGACTGACCGTCCCGCGGCGCGGTCGAGCCATCGACGGCCGCACTCATCCCTGAAGCACCGTCACACAAGGAGCCTCGATGGCCAGAGCCCTCCTGCGAACGGCGCTGCGCCGTTCCCTGGATCAGGTCAAGTACGTCACGCCGGTCGAGGTCAGCGGCGCTGACGATGCCGTCGCCCGGGTCTACCAGCAGGTCGAACGTGACTTCGGCATGCTGGCGCCGCCGGTGGCGCTGCATTCGCCGGCGCCGGGGGCGCTGGCCGCCTGCTGGATGATGCTGCGCGAGTCGCAGATGGCCGATGGCAAGGTTCAGCGGGGCGTCAAGGAGGCGGTCGCCACAGCGGTATCGGCCGGCAACTCCTGCCCCTACTGCGTCATGGTGCACTCGGCGACACTGCAGTCCCTGCTCGGCAGCGCGGCCTCGACAGCGGTTTCCGCAGGCCGGCTCGACGCGATCGCCGACCCCGAGGTACGGGCGATCGCGGAGTGGGCGCGCCGGTCGGCCAGCCGGCAGGAGAGCCAGTCGCAGGATGCGCCGTTCGCCAAGGAGCAGACGCCCGAGATAGCCGGAGTGGCCGTCGCCTTCCAGTACCTGAACCGGATGGTCAACATCTTCCTCGACGGCTCCCCGCTGCCGCCGACGGTTCCGGCATTGGCGCGCGGCAGCGTCCTGCGGGTGCTCGGCTGGTTCACCGCCGCCTCCGCACGTGCCACCCTTCAGCCGGGCGCCTCGCTGGATCTGCTGCCCGCCGCGCCCCTGCCGCCGGACCTGTGGTGGGCGGCCGGCCACCCCGAGGTCGCCGAGGCGTTCGCCCGGGCCAGCGCGGCCATCGACGCGGCCGGTCGGGAGCACGTCCCGGCATCGGTGCAGGCCGCTGTGCGTTCCCGGCTGGCCGACTGGGACGGCCGACCCCTCGGCCCGAGCCGGTCCTGGGTGGAGGACGAGGTGCTGGCGCTGCCGGCCGGCGAGCGGGCCGCCGGCCGGCTTGCGCTGCTGACGGCGCTGGCCTCGTTCCAGGTGGATCAGCAGGTCATCGATGCCTTCCGGCGGGAGCAGGCCGGTGACGAGGCGCTGATCGCCAGCACGTCGTGGGCGAGCATGGCAGCCGCCCGCCAGGTCGGCAGCTGGTTGCGGATCAGCTGAGTGGCCGCCAGAGTCCCCGCCGGCTGGCCGCCGCACCCGGCTGCTGCCAGCTGTCCGGCGGCCGCTCGGCGACCCGTCATGCCTGTCCCGGCAATCACCGCGCTGCGCCGATCACTCAACCACCGCGACGCGCGGTGGTTGCCCAGAGGCCTGTACGGGCAAGGCGAATCCCGATCAACACACAGAGATCTCAGCCAGCCGAGCAAGACGGGAGAAGCCCGTCAAGGAGGCGGCACCCATCCTTGGATCAGCGCCTATTTAGGTCCATGTGAGGCCGGTGCGTGCAGTGCAGGCAGGCGAGACGGCGCCTGAGGTCTTGTTCCCATGCGGCCAGCGGGACAGGCACCCCAGGCGTCGTGTCGCGCTGCGCCCCTACCCAACCTCTGACAACCGGTCCCAAGCAAACCACTTGTTATTCCGCGAAGGGTGAATCATGGCAGTATCCCGAGAACGTGTCCGCAAGCTAGTACCTGGCCTGGTGGCCGCCCTGGTCCTGGTCTCCCTCTACGTGGTCGCGCAGAGCCGGGTAGCGACCTACGGCGCGGACTCGGTGGCCGCCCAGTACAAGTTCAAAGAACTGCCGATCGCGATGCCCGCTGGGTACAACGACCAGGAGATGAAGACGATCCGGCCGGTCAACCGGGCCTACAAGAAGATCGCGGCATGGATCTCCTCGGTCGGGGCCAGCATCGCCATCAACGACTTGATGGGCAACGGGCGCGCTGACGGCATGTGCATCGTCGATACCCGCACCAACGACGTCGTGGTGACCTACACGCCGACCGCGCCGGCCACCGACCGGTTCACGCCCTTCGTGCTGGACGCGAGTCCGCTGCCGATGGACGACGCGATGGCGCCCACCGTCTGCACACCCGGTGACTTCAACGGCGACAGCCGGATGGACCTGCTGGTCTCCTACTGGGGCCGGACCCCGATCCTGTTCCTGGCCAAGGCCAACGCCACCACCTTGTCGAACGCCGCCTACCGCCCGCAGGAGCTGCTGCCCTCGGAGTCGTTGGACGGCAGGTACCACGGCCCCCGGTGGAACACCGACGCCGCCTATGTCGGCGACCTCGACGGTGACAGCCACCCGGACATCATTATCGGCAACTACTTCCCCGAGTCTGACGTGCTGGATCCGCACGCCCAGAACAACGTCGAGATGAACGACTCGCTGTCCACCGCCAAGAACGGCGCCGGCGACCGGGTGCTGCGCTGGCACAGCGCGACCTCGGGGGACAAGCCGAGCACCCACTACATCGAGCAGCGGGGCGCCATCCCCTACCAGCTGTCCACCGGCTGGACCCTGGCCATCGCCGGCGCGGACCTGACCGGCAGCGGGCTGCCCGACATCTACATCGCCAACGACTTCGGCCATGACCACCTGCTGCACAACATCTCGACCCCGGGCCAGATCAGGTTCGAGGAGGCCAGCGGGCAGCGCGGGCCGGCCACCGCCAAGTCCTTCGTGCTGGGCAAGGGCTCGTTCAAGGGGATGGGAGTGGACTTCGCAGACCTCAACGGCACCGGCAAGTTCGACATCGCGGTCAGCAACATCACCACCAAGTGGGGCCTGCAGGAGAGCAACTTCATCTTCATCAACCAGGCCAAGGACAACGCCGAGATGAAGGACAAGCTCAGCCGCGGCATCGCTCCGTTCAAGCAGGAGGCCGCCAAGTACGGCATGGCCTGGACCGGCTGGTGCTGGGACGTCAAGATGGGTGACTTCCTCAACAACGGCGACCTGTCCGTGCTGCAGGCCACCGGATTCGTCAAGGGGGACATCGATCGCTGGCCATGGCTGCAGGAGATGGCCATGACCAACGACGACCTGCTCAGCAACCCCGCGATGTGGCCGAACGTCGGACCCGGCGATGACGTCGCCGGCGACCAGCACATGGCTTTCTACGCCAAGAACTCCGACGGCAAGTACGTCGACATCAGCTCTCAGATCGGGACCGACGTGCCCATCCCGACCCGCGCCCTCGCGCTGGCCGACACCACCGGCACCGGAGTCTTGGACTTCGCGATCGCGCGGCAGTGGGGGCCACCGGCCTTCTACGCCAACCTCTCTCCCAACAAGGGGAACTTCATCAACCTGCACCTCTACCGGCCCGCGGCTGACAAGAGCGCGGCCGCAGGCACGGGGCTCGCCAACATCGGAGCACCGGCCTACAACACAACGGTGACCGTGACCACCCCGAACGGCAAGAGGATCTCCCAACTGGACGGCGGCAGCGGCCACGCCGGCGGTCGGAGCTTCGAGGTGCACTTCGGACTCGGTGACTACGACGGCCCGGCCGACGTGGAACTGCAGTGGCGCGACGGGAACGGCCAGCTGCACAAGCAAACGCTCACAGTGACGCCTGGCGTCCACTCTCTCGTCCTGACGGACACTGTCCAGGAGGTTTCCAGCCGATGACCGCCACCGTCCAGCAGCAACCAGCAGCACCCAGCCCGGCGGCGCCGGTAGCGGCCCCGGCTCCCGCCAGCAAGCCGAAACCAGATCCGCGCTACATCGCGCTGCGGAACTTCGCCATCTCGATCAGCGTGCTGAACATCTTCGGCTACGCCTGGCTCGGTTTCGAGCAGCCGTGGTTGTGGCCGATCCTGGCGGTCCTGGTCGGCTACGCCACCGAGATCATCTTCGAGACCATCAGCGCCTGGGTCCACCGGCGACAGCCGAAGTTCATGGGCAACGGCTTCCGTGGCCTCTATGAGGCGCTGCTGCCCTCGCACATCACCGCCCTCGCGGTCAACATGCTGCTCTACGCCAACAACCAGTTCTGGCCGGTCGCGTTCGGCGTGGTGGTCGGCGTCGGAGCCAAGCATGTCCTGCAGGCCCCGATCAACGGCCGGATGCGGCACTTCATGAACCCGTCCAACTTCGGCATCACCGCGGTGCTGCTCTGCTTCAGCCACTGGTGCAGCATCGCGCCGCCCTACCAGTTCAGTGAGAACGCGAACACATTCTTTCGGGTGATGATCCCTCTGATCATCGCCGTATCCGGAACGGTGATCAACGCAATGCTTACCAAGAAGATTCCCCTGATCGTCGGCTGGCTGGGCGCATTCGCCATCCAGGCCTTCGTCCGGCACTGGATCTGGGATGTCTCGCTCTTCTCCGCGCTCGGCGCGATGACCGGAATCGCCTTCGTGCTGTTCACCAACTATATGATCACCGACCCCGGCACCACGCCCTCCAAGGCCCGTAACCAGTTCATGTTCGGCTCCTCGGTGGCCTTCGTCTACGCGGTGATGATGCAGTTCAACATCGTCTACACCCTGTTCTTCGCCACCACCGTGGTGTGCGGGCTGCGCGGGCTCGGCTGGTGGGGCGCGCACTTCATCGCCCAGGCGAAGCAGCGGCGCGCGGTAGCGGCCATCGCCACCGACCGCCCGCTGGGCCAGAACCCCGCGGCGGTGGCCGTATGAGCACCGATCGCATCGCAGTCGTCGGCATCTCCTGCCGCTATCCCGACGCCGATTCCCCTGACGAGCTCTGGAAGAACGTCCTGGCCGGACGCCGCGCCTTCCGCCGGCTGCCCGACGAGCGGATGCGGCTGGAGGACTACTACTCCCCCGACCCGGCGGCGCCGGACCGGTTCTACTCGCAGAAGGCCGCGGTCATCGAGGGCTTCGAGTTCGACCGGGTGAAGTACCGGGTGGCCGGCAGCACCTACCGGTCCACCGACCTGACGCACTGGCTGGCGCTGGACACCGCGGCCCGGGCGCTGGCCGATGCCGGCTTCGCCGACGGCGACGGGCTGAACCGGCAGGGCACCGGCGTGGTGATCGGCAACAGCCTGACCGGTGAGTTCAGCCGGGCCAGTGTGATGCGGCTGCGCTGGCCGTACGTCCGGCGCACCGTCGGCGCGGCGCTACGCGAGCAGGGTTGGGACGACGCCACGCTGAGCGGGTTCCTCAACCAGCTGGAGGGTCGCTACAAGAGCCCGTTCGCGCCGGTGGATGAGGACATGCTGGCCGGCGGACTGGCCAACACGATCGCCGGCCGGATCTGCAACCACTTCGACTTCAACGGCGGCGGTTACACCGTCGACGGCGCCTGCTCGTCCTCGCTGCTGTCGATCACCACCGCCTGCAATGCGCTGGCCGAGGGACAGCTGGACACCGTGATCGCCGGCGGGGTCGACCTGAGCATCGACCCGTTCGAGGTGATCGGCTTCGCCAAGACCGGCGCGCTCGCGTCCGGGGAGATGCGGGTCTATGACCAGCACTCCAACGGCTTCTGGCCGGGTGAGGGTTGCGGAATGCTCGTGCTGATGCGCGAGCAGGACGCGATCGCCCAGGGACGCAAGCGCTATGCCACCATCGTCGGCTGGGGTTACTCCTCCGACGGCAAGGGCGGGATCACCCGCCCGGAGGCCGCCGGGCACCAGCTTGCGATCGAAAGGGCCTACCGCAGCGCGGGTTTCGGCTTCGAGACCGTCAACTACCTGGAAGGCCACGGCACCGGCACCGCGGTGGGCGACGCCACCGAGCTGCGCGCGTTCTCCACGGCCAGGCGGCTGGCCGACCCGGCTGCCGCGCCGGCCGCGATCAGCACCCTGAAGGGCAATATCGGCCACACCAAGGCCGCAGCCGGCGTCGGCGGTCTGCTCAAGGCCATCCTGGCCATCCACCATCAGGTCATCCCGCCGGCGACGAGCCACATCGACCCGCATCCGGAGTTGCTCGGCGACCGGCCGGCGCTGCGGGTACCCAGCACGGCCGAGCTGTGGCCGGCCGACGGGCCGATCCGGGCCGGGGTGTCCTCGATGGGCTTCGGTGGCATCAACACCCATGTCGTCCTCGAGCAGGCCGGCGGCGAGCGCCGGACGGAGATCCCCGAGGAGATCCAGCGACTGGTGCGCTCCCGGCAGGATCACGAGCTGTTGCTGATCGACGCGAGCAGCATCGCCGACCTGCGCGGCCGGATCAGCCAGCTGGCGGCCATGTCGCCACGGATGTCCTTCGCCGAGCTGAGCGATCTGGCCGGCACCCTGCAGGCCGGCCTCGCCGATCGCCCGATCCGGGCAGCGGTAGTCGTCAACAGCCCCGAACAGGCCGAGCGCCAGCTGGGCAAGCTGCTGATGTTGCTGGACAACGGCGCCCGGGCGGTGCTGGACCCCGACGGTGGGCTGTTCCTCGGCAACGCCTCCGCCAGGCCCCGGATCGGGTTCCTGTTCCCCGGCCAAGGCGCCGGGCGGCGCGATGACGGCGGCGCGATCCGCCGCCGCTTCGAGGTGGTCGAGGAGCTCTATCGCGATGCCCTGCTGCCGAGCGGGGCCGGCCTGGCCGACACCGCCGCGGCGCAGCCGAGGATCACCGCCTCGTCGGTCGCCGGCCTGCGGCTGCTGCGGCTGCTCGGAGTCGAGGGGATGGCGGCCACCGGGCACAGCCTGGGCGAGCTGACCGCGTTGCACTGGGCCGGGGCCTACGACGAGCCGACGCTGCTCGCGATGGCCACCGCACGCGGCCGGATCATGGCCGACACCGGCGTCAGCGGCGGAGCCATGGCAGGCATCATGGCCTCCGCCGAGCTGGTCGCCCCGTTGCTGGCGGGAGAGCCGGTGGTCATCGCCGGTTACAACGGCCCGCAGCAGACGGTGGTGTCGGGCCCGGCCGATGCGGTCGACCGGGTCTGCGCCGAGGCGGCTGCGAAGGAGCTGACCGCGATGCGGTTGCCGGTCTCGCACGCCTTCCACTCCGACCTGGTTGCTCCGGCTGCCGATGAGCTGCGCAGGTACCTCCTCGACCGCGAGCCGTTCGCGCCGGTGCAGCGCCGGGTGGTGTCCACGGTGACCGGCCAGATCCTGGCGCCCGACACCGACCTGCGGGGCCTGCTGGCCCGCCAGGTGCGCGAGCCGGTCCGCTTCGTCGAGGCGGTGACCGCGCTGGCCGGTGACGCCGACCTGCTGCTGGAGGTCGGCCCGGGCACGATCCTGTCCCGGCTGGCGGCCGAGATCGCCCCGTCGGTCGTGACGATCTCGCTGGAGACCGACAGCAACTCACTCGCCGGCCTGCTGCGGGCGGTCGCCGCGTGCTACGTGCTGGGCGCTCCGGTCCGGCACGAGGAGCTGTACCGGCACCGGTTCACCCGGACCCTGGAGCCCGGCAAGCAGTTCCGGTTCTTCGCCAGCCCCTGTGAGCAGGCGCCGATCGATGAGGTCGGGCCCGGGCTGGCGGGCACTGCGCTGCCGCCCGTCCCGGCAGTGCCGGCTGCGGCGCTCATCTCGGCTCCGGCCGACCCCGGCGCCCCGGCGTCACAGCAGCACGGTGGCGAACCGGCGCCGGGTGAGGCTGCCACGGCTCCGGCGGGACCACCTCAAAGCGCGGTGGACGTGTTGCGGCGGTTGGCGGCCGAGCGGGCCGAGTTGCCGCTGGAGGCCGTCAGCGCCTCCAGCCACCCGCTGGACGAGTTGCACCTCAGCTCGATCACGGTCGGCCAGATCGTCAACCAGGCCTCGCGTGAGCTGGGCCTGGCCGCTCCGATGGCGACCTCGACGTTCGCGACCTCCACGCTGGCCCAGCTGGCCCAGATGCTCGACGAGCTCGGTGAGAGCGCTCTGGAAACGGACCAGCCGGTGGCAGCCGCCCTCGGTATCGCGCCGTGGGTACGGGCCTTCGGAATAGACCGGACGCCGGCGGCCGCCGGGCCGGCGGCCGGGCCCACCGGCGCCGGGAACTGGCAGGTGTTCGCCAGTGACCGGCACCCGCTGGCTGCTGAGCTGCGCAAGTCCCTGCAGGCTGCGAACCTCGGTTCCGGGGTCCTGCTGTGCCTGCCGCGCGACTGCGACGAGAGCCACGTCCCGTTGATGCTGGCCGCGGCCAAGGCGGTGTTGACCCTGCCGGGGCCGGCCCGGTTCGTGGCGGTCGGGGACCGGCGGGGGGCGGCCGGGCTGGCCAAGACGCTGTGCCTGGAGGCGCCAAGGGTGGCCACTACGGTGATCACCCTGCCGGTGCCGCCGGATCTGGCGGCCGACCGGGTGACGGCCGCGGTGCGCGGCATCGTCGCCGACGTCGCTGCCACCGGCGGCTTCAGCGAGGTCAGCTACGACGCTGACGGAACTCGCCGGGTCCCGGTGCTGCGCCCGCTGCGGCTCACCGCCTCCCCCGACGGCTCGCCGTTGACCGAGCAGGACGTCCTGCTGGTCACCGGCGGCGGAAAGGGGATCACGGCCGAGTGCGCGCTCTCCCTCGCCCAGGACACCGGAGCTGCGGTCGGCCTGCTCGGCCGGTCCAGCCCGGACAGCGATGCCGAGCTCGCCGCCAACCTCGAACGAATGGCAGCGGCCGGCGTGCGGTACCGCTATGTGCGGGCCGACGTCACCTCAGCCGATGAGGTCAAGGCGGCGGTCGAGGAGATCCGCGGCTCCCTGGGGGCGGTCACCGCCGTCCTGCACGGCGCCGGGCGCAACGAGCCGAATTCGCTGCTCAGCCTCGACCAGACCTCCTTCGAGCGCACGCTGGCGCCGAAGATCGGTGGGCTGGAAGCGGTTCTCGCGGCAACCGATCCGGGTTCGCTGCGGCTGCTGATCACCTTCGGCAGCATCATCGGCCGTGCCGGCCTGCGCGGTGAGGCGGACTACGCCACCGCCAACGACTGGCTGACCGACCTGACCCATCGGGTCGCCGAGGACTACCCCGAGTGCCGCTGCGTCGCGCTGGAGTGGTCGGTGTGGTCGGGCTCGGGCATGGGTGAGCGGCTCGGCGTGCTGGAATCCCTGATGCGGGAAGGCATTTCCCCGATCAGGACCGAGGAGGGCATCGAGATCCTGCGCAGGGTGCTCGCTGACCCCGGCGCTCCCACCGCCATGGTGGTGATGGGCCGTGCCGAGGGCTTGCCGACGATCACCCTGGAACAGCAGGAGATTCCGCTCCTGCGGTTCCTGGACCGGACGCAGGTGCACTACCCCGGCATCGAGCTGGTCGCGGACGCCGACCTGTCGGCCACCGGCGACCCCTACCTCGCCGACCATCTCCTGGACGGGGATCTGCTGTTCCCGGCGGTGCTGGGAATGGAGGCGATGGCCCAGGCCGCGACGGCGCTGACCGGCAACGAGCGGCCACCGGTGCTCACCGACGTGAAGTTCCTGCGTCCGATCGTGGTGCCGCTCGACGGTCAGACCACGATCCGGATCGCGGCGCTGGTCACCGACGACGGCGATGTCGAGGCAGTGATCCGCAGCAGCGACACCCGGTTCCAGGCCGATCACTTCCGGGCGACCTTGCGGTACTCCCAGAGCCTGGCCGAGACGGTCACCTCCGGTGGCCGGCTGGACCTGCTGCCGCTGGATCCGGGACGGGACCTGTACGGCTCGGTCCTGTTCCAGGGCGGGCGGTTCCAGCGCCTGCTGGGGTACCAGCAGCTGGCGGCCAAGGGATGCGTGGCCGAGATCCGGAACCGGGCATCGGCGGACTGGTTCGCCGGCTTCCTCGCCCAGGATCTGGTGCTGGCCGACCCCGGCACCCGGGACGCGCTGATGCACACCATCCAGTGCTGCGTGCCGGATGCGACGCTGCTGCCGGCGGGCATCGAGCGGCTGTACCTGGCCGATCCCCGTACCGTGCAGGCGAACGAGCAGGTGACGCTGCATGCGGTGGAACGGCACCGTGACGGCGACACCTACCTCTACGACCTGGACGTCCGCGACCCGGACGGCAAGCTGGTCGAACGCTGGGAGGGCCTGCGGTTGCAGGCGGTCCGCAAGCAGGACGGCTCCGGCCCGTGGCTGGCCAGCCTGCTCGGGCCGTACCTGGAGCGGCGCACCGAGCTCGCCCTCGGTGGCGCCAGCCTGCGGTGCGGCGTGCTGCCGGGTGACGGTCAACCGGGCAGCTCAGCCCTCGGCCAGGCCGATCGGCGCGCGCAGACCGCCAAGGCGCTCAGCTGGGCGCTGGGTGAGCCGACCACGGTGCGCTATCGACCCGACGGCAAGCCCGAGGTCGACGCGGGCGTCGAGGTCTCGTCCTCACACGCGGCCGGGCTGACGTTCGTGGTCGTCGGCGGCTCCGCCCCGGTCAGCTGTGACGTGGAAGTGGTCACCAGCAGGTCCGAGCAGGACTGGGCCGACTTGCTCGGCCGGGAGCCGTTCGCGCTGGCGCAGCTGCTTGCCTCCGAACGGTGCGAGGACCTGTCGCTGGCCGCCACCCGGGTGTGGGGAGCCGTCGAGTGCCTGCGCAAGGTCGGCCGGGCCCGCATCGAGCCCATCGCGGTCGACGAGCCGCGGGCGGACCGGTGGGTGAGCTTGCGTTCGGGGACCGCTCGGATAACGACGTTCCCCACCACGGTGCGCGACGTCTCTGACCCAGTGGTGTTCACGATGTTGACCGAAGGGGGGAATTGAGTATGGAGCAGTATTACGAGTACCGGCACCTGGTTGGTTTCGAGGAGACGAACCTGGTCGGCAACGTCTACTACGTCAACTATCTGCGGTGGCAGGGCCGGTGCCGGGAGATGTTCCTGCGGGAGCGGGCGACGGCGGTGCTGGATGATCTGCAGAGCGATCTGAAGCTGTTCACGCTCAAGTGCGAGTGCGAGTTCCTGGTGGAGATCACCGCTTTCGACGAGCTCTCGATCAGGATGCGGCTGGAGGATCTGACCCAGACCCAGATCGGTTTCGCCTTCGACTACGTCCGGCTCCGTGACGATTCCGAGGTGTTGGTGGCTCGAGGCCGGCAACGGATCGCCTGCATGCGCGGACCGAATACCGATACCAAACCCACCCGGGTGCCGGCGCCGTTGCGGGCGGCGTTGACGCCGTTCGCGATGACCGCCTCGGCTCCGGCGGGCCGAGCACACAGCCTCGCCGGCGCGGCAGGCGGCGGCTAGCTCTGCCGGCGGGCAGGGACGGTTCGGCGAACCCACCGACGAGGCCATCCTGAGCGCGAGCTCGAATGGCCTTTGTCGGGTGGGCCTTGCTCGAAGCAGCGCGCCCATGGAGAGCCGAGCGGGTGCTAACAGCGGCAAACGTGCCCAAAGGCGGGCAGCCAGCTTTCCTATTTCTAACATAATGCACAAGATGCCTCTCACCCAAAAGCGGCAGGCGGTAGAGTCCCGCCCATGGCGCGACGTGGATACGGACAGATCTGCGGGCTGAGCCGTGCCCTGGAAATCGTCGGTGAGCGCTGGGCGATGCTCATCGTCCGGGATCTTCTCCTCGGGCCGAAGCGGTTCACCGACCTGCGGCAAGGGCTGCCACGCATACCCACCAATGTGCTGTCAGCGCGATTGAAAGAGCTGGAGCAGGCCGGCGTCCTGCAGCGGCGGATCCTGCCTCGCCCAGCCACTGCCGTGGTCTACGAGCTCACCGCCTACGGCCAAGAGCTCGAGGGCATCCTGATGGCGCTGGGCCGGTGGGGCGCCAAGTCGATGGGGCCGCCTGAACCCGATGACATCTACACCGCCGATTCGCTGATGATGGCCCTGCGCACCAGCTACCAAATCAACGACTACGCGCAACCTTCAGCGGATCCGGTCAGCTACGAGGTGCGGGTACCCGGAATCGTCATCAGCCTGACCGTGCAGGACGGCGAGCTGGGCATCTCCGGCGGTCCGCAGTCCGACCCTGACCTGGTGATCGAGGCCGGCGATGGTTTCGCCGCCCTGCTCACGGGCACGCTCAGCCCCACGGAGGCCATCGAGAACGGCAGCGTCCGGGTGACCGGTGACCCCGAGCTGCTCACCGAGTTCGCCAACACCTTCCGGGTCTGACCCGAGCCCGTCGGCCGCCCGTTCAGGCCGGTTCTTCGGCGGCGCCAGCCAGCGACGTCCACGACCAAGCCGGGCCGCACGCCGACCATGGCGCCGTGGGTCCGCGGTTGCCCGTAGTGGGGTAGGGATCGGTCCGTCCGGGCCCCACCAGCTCCCGGATGATCTCCAGCGGCGGCCGCAGTGCTGGTTGGGTCATCTCTCCTACCGCCCGGCTGCCGAGAGCTCGAGGAGGACCAGGCTGCCGGACTGCCGCACCCGGATCGCCATCGGGGTGCCAGCTGCTCCATCGCCCACAGCTCGGCGCCGGACCGCTCCTCGATCGCCAAGGTCTGATGTTCCCTTCGGACCGGCTGCCGCAGCCTCGAGGCCGTGCCCCGCAGGCTGGTCTGAGGACGATCGTGCCCGCGCTGCGGCTGTGCTGCCTCCTCGGCGGTGCGACGATCGAGGTCGGCTATCCGAGCGGGTGTGGGGTCGCTCAGCCGCCGGAGAGCATTCGGTCGACGACGGCGGCGAATTCGGTGGGCTGGACGCCGAATCCCTGATGATCGCCGGGAAACTTCACGACCTCGACGCCGAGCCGGCCGGCAACCTCCAGCGCTGCCTGATGGGGCGCCTGGCCCCGCGAGGCCACCCCGACCCCGATCACGATCTTGTTCCGGACGGTGCTCAGCATCTGGATGTCGGGCAGGTAGCCGGCCGCCTGGCGCATCTGGTGTGCGAAGAAGTGCTGCATGTTGGCTTGGGAGCGGCGCATCAGCGCTCGGGTACGCGGTGACAGCGTGGCCAGGTCCGGCAGCTGGCCCGCCCGGGCTCCAGGCTGCCCGACCCGCGAGGGGCCGGGACCACCGACCGCCTCGATGCCGTCGAGGAACCGGCCCATCGCTACGCCGGGCCCGTGGCTTCGGGACAGCTCCTCCAGCTCGTCGAGGAAGTCCTGCCATTGCCAGCTGTCGGGCAACAACGCCATCGCCGCCGGCTCGTGGGCGATCAGCCTGCGCACCATCTCGGGATGCCGGGCGACCAGCTCGAGACCGACCAGGCCGCCTCCACTGGATCCGAACACGTACGCCGGCTCCGAGGTGAACGCCGCCAGGATCCGGTGCGCGTCATCAGCCAGCACCTCGACGCCGACGTCCTCGGCCGGCCCGTCCAGCCGGCTGCGCGACAGCCCGCGCATGTCGTAGGTGACCGTCAGGTACTTGCCCGACAGCCGGGTGGCCAGCCCCGCCAGGGCGCCGGCGTCGGCGGCCGCGCCGGCGATCAGCAGCAGCATCGGACCTGCGCCTGAGACCTCGCAGTGCAATCGAGCTCCGGGCACCGTCACGGTCTCGGTCCTGGTCGAGCTCATCGCACCGCCTCCCTGCCACAGTCGAACCAGCGACATCATGCCCGAGGCCGGGCGGTTCGCCGCCGGACGGCCGTTCGGAATCGTGGTGCTACTGACGGAACAGCGCCGGATCCATGATGCGCAGCGCGTCGGCCACCGTGACCGGAAAGCCCGCTGTCTCCAGCCTCTCCCCAGGTGCTGTCGCGGCTCCGGAAACCGGGCGCCGGACGGCCTCCGCTGCCGAGGATGCTCAGCGCTCTCACCCGAGCCCGGCCGGTTGGAATGGTGCTGAGACTGCCGTGCGAGTGATCCCCGTAGTGTCCGCTGCTGCCCATATCAAGATGCGTACACGGCACCCATGGCATCCCATGGCGCAGTCAAGGCAATAGGCTCGATCATGCTTTACGACCGTCGCAGGTGACAGCCCGGGCTGCGGCCAGTGGTAATCACTGAGAACTTGAAAAGGCCCTGGACTTTTCCGAAGAGACTGCCTGGGCGCCATGCTTTCCGTATTTCCGGCACGGCGTGCGGTGGGCAGCCGCACCGGCGCGTGGGCCTCCCCCGGGCACTCCTTGCGCGGTCCACGCGCCGGAATGCGCCAGATTAGCGGAAGGGTTCGCGGACTCGCTCTCCTGATCTGCCGTACTCGCTCCTGTGCTTCAGCTGTGGATGGCTTGCTCGATAAATGGCGCCAATCATGTCAATTGCTATCGTGACTAGTGGAGTTACTGCTTGACTTATGTTTACTCCCGGAGTCAATCGCAGAGCATTCAACTGTCGCCACTCATTTATTGCTGTAATGTTCCATCTCTACCCACAAAGCCGACATAACTGCTTCGATATGCCGGCGCACATTGCAGCCACCACCTTGCCGTCACCACCTTGCCGTCACCACCTTGCCGCCGCCAACGCGGCCAGCGCCTGGCAGCGGCGGCTCGCGAGTGCTCAGCCGGTCCGGGCGCCAGCCAGCTCGCAGCTCGACCTAAGGCGGCTGCTCATGGCCGGCGGGTGTGCAATAGGGCCAAGACGTCCGTAAACCAGCCGGTTAGGTTGCCATCCACGCTCGTGGTTGCCGCCTGCAACCTTGATAAGGGTTAAGCATCGTCGCGGACCCGTCTGCTCGCATGCCTTGGCGACTCCCCTGCCCGAGTCCGGACTCGTCTTGGTCCCCTGCGAGCGAGATCTACCGGATTGACGGCGCCCCTGGCCGTCCGCACCTAAGCCAGTAAACGCCGAACGCCGCCGCCAGGGTCGCCGCCCCGACCCATATTGCCGGCCTCTGCAGACACTCACCGCCGCTTCTTCGGTCGTGCGCAACCTGCAGGAAAACTTCCCTTTCAGCCGTCGTAGCGGCAGACTAAAGGTGGCCCGCAGCGACGGCTCAACTGCAGCGGGTTACGTCCCGAGAGGTGGTATGTCGCTTTTACACACATGATGCTAAGGTCAGCTTCGCGAAGCCCGGCCAATGCAGTAGTACTCATCAAGAATATCAAGGTGGGCACAATTATGTCATTATCCATGACAATTCGCGTATTGGCTCAGTTGATGAATGTGGCATTACATTTCCGGGACAAGTCTTAAAGGGCGCTGCGCGCCAGGCGTTTGCTTCGTCGTCTCGTAAAGCGTACGGACGATAACTGCGCCCGCCACGGCTCAGCCAACCTGGGCCTCTTATGTTCATCCCCTAAGGCATCTTGAATGGTGCCAGACTCGAGCTTTGCTCTAAAGATCCAAGGAGGAACTGTGCAAAATGCCGTCGAACGCGTGATCACCAATATGTGGGAGCGGTACGACGAACCGTTGTCCCTCGAAGAAATGGCGGACATGGCGGTATTCAGCCGGTTCTACTTCTCGCGCGTCTTCCGCAGCATCACGGGCACCTCGCCGGGCAGGTTCCTGACGGCGATCCGGCTCTACAAGGCCAAGAACCTGCTGCTGGAGACCACCATGAGTGTCACCGACATCTCCTACCAGGTCGGCTACAACAGCCCCGGGACGTTCTCCAGCCGGTTCACCCGCAGCGTCGGCATCTCGCCGGCTCGCTACCGATGCCTGTCCGAGACCGGCATCCCCGCTCCGCGCTGCCAGGCCGCCAGCGGCCAGCATGCCGGCGTGGTGCGCGGCTCGGTGATGGCGCCGGAGACCGGCGTGCCGACCCGGATGTACGTCGCGCTCTTCGACAGCACCATCCCACAAGGCGCCCCGATCGCCTGCGCCGTGCTCGACGGCGGCGATAGCTACGAACTCACCGCGGTGCCCGACGGGCAGTGGTTCCTCCACGCCGTCGCGGTGGCGGTGCACGATCTCGATCCCCGGCCGTGGATGCGCAAGCCGGTGCTGCTTGCGGCGGGCCGCCCGGTGAAGGTGGTGGCCGGGCGCACCGTGATGGCCAACGTCGAACTCCGGCCGCCGCGGCAGACCGACCTGCCGATCCTGCTGGCCCTGCCCGAGCTGGACAGCAGGGCGCCGCGGTCGGCTCGCGACACCCCTGCGGAGACCGGCTGGCAGCGACCGAGCACGCTCGACCCGGTTGCCTCCAGCAAGAACTGGGCGAGCAATTCGCGCCTGGTGGTGACCTGAGGCGCGCTGCGGCGAGGCCGCGCCGAGACGACCAGAGCGGGCGCACCTGATGGCCAGGTGCGCCCGCTCTGGTTGTGCACCGGGCCGGCGGACGGCCAGCCCCCGAGCGGGGCGCCACCAGCCCCGCAGCGCCCCGGCTCAGCGCGCGGAGCTGACCAGCATCGGCAGGCCACCGCGGACCCGCAGCGAGAGCATCGGCTCGGGCACCACCCGGTAGCCAGGAGCCGTGGTCAACCGCAACTGCCGCACCATCGAGGAGAGGACGAACACCGCCTCCATCATGCCGAGATGATTGCCCACGCAGAACCGTGGACCGGCGCCGAACGGGATGTAGGCATAGCCCGGCCGGTTGGCCGTGCGGCCCGGGTCGAAGCGCTCCGGGTCGAAGCGCTCCGGGTCGGCCCAGAGTCCCGGATGCCGGTGCATGGTGTACGGGCAGATCAGCACGTCAGCCCCGGCCGGCACGTGATACCCGCCGATCTCGTCATCTGCCTGCGCCAGCCGCGGCAGGATCCAGACCGGCGGATACAGCCGCATCACCTCCTCGATGACCATCGAGGTGTAGGTGAGGTGGCGCAGGTCCTCATACGTCGGCGGCCGGTCGGAGAGCACCTCGACAGCCTCCTCGTGCAACCGCTGCCAGACGTGGGGATGCTTGTCCAGCAGGTAGAACGTCCAGCCGAGCGTGCTTGCCGTCGTCTCGTGCCCGGCCAGCAGCAGCGTCACCAGCTCATCGCGCATCCGCTGCTTGCCCACCGCCGGGTCGGGCTCCTGCCGGGTCGAGTCGATCAGCCGCGTCATCACGTCATCGCCAGCCCCCTCGCCGGTGCGGGCGAGCCGGTCGGCAACCAGGCGGTCGACGACGTGCTCGAGGTTCGCCCGCGCCTTGCGAAAGCGCAGTTGCTTGGGCAACGGCGCCCACATCGGCACCTTGCCCAGCGTCACCATCTCGAACATCGCCTGGTCCTGGACCGCCTCGAAGGAATGCCCGACGCCGGCGTAGACGCTGAGGTCGGCATCGAGCAGGGAGTGGCCCAGCACCCCCAGGGTGAGTCCGGTCATCTCGTGCATGATGTCGACGGGCCCGCCGCCCAGGTGCTGGCTCAGCCGCTCCACCAGGCTGGTCGCTTCGGCAGCGATCACCCCGGCTTGCTGGGCGATCCGCTTGGCCTGGAACACCGGCTGGATCATCTTGCGCTGCTTGCGCCACAACTCGCCCTCGCTGGTCAGCAGGCCGTCACCGATCGCGCGCTTGGCCTGCACGAGCCCGACGCCCTTGTGATAGTTGGCGGCATTGTCGGCAAGGACGTGCTTGGCGAACTCGGGATTGTTGAACAGGTAGAGGTTCTTCGGGCCGATCGCCAGCCGGACCGCGTCGCCGTACCGCGAAGCCGCCAGGTTCATCAATCCGAGCCGGTCGGAGGCCAGTTTGCTGACCAGGCCGAGGGTGGCCGTACGGGGCGGGCCGGGCGGGGTGCGCCCTCGCTGGCTGAGCGCGGCAGTCGGCGCCGCCATCGCCTAGACCCGTCCGAGCGTGACGAAGGCGCTGGCGACCTGCTGGCGCCAGAGCTCGTACGCCGGCAGGTCATCGGCGACCGGACCCTCAGGGCGTTGGCTGATGCTGACCGACGAAGCCTGCTCCGGGGTCAGGCCCCAGAACACCTGGGTGGCCAGCTCGGTGTGCGCGGTCACCAATCCCGCTTCGACCCGTGCGGTCGCGGCGAACGCCGAACCCTGAGCAACCTGCGGGCGATACTCCCCGGCCCGATCGGCGAAGGCGCGCAGCTCGTCCTCACCGGCGCCGCCGGCATAGGTGGCCGCCAGGCCCGCGCCGCTCCACAGGTCCGGCTGCCGGGACTCCGGGAACCTCTCGATCATGCTGGCCACCAACTCCGCCTCGGTGCCGCCGACGAACCACAGCGCCCGGCCGATGCCCTGGTCGATCGCATGGTTGGAGTACCACCGCTGACCTTCGACAGGCCAGGGGAACTCCGGCTCCTGGTACTGCCCGGTGACGTACCTGTCGGTCTTGAAGTAGGCCTGGTGGAAGCCGAAGCCGTCCAGCACCAGCCATCGCATCAGCGGATCGGCGACGGTGACCCGCGACCACCGGAACCGGGGCAGCCTCGCCATCGCCCAGCCCACGCCGATGTAGGCCATGTAGGCGTGCTGGCGGCCACGGCCGGCCAGGAACGCCGACACGTGACCGCTGCCGCCGACGGGCAGGCCGTCCAGCACCGCGTAGCCCATTGCCGCGCCCTCGTAGGCGAAACCCCGGAACTGCGGTGGAACCCGCTCCAGCCGCTGCTCGCACTCCGCCGTCGTCCGGGCCTCCACGGCGGCGCCGTAGCCGGTGAGGAACGTCGCGCCCACCGTCTCCAGCAACTGCTTGGACGCGGCGTCCTTCTCATGGAAGCCGCGGACATCCAGCTTCGTCGCGGACATGGTGGGGGTGAGGATGCGGCGCCGCAGCGCCCTGATGCCGGGCAATGTTGTCTCCCTCGACGGGTCGGTGCGACCGGGGGTGGGTGTGAACAGTGATGTTCGCAGCGGCACGAAACGGCCGCTTACTCCGTTGTGCCTACTCCGGCGCCCGTGCCGGCTGCCGGTGGCGACCGAGCCGATCGCCAGGCTCAGGACGGCGCGAGGTGGGCCCGGATCCGCCGGCGCCAGATCTCGTACTGCGGCACCGGTCCACTGCCGCCGGGCTCGACCTCGGTGCGGTCGGCCAGGGCGGCGGCGCCCTCGATGGACAGGCTGGTCAGTTGCTCACTGGCCATCACGGTGTGCTCGGGAACGAAGCCGGCATCGGTACGGCCCTTGACCGCGAACACCGATCCGAGCGCGAGCTCCGACCAGTGCTCCCCGGCGGACCCGCGCAACCGGGCCATGCCCTCGGAGGGGCAGCCACCGGCGAACGTCGCCGCCAGCCCGACCCCGCTCCACAGGTCGGCCTGCCGGGACTCGGCGAAGCGCCGCACCGCTCCGGTGACCTTGTCCGGGTCGGCGCCGAAGATGAACCACAGCGCCCGGCCGATGCCCTGGTCCACCGCGCGCAGGAAGTACTCCGGCGATCCCTGCCAGGGGTAGGGGCTCGGGATCTCCTGCCGGTCGACCCAGCGCTCGGTCTCGAAGTAGGCGCGGTCGAAGCCGTAGCCGTCGACCGCCAGCCAGCTCATGGTGGGGTGGTAGCGCGAGGACAGGTCGGGCAGCACCTTCTTCCACAGGGGACGGGGCAACCTGGCCATGGCGAAACCAATACCTATATAGGCAAGCAGGATGTGCTTCTCGCCCGCCCCGCTGAGCAACTCCCGGGTCCGATTGCCGCGGATGGTGTCCAGGATCGTGTACGCCATCACCGCGCCCTCATAGGCGAAGCCGCGCTGCTCCTCCTCGATCAGGCGCAGCCGGCGGTTGAGGTCGGTGAGGTCGTGCGCGGCGATCGCCCATTCGAACCCGCACACCACTGCCTGGGGGACCGCCTCGAGCCGATCGGTGGCAGGTGTCGAACAGATCGGGAACCCGCGGCCGGCGAAGCTCACCTCCTCCAACGAAGGAGCCAGCACCAGTCCCCTGATCGAGCCGAGAATCGTAGGCAATGTCTCTCCTCAGGTCGCAACGGTCTGACGTACTCCCCGTCACCCGGAGGCTGACACCGGCCCACCGGTACCGTCCGATCAAGCAGGACGGCGGCTTTCCGACACGCTCGGACACCAGCCGGCCGCGGGAGCGGAGGGTCGTCCGCATTCGCCGAATATTGACCGTCCTGGACGCCTGGCGCCTCTTGACAATTGCCGTACTCGTCCGAGTTTATGCCTTGGACATTTCGGTCTGCCAGCCACCCGGCGCGATTGCCGACCACCGCACGAGCGGAGGTGCGTCCGCCGGACGCCGGATGCCACCCTCGCTGCGGGACGGACGGCGGCTCTTGCGGGCCGGCCGGCATCGCCCCTCAATCGCTGAGAGATCCGGGCTCCGGCCGGGCAAGGAAAGGCGCCAACATGGTCGACATTCACCCTGGCGAACTCGCGTCCACGCGCGCTGCTGAGCGGTCCCGGCGGGGCCGTACGCTGCTGATCGGGTTGCTGGCAGGGCTCGCGATGGCCGTGCTCTGGTCCTTCGAGCTGGTCGACACCACCATCGGGCAGAACATCGCCGAGACCGCTCTGGGTCATGACGCCCGGACGACGCCGATCAGCGGCCTGCTCTCCGGCGCGCTGTTCGCGTTCGTGACCGGTGTCGCAGGGTCGTTCACCGCCTGCAACATCGCGGTGTTCGGCGCCGTCGGGCCGATGGTGGAGCAGCAGCGGCGGCAGGGCATGCGGTCGATGCTGCGCCCGCTGGGGTGGCTGGTGGCAGGCATGCTGCCGGTCTCGGCGCTCTACGGCGCGGTCGGCGCATGGTGGGGAACCGGCATTCCGCAGCTGTCCACCGACAAGGTGGGTGACATGCCGGTGCGGCTGGTGCAGTCCTCGGTGGTCTTCGGCGTGATCGGGCTGGCCCTGCTCTACCTCGGGCTGGCCGAGCTTCGGATGGTTCCGGACCCGCTGGCCAAGCTGCAGCAGCGCTACCCGAATGCCCGGCTGGTGGTGCTCGGCGCGCTGATCGGCGGCTTCCTGATCGGGCGGCCGTTCGGGCTGTTCCACAAGATGTTCCAGTACGCCGCCGAGCGTCACAACCCGCTCTACGGCGCCGCGATCTTCGTCCTGCAGTCGTTGGGGAACATGCTGATCATGGGGCTGCTGTTCCTGCTGCTGACCGTTCTCGGCCGGGGCTGGCTGGTGCGTTGGATGACCGCCAAGCCGGGCCGGATCACCACCGTCACCGCCGTCTCCTTCCTCGCCGTCGGCGTCTTTACCGTCGTCTACTGGGACATTCGGGTGCCGTCGCTGTTCGGTTTCGGCTGGTTCCCGGTGATGCCCTACAACAACAGCTGACAAATTGCCTATGCCCGATTGGCCCATGCGGGCAGTAGGCTTGCCGGCACCCAGGGTGAGCAAGGCCGGCCGAGAGGACTCGCATGGAAAGCGCTGCCTTACTGAGCCTGCGGTTCAACCCTGAGGCAGACCTGCTCGAGGCCACCCGGGAGTGCGAGGCGGACGTGTTCCTGCGGGTCTACGGCAACACCCGGCAACAGTTGGAGGACGAGTACGGGCCCTACGAGCCGGCCTCGGTGTTCATCGCCCTGGCCGACGACCGCGGCGACGTGCTCGGCGCCTGCCGGCTGATCCGGCCCAGCGAGCTCGGGCTCAAGAGCCTGGACGACGCCGCCCGGCCGCCCTGGTCCCTGGACGTGGCCAGGTCCGCCCGGGCTGCCCGGCTGGACCTGACCCAGACCTGGGACGTGGCGACGCTGGGGTGCCGGCGCG
>NZ_DASVSG010000123.1:0-1956 GCF_036388195.1 Jatrophihabitans sp. | reverse complement strand
GGACTGGACGACCTGACCGGCATCGTGGTGGTGCGATCGCTGACCAAGACCTGGGGCCTGGCCGGGCTGCGGGTCGGCTACCTGCTCGGTGATGCCGGGACGGTCGCCGCGGCCGCCGCGGCCCAGCCGCGCTGGTCGGTGTCGAGCCCCGCGCTTGCCGCCGCCGAGGCCTGCCTGGCAGCGCCGGCGCGGCCCGAGGCGCACCGCCGGGCCGCCGCGGTCACCGAGCACCGCCGAGCGCTGACCGGCGAGCTGGCGCAGCGCGGCTTCGAGGTTCGCGCCGACGGGGCCGGGCCGTTCGTGCTCACCCGCCATCCCGGCCGGGCCGGTGTGCACGCCGAACTGCGAACCCTCGGCATCGCGGTGCGCCGGGCCGACACCTTTCCCGGGCTAGGCCCCGGCTGGATCCGGATCGCGGTACGCGACCGGGCTGCCACCGAGCCGCTGCTGGCCGCCCTGGACATGCTCGGGCTCAGCGCGCTCGGCCGCTCCCGCCGATGAGACTGCTACTCAGCGCTCACTCCAGCTCGTACACGTGGTCCTTGAGCTCGGTGATCCGCTGGTAGTCCCGTTGCAGCTCCTCGGTCGAGTCGGCCGCCAGGAAGGCTTTGAGCGTGCTCGACAGCAGGTCGACGGTCGGCCGCATCCGCCAGCCAGGCCGTAGCTTCACGATCAGCTCGCGGACGGTGGGCAGCGCTTCGATCTCGGCGACCACCTCCTGGTTGACGCCGCGCACCATCCCGGCCTGCTCGGTGGGGGTGTTGTAGACCCATGCCTGCGCCAGCGCGGTGTAGCACCGGCCGGCATAGCGGTCGAGGAACTCCTCGGGACGGGCGTAGGCCAGCGCGGTCAGGCCGGCCTGGTTCGCGCCCAGGCACAGGTCGTGAAAGGTGGGGCTGAGGTTGCCGGCGGTCCGGGCGCCGACCTCGACCAGCGCCGGGCCGTCCGGAGTGATGATCACCTCGGCGTGGGTCGGGCCGTACTCGATGCCCAGCGCCCGCAGCGCGGAGTCGACGTAGCCGATGAGTTCGGGAACCCGGCTGTCCTGGGCCGGCAGCAGGACCTCGTAGTCGTAGATGTTGTGCACGCCGACCTGCCGCTTGCGGTACTCCCAGATGCCGCAGGTGTACCGCCGGCCCTGCCAGGACACCATGTCCACGACGTATTCGACGCCGTCCAGGTAGGACTGGATCAGGACCTCGCGGTTCACCTCGCCCCAGATCGTCTCGGTGCCCAGGATCGTCTCGGCAGCCTCGCGGACCTGGGCGGCGTCGGCGCAGATGGCGACCATGTCGGTCGCGGCCGAGGCCAGCGGCTTCACCACCACCGGATACCGCCCGGCCGCTTCGGCCCAGGCCACCACGTCCTCGGCGCTGCCGCTCTTGAACTGCTCGGCGCACCGGACGCCGGCCCGGCGCAATGCCTCGGCCATCTCGTACTTGTCCCGTCGCGCCAAGGACAGCGCCGTCCCGTTGCTGGGCAGGCCTGCCAGCTCGGACACCGCGTCGGCCAGCAGCACGTCGGTCTCCATGCCGGCCACCACCGCGATCGGCGAGTACGGGGCGAGCTGGTCGACCAGCGCCGCCGGATCGGAGCCGGTCACGGTCGCCAGGTACTTCATCGGCGGCCCGAACGGGGTCAGCTCGGGGTCGCTCTTGATCTGGACCACGTCGATGTCGAGGGCGGTGAAGGCGTCCAGCAGGAAGTGGCTGCAGGTGTACAGATCCACGACCACCGCGACCGGTCGGCGCTGCTCGGGCATGGCTGGGCTACCTCTTAACGGCTGGTGCGGGTCATCGGTGCCACGCTAGCCGGTGCTGCCGGGCCGCGAGCTCAGGTCGCGTCATTGCTATGGGAAACCGACTTCGCCCGGGTGTGCACCCGCTCGCCCTGCGGCCCGAACAGGCTCAGGATCTCGGCCGGCTGGTCACCGGCGCTGCCGAACCAGTGCGGCAC
>NZ_DASVSG010000122.1:0-5075 GCF_036388195.1 Jatrophihabitans sp. | reverse complement strand
ATCTTGTCCGCCAGCCCGCGCTCGTCCGTCGGGGAGCGCCGGCCCAGCAGCCGGTCGAACACGCCGCTACGCCAGCCGAGCTCGGGCAGCCCCGGGATCTGGAACACCAGCAGGTAATAGGAGTGGCCGAGCTGCCGCGCCAGGGTCGCCAGGTCACGGGGGGACGGCCGCAGCTTGGAGCGCAGCCATCGGGCGGCGTGATCCAGGCCCGGTCCGGAGATCGAGGTGAAGCTGGCGATCCGGCTCTGCAGCCGCTCGCTGGTGACGCACTGCCAGCCCTGGACCGACCCCCAGTCATGGGCCAGCAGGTGCACCGGACGATCCGGGCTGACCGCCTCGATCACCGAGGCGAAGTCGGCTTCGAGCTGGTCGAGGCGGTAGCCGGCCCGATCATCGGGGGCGCCTGACTGGCCGGCGCCCCTGACGTCATAGCTGACCACGTGGAACCGCTCGCGCAGCAGTTCGACGACCCCGTCCCAGACCGAGGCGTTATCGGGATAGCCATGCACCGCCACGATGGTGGCGCCGGCCGGATCCCCGGCTTCGTAGACCGCCAGTTGCACACCGTCGGTCGCCGTGACCCGGCTGGTCGGCGTCATGAACGCCCTTTCGCATCCAAGCGAGCGCGGTCCGGCTACCGCACGGCGCCTGGCGCTGTGTAGAGGTGGTGGTTACCGGTGGGTGCGTATTAGTTCCATTCTAAGTGCAGCACGGTGAGCCACCTCCCTCGTCAGCTGTTGGTTCAGCTGCTTGCGCACGGCGAGCGAGGCCACCGGCCGTGCGATGCGATCTCAGCAACGCTGAGCGTCCCGAGACTACCGCTGGACAGTCTCGTCCTACTAGGGGGGATTTGCACGTTCTGAGAATGGCCGCATAACCGTACCACTAGTATCTATTGCGAACAATTACGACATCGTGACACGTGGTCACACCTTCGGGCATACTTTTAACTACTGAGCTCTGTTTAGTTCGCGCTCCGGTTGCCAGGAGCCAGACCGCGGCGAAAACCGACCGCCACACTTTCCACGTTCGGAGCTCCTTCGACGCCATGGCTGCCTCAAGCCTCACGCCGGCTGACGGGCGGGCGCGCCGGTTGCGGACGGTTCGCAGCTGGCGGCTGTGGTCGGTGCCGCCCAAGGCGCTGGCGCTGATCATCGGGGTCGAAGTCCTCACCGTGCTGGCCACCGCGGTCAGCCTGGTCACCAGCTACTCCCAATGCCTGACCGTGTCGGCGACGACCCGGCTGGCGGCGCTGCTGCTGCTCAGCATCGCCTACTCCGAGATCACCCACCGGATGCAGCGGATGCGCCGCTATCTCGGCGGCGCGGTGCTGGTCGGCCTGCATTCGGTCTGGGCGTTCGCTGGGGTGCTGATTCTGCCGATCGGTTACAGCGCGGTCCTGGTGTGCGGCGTCTTCGCAGTGGCAGCCATGCGCCGCCGGCAGCAGAAGGCAGTGGCCTACCGGGTCACCTACACCGGCGCGACCGTGGTGCTCGCCACACTGGCGGCCAAGGTGGTCGCCACCGCCATCCAGCCCCGGATCGTCACCCTGCCGGCGGGCGCGCTCACCGCGCTGGCGATCACGGTCTCGGCGGCGGCCTTCTTCCTGATCAACACCGTGCTGGTGATCGGGGTGATCTACCTGGCCTCCGGCGTGCACTCGCTGACCGCGCTGTTGCCGGCCAGGGAGGAGCTGGGGTTGGAGATGGCGACCCTGGTGCTCGGGGTGATGACCGCCGACCTCTACCTGCGGCTGGCGTGGCTGATCCCGGCCGTGCTGGTCCTGATGTTGCTGCTGCAGCGCAGCTCACTGGTCTCCCAGCTCGAGATCGCGGCGACCACCGACTCCAAGACCGGCCTGCTGAACGCGGCGGCCTGGCAGGAGCTGTCCCAGCGGGAGTTGCTGCGCGCCCAGCGCGAGGAAGCGCCCTGCGCGGTGCTGCTGATGGATCTCGACCACTTCAAACGGGTCAACGACACCGCCGGCCACCTGGCCGGCGATGCCGTGTTGAAGGCCATCGGGGAGGCCCTCAAGCGGGAGCTGCGCGGCTACGACGCCGTCGCGCGGTTCGGAGGTGAGGAGTTCGTGGTCTTCCTCGACGACATCGGGCTCGAGGAGGCCTGCCAGGTCGCCGAACGGATCCTGAGCCGCATTCGCGGGCTGGTCATCCCCGGACCCCGTGAGCGGATCTCGCTCACCGCCTCGATCGGGTTGGCTGCCTACCCCCAGCACGGCGAGGTCATCACCCAGCTGATCGAGCAGGCCGACAACGCCCTCTACCGAGCCAAGCGGACCGGCCGGGACCGGGTCGAACTGCCGCCCGAGACGCCGACGGACGGCGCCGGCTGAGCCGCCTCCGCTGGCCCTGACTGAGCCGCCTCCGCTGGCCCGCTACCGCCCCCTCCCGCTGGCCCCGGCAGTCGCCTCCGCGGGCCGTGGCAGTCATACCGCTGGCTGCAGGCGCTCACAGCCACCGCACAGCGTCGGGAACCAGAGTGGGGGCATGACCTCGAACGAATACCCGCCATCATCTGGCGCTGGCGAGGATTCCGAGCACCGTGAGGGCTACCAGCAGGCTTGGCGCCCGCCACCTGCTGAGCCGGGTACCACCGGCTACCCGCCGGCACCCGCCTTCCAGCCGCACCCGCCGCAGGGCGGGGACGCCGGCTACCCCGGTCAGGGCTTCCCGGCTGGCCAGCAGGCCTATCCGGCTCAGGAGGCGTACTCGGCGCCGCAGGCGTATGCCAGCCAGCAGGGATATCCGGCGCCGCAGGGGTACGCCGGCCAGCAGGGATATCCGGCGCCGCAGGGATTGGCGGGCTCGCAGGGATTTGCGGGCTCGCAGCAGTACCCGGGTCAGCAGGGCTACCAGCCGGTTCAGCACACCCAGCAACTGCCCACCCTGGACGGGCCACCGAGCAGCGACGCCGGCGCCCCGGCCGAGCCCGCCAAGCGCCGGCGCGGCCGGACCCTGCTGCTCACCGCGCTGCTCGCCGCCCTGGTCGGTGGCGGGGTCGGCGGCGGAGTGGTCGCGGCGGTCGATCGCAACAACGGCGGCTCGGTGAACACCGGACTGCGGATCACCAACGCGACCGGGGCTCCGGCCGCCCAGCTGGACGGCACGATCGGGGCGGCGGCGGCCAAGATCCGGCCGAGCGTGGTGACCATCGAGGCACGCGCGGGGCAGCAGTCGGGCACCGGCTCCGGCGTCATCATCCGCAAGGACGGCTACATCCTCACCAACGACCACGTGATCTCGGTCGGCAGCGGCGCCGGCGACCTTGAGGTGACGCTGGCCGACGGGCGGACCGCCGCGGCCAAGATCGTCGGCCGGGACACCTCCGACGACCTGGCCGTGATCAAGATCGACCTGGACGACCTGCCCGCCGCGACCTTCGCCAAGTCCAGCTCGCTGAGCGTCGGCCAGACCGTGGTGGCGGTCGGCGCCCCGCTGGGCCTGTCCGACACCGTGACCAGCGGCATCGTCAGCAACCTGTCGCGCCCGGTCCGGGCCGGTGACAAGGACCAGGCGGTGTTCGCGGCGGTCCAGACCGACGCCGCGATCAACCCCGGCAACTCCGGTGGCCCGCTGGTCGACCTGAACGGCTCGGTGGTGGGGATCAACACCGCCATCGCCACCGACGGCTCCGGCGGTGGGCTGCAGATTCCCGGCCAGCCGCCGCAGCAGTCCGGCAACATCGGCATCGGGTTCGCGATCCCGGCCGATGAGGCCAGCCGGATCGCCAGCGAGCTGATCGCCACCGGCAAGGCCACCCACGCGGTGCTCGGCGTCGGGGTCGGAGGCCCGCAGACCGGCGCCCAGTCCCAGCCCGGCGTCCCGCTGCGCTCGGTCAACGCCGGCGGGCCCGCGTCCAAGGCAGGGATGAAGGTCGGCGACATCATCACCGCCCTCGACGGCCAGCGGGTCACCACCGCGGACGCGCTGATCGCCGCCGTCCGCAACCACGCTCCCGGCCAGCAGGTCAAGGTCACCTACGTTCGGGGCGGCAAGAGCGCCGACGTGCAGATCACGCTGGGTTCCGCGGACAGCTAGGCCGTTCCATGGACAGCTAGGCCGTTCCATGGACAGCTAGGCCGCGCAGTTGTTCCCCGGGCCACCTGGGCTACCGGCGGGTAACCTCGGCCGGGTGGCGACACACTATGTCTTCAACGTCCCCGCGCCGTGGTCGGGCGTCAACCTGTTCGACGACGACCGCTCGCTGGCGGCGGCGCTGTCCGCCGCAGGCGCCGATACCGGCCGGCTGAGCGCGCTGGGGCAGCTCGCCGGCAGTCCCGAGGCGCAGGACTGGGCCCGGCTGGCCAACCTCTACCCACCGGTGCTGCGCAGCCACGACCGGTACGGCAACCGGATCGACGAGGTCGAGTTCCACCCGTCCTGGCACCAGCTGATGGACGTCGCGGTGCGCAACGGCCTGCACGCCGCGCCCTGGACGGACCCCAGCCCCACGGCCCACCTGGCGCGGGCGGCCGGGTTCTACGTCTGGGGCCAGGTCGAGCAGGGGCACGCCTGCCCGATCTCGATGACCTACGCCGTGCTGCCGGCGCTGCGGCACAGCCCGGCATTGGCCGCCGAGTACGAGCCCGGCCTGACCAGCCTGAGCTACGACTTCGGCCTGCGGGCGCCGGGTCTGAAGTCCGGGCTGCTGGCCGGCATGGCGATGACCGAGAAGCAGGGCGGCTCGGACGTCCGGGCCAACACCACCCGGGCGGTCCGCAACTGCGACGGCAGCTACTCGATCACCGGCCACAAGTGGTTCTGCTCGGCCCCGATGTGCGACCTGTTCCTGGTGCTGGCGCAGGCCGAGGCGGGCCTGAGCTGCTTCCTGGTGCCGCGGGTGCTGCCCGACGGCAAGGGCAACAACTTCGCCCTGCAGCGGCTGAAGGACAAGCTCGGCAACCGGTCCAACGCCTCGTCCGAGGTGGAGTTCGACTCGACCACCGGCTGGCTGGTGGGCGCCGAGGGCCGCGGCGTGCGCACCATCATCGAGATGGTCAGCATGACCAGGCTGGACTGCGTGATCGGCTCGGCCGCGGTGCAGCGGGCTGCCCTGAC